>NZ_JAMYLI010000030.1:0-72427 GCF_040317955.1 Mesorhizobium sp. M1342 | reverse complement strand
GAAAGGGCTGGCCCCTGTGCAATACAGGAACCAGCCCTTAAACCTACCAACTCAATGAACCGTCCAACTTTATGGGGTCAGTTCACCGTCGCGGGACCTTTTTCATGACCTACGTCCTCTATGCCGCCGCCGCTCTGGCCGAGATCGCCGGCTGCTTTTCGTTCTGGGCCTGGTGGCGGCTGGATAAGTCGCCGCTTTGGCTTCTTCCCGGCCTCGGCTCGCTTGCCCTGTTCGGCCTCCTGCTGGCGCTGGTCGACACGTCAGCCGCCGGCCGCGCCTACGCCGCCTATGGCGGCATCTACATTGCGACATCGCTTGGCTGGCTGTGGCTGGTGGAGGACGTGCGCCCCGACCGCTGGGATTTTGCCGGCGCGGCGCTCTGCATTGCCGGCGCTTCCGTGATCCTTCTCGTCCCGCGGGGCGCGTGAGATGGAGTTGCCGGCATCCCTTCGCCAAGGTGTCGAGCGCTTGCTCGAGAACGTTCCGCTGGCGGTACTCAAACAAGCGGCAAAAACGCTGTCCGACCGTTATCGTGCCGAATTGCGCGACGGCCGTCTGCACATGGCCGAGGATCTGGCGGTGAAAGCCTATCTGGCGACGCGGCTGCCGGCGACCTATGCCGCGATCCGCACCAGTCTCGATGCGCTGAGCGATGCCAAGCCCGCCTTCCAACCCAAGAGCCTGCTCGATGTCGGCGCAGGTCCTGGTACTGCGCTTTGGGCCACGACTGAGCTGTGGCCCGATCTCGAACAGGCTGTGTTGTTCGAAGCCAGTGCGGCGGTACGCAAGGTCGGCGAGACACTTGCCGCCGGTGCGATTGCCGCCCAGACGAGGTGGCTGGCGGGTGATGCCACCATCGACCTTGCCGACCTCAAGTCGGCCGATCTGGTCACTTGCGCCTATGTGCTCGATGAAATCGCTCCCGCATCACTGCCGAAGCTCATCGACCGCCTCTGGCAACTCACCGCCGGCACGCTGCTTGTGGTCGAGCCGGGCACCCCTGCCGGCTGGCAGCGCATCCTTGCCGTGCGCCGGCAGCTGATCGAGGCGGGCGCGCATGTGCTAGCGCCTTGCGCGCATCAGGCGCCCTGCCCGCTGATCCAGCCCGACTGGTGCCATTTTTCCCGCCGCGTCGCCCGCTCGCGCCTGCATCGGCTGGCCAAGGATGCCGACGTGCCGTGGGAAGACGAGAAGTTCATCTATGTCGCGGCTTCCCGAGAACGGCCCACTTCGCACCAGGCGCGGGTTCTTGCGCCGCCGAAATCCGGCTCCGGCAAGGTTCTGCTCAAGCTTTGCCAGGACGACGGTACCGCCGCCGAGCGCTTGTTCACCAAGCGCGACGGCGCCGACTTCAAGCTCGCCCGGCGGCTGGACTGGGGCGACAGGCTGGGTTCCGAATAGGCGGCAGTGGCGTTTCGAACCGCTCCGAAGAAAAATTCGGAGCGATGTCGAATCCAGGCCGTGCCGTTCGACCATTGGCGTTCTCGGATCTTTCGAGACGCCAAGAGTGTCAAACGGCATCAGCCAACAGGAGAGACGCAATGAGCTATATCGCAGGATTTGTCGCCGCGGTGCCCGCCGCCAACAAGGAAGCCTATCGCAAGCATGTCGCCAAGGCGGCATCGGTGCTGAAGGAGTTCGGCACCACCCGGATGGTCGAGGGATGGGGCGACGACGTGCCCGGCGGCAAGATCACCGACTTCAAGGGAGCCGTGAAGGCAAAGCCGGATGAGGTCATCACCTTTTCGTGGCACGAATACGCGGACAAGGCGGCGGCGGACGCTGCCTATCAGACGATGATGAGCGACCCGCGCATGGCGGAGATCGGCGCGTCCATGCCCTTTGACGGCAAGCACATGATCATCGGCGGTTTCACGCCGTTCATCGACCTGAACACGACCGGCAAGACCGGCTATATCGATGGCTCGCTGGTGCCGGTGCCGGCCGCCAACAAGCAAGCCTACCTTGCCGTGGCGGCGAAGCAGGCCGCGGTGATCAAGGAACATGGCGCAACCCGCGTCGTCGAGGCGTGGGGCGACGATGTTCCCGACGGCGAGATCACCGATTACCGCAGCGCCGTGAAAGCGACGGGCGATGAGGTTGTCGTCTATGCCTGGGTCGAATGGCCGTCGAAGCAGGTGCGTGACGACGCCTGGAAGAAGGTGATTGCCGATCCGCGCATGTATGCCGACACCATGCCCTACGACAACCAGCGCCGGGTCCATGGCGGCTTCGCACCGATCCTCGACGCCTGATCCCAAGAACCCTAGACAATCCTGGAAAAGGAAACCCACCATGCGTTATGCCTGTCTCATCTACTACCACCCCAAGACGCTGTTCGGCGGCAGCCCGCAAGCCAACGCCGTGCTGGCCGAATGCGCCGGATATGACGAGGTGCTCAGGGCCAGCGGCCACTTCGTAACCGCCGAGGCCCTGGTGTTGCCGGAAGAGGCGATGACCGTGCAGGTCCGCGACGGCAAGATGTCTTCGGTCGACGGCCCGTTCATGGAGACCAAGGAGATCCTGGGCGGCATCATCGTCATCGAAGCCCGTGACCTCAATGAAGCGGTGCGGGTGGCGAGCGGCCATCCGCTGGCAACGATCGGCTTTATCGAAGTCCGTCCGGTCGTCGACTTCAGCCAGCCGCCGCCGGTCCTGTGAGCACCGCCGGCCCGCGCGACGCCCTGGAGGCGGCCTACCGCACCCAGGCGCGGCGCGTGCTGGCGACCTTGATCCGCCTGCTCGGCGGTTTCGACGCGGCGGAGGAGGCCTTGCACGAGGCCTTCACCGCTGCCGCCGAGCAATGGCCGCGCCAGGGTGTGCCGGCCAATCCCTATTCCTGGCTGGTCTCGGCCGGCCGCTTCAGGACCATCGACCGCTGGCGCCGGGAAGCGCGGCTGGCCGGGGCTCTGCCCGAGCTCACGGCTCTGGCCGAGCCGACACCGGAGCCGGCCATGCCGGAAGACATCCAGGACGATGAATTGCGGCTCATCTTCGTCTGCTGCCATCCGGCGCTGGCGCCGGATGCACGCATCGCCCTGACCCTGCGCGAAGTGGGTGGTTTGACCACCGAAGAGATCGCCCGCGCCTATCTGACGCCGGCACCGACCATTGCGCAACGCATCGTGCGGGCCAAGGCGAAGATCCGCGACGAGGCCATCCCTTACGAAGTGCCGGGCCGCGACGACCTGCCGGCGCGTCTCGAGAGTGCGCTGCAGGTGATCTACCTGATCTTCAATGAGGGTTACGCGGCAACCGAGGGGCCGAACCTGACGCGGGCCGATCTGTGCGCCGAGGCGATCCGGATCGGCCGGCTGATGGTCGAACTGCTCGACCAGCCGGAGGCGCAAGGGCTGCTGGCCCTGATGCTGCTGCACGAGGCGCGGCGCGCGACGCGGGTCGACGCCAGCGGCGACCTTGTCCTGCTAGAGGATCAGGACCGCACGCTGTGGGACCGTGCGTTGATCGCCGAGGCCGACGGCCTGATCGGTCGGGCGATCGCCTCGCGCCGCATCGGACCGTATATCCTGCAGGCGGCCATTGCTTCCGTCCACGCCGAGGCGGCCGGCACGGCGGAGACCGACTGGGTACAGATCGTCGCGCTTTACGATGTACTCGGCCGCGTCGACCCCTCGCCGGTCGTGGCACTCAACCGCGCCGCGGCCATAGGCATGCGCGACGGCCCGCAGGCCGGACTGGCGGCAGTCGAGGCGGTCATGGGACAAGGCGGGCTGGACGGCTACCATCTGGCGCACGCGGCGCGAGCAGACATGCAGCGCAGGCTTGGCTTGACCGAAGCGGCAAGGACCTCCTACCGGCGGGCGATCGAGTTGACCCGGCAACCGGCGGAACGCCGGTTCATCGAGGGGCGACTCGGTCAGCTTTGAGCGGGATGGCTGCACAGGGCACCATTCTTGTTTTCCCGTTTTGTTCTCCCTGTAGATGCGCTACAATCGTTCTTTCGATTCGAGTCAATTGTGATTCTTTCCACCGAAAAAACTCGGCTGTGAATCGCGGGTATCAAAGCTGATTGGACAGGCACTGGTGCAGATAAGTCAGCATGGACTTGTCACGTTCTGATATCGAGAAGCCGGGATCGAAATCGGGGACATCATGGCAGAAGCAGCGCGAAAATTCGGCGTGGCGGAAACACCGCTTTATCGTGAAGCGCCCAACAACATCGAGGCCGAGCAGGCGCTGCTCGGCGCCATCCTCGTCAACAACGACGCCTTCTATCGCGTCTCGGACTTCCTCAAGGCCAGCCATTTCTACGAACCGCTGCACCGCAAGATCTTCGAGGTGGCGTCCGAGTTCATCCGGATGGGCAAGGTGGCGACGCCGATCACGCTGAAAACCTTCCTGCCGGCCGACGAGAAAGTCGGCGACATGACGATGGCGCAATATGTCGTACGGCTGGCGGTCGAGGCCGTCACCGTCGTCAACGCCACCGACTATGGCCGCGCCATCTATGACCTTGCGACACGCCGCGCTCTGATTACCGTTGGCGAGGACATGGTCAACATCGCCTATGACGCGCCGGTCGACATGGCGCCCGGCGAACAGATCGAGGATGCCGAACGCCGCCTGTTCGAGCTGGCCGAAAACGGCCGCTACGATGGCGGCTTCGAGAGTTTTTCCGATGCGTTGAAGAACGCCGTCGACATGGCCAGCGCGGCCTATATGCGCGATGGCCACCTGTCCGGCATTGCCACCGGCCTGCGCGATCTTGATCACCGCATGGGCGGCCTGCAGCCTTCGGATTTGATCATCATCGCCGGCCGCCCAGGCATGGGCAAGACGTCGCTGGCCACCAACATCGCCTATAACATCGCTGCCGCCTATGAGCCTGCCCAGCAGGCCGACGGTTCGGTCAAGGCGGCCAATGGCGGCGTCGTTGGCTTCTTCTCGCTTGAAATGTCGTCGGAGCAGCTGGCCACCCGCATCATCTCCGAGCAGACCGAGATTCCATCGTCGAAAATCCGGCGCGGCGATTTGACGGAAGCCGATTTCGGCAAGCTTGTCGCCTACACGCAGGAGAACCACAAGCGCCCGCTCTACATCGACCAGACGGGTGGTATCTCGATCGCCCAGCTCGCGGCGCGCGCCCGCCGCCTCAAGCGGCAGCGCGGGCTGGACCTGATGGTCATCGACTATATCCAGCTGATGCAGGGTTCATCCGCCAAGGCGTCGCAGAACCGCGTCCAGGAAATCACCGAGATCACCACCGGACTGAAGGCACTCGGCAAAGAGTTGGGCGTGCCGATCATCGCCCTCTCACAGCTCTCGCGTCAGGTCGAAAGCCGCGACGACAAGCATCCGCAGCTGTCCGATCTGCGCGAATCGGGCTCGATCGAGCAGGACGCCGACGTCGTGCTGTTCGTGTACCGTGAGGAATATTACATCAAGAACAAGGAACCGGAGAAAGGCACGCCCGAGCACCTCGCCTGGGAAACGAAGATGATCGAGGTCCAGGGCAAGGCCGAAGTGATCATCGCCAAGCAGCGCCATGGCCCGACCGGCACCGTCAGCCTTGCCTTCCAGGGCGAGTTCACCCGCTTCTCCGACCTCGCCGAGGAGCATCATCTGCCGGAAAGGTTCGAGTAGCTTTTTGACCTACCGTCGCGCTCTGTCACACCCCCCTCTGTCCTGCCGGACATCTCCCCCGCAAGGGGGGAGATTGGATGTCGTTACCGATTTCGCCAATCGCCGACGTGGCAGAGATGGTGCTGTAGTCAAAACT
The DNA here is from genome assembly GCF_040317955.1 of Mesorhizobium sp. M1342. Lineage (NCBI taxonomy): Bacteria > Pseudomonadati > Pseudomonadota > Alphaproteobacteria > Hyphomicrobiales > Phyllobacteriaceae > Mesorhizobium > Mesorhizobium sp. M1342. The sequence continues at coordinate 66,687 of NZ_JAMYLI010000030.1, read as the reverse complement.
GCCAATCTCCCCCCTTGCGGGGGAGATGTCCGGCAGGACAGAGGGGGGTGTGAAGGAACGCCCCGCTTTCCCAATTTTCAGCCTGCGGCGACGTAATGGCAAAGTCACGCGTCCAATTCATCTGCCAGAGTTGCGGATCGGTGCATCAGCGCTGGGCCGGCAAATGCGATGCCTGTGGCGAGTGGAACACGCTGGTCGAGGAAGGCACGTCCGGCGGCATCGGCTCGGGACCAGCCAACACGCGCAATGCCCGCAAGGGCCGCGCGGTGGTGCTGACCACGCTGTCCGGCGATATCGAGGACGCGCCGCGCATCATCTCGGGCATTGGCGAACTCGACCGCGCCACCGGCGGCGGTTTCGTGCGCGGCTCGGCGTTGCTGGTCGGCGGCGACCCCGGCATCGGCAAGTCGACGCTGCTCACCCAGGCGGCCGCGGCGCTGGCATCAAAAGGCCATCGCATCGTCTATGTTTCCGGCGAAGAGGCGGTCGCGCAGATCAGGCTGCGGGCGCAGCGGCTTGGCGTCGCCTCTTCTCCGGTGGAACTTGCCGCCGAGACCAATGTCGAGGACATCCTGGCGACGATCGCCGACGGCAAGCGGCCTGATCTCGTCATCCTGGATTCGATCCAGACGCTGTGGACCGACCTTGCCGATTCGGCGCCTGGGACCGTCACACAGGTGCGCGCCGCCGCCCAGGCGATGATCCGTTATGCGAAATCCACAGGGGCGGCGATCGTGCTGGTCGGCCATGTCACCAAGGAAGGCCAGATCGCCGGGCCGCGCGTCGTCGAGCACATGGTCGACGCCGTGCTCTACTTCGAAGGCGAAGGCGGCCATCACTATCGCATCCTGCGCACGGTGAAGAACCGTTTTGGACCGACCGACGAGATCGGCGTCTTCGAAATGTCGGACAAGGGCCTGCGCGAGGTCGCCAATCCGTCCGAGCTTTTCCTTGGCGAACGCCATGCCAAATCGCCGGGGGCGGCGGTTTTCGCCGGCATGGAGGGGACAAGGCCGGTGCTGGTCGAGATCCAGGCACTGGTCGCACCCTCCTCGCTCGGCACGCCGCGCCGCGCCGTCGTCGGCTGGGACGGCGCCCGGCTGTCGATGATCCTGGCGGTTCTCGAAGCCCATTGCGGCGTGCGCTTCGGCACTCACGATGTCTATCTCAATGTCGCCGGAGGCTACCGGATTTCGGAGCCCGCGGCCGATCTGGCAGTGGCGGCCGCCCTGGTTTCCTCGCTCACCGGTCTTGCCCTTCCCGCCGATTGCGTCTATTTCGGCGAAATCAGCCTTTCGGGCGCCGTGAGGCCGGTTGCGCATGCGCAACAGCGCCTCAAGGAAGCCGAAAAGCTGGGTTTTGGAAGCGCGGTTCTGCCCTCGGGCAGCGGGGAACTGGCCGGGGGGATCGGGGCCGGTTCTTTCCAGCCGACCGAGCTTGCCGACCTCGTGGCACGCATAGCCGGCTCACGCCGAAGCCGCGTGGACGAAGAAGATTAGAGCATCGGACCCAGAACCCGATGCTCCGCGCTATAATGCGGCTCATGGAGTGGGGCGAAAGACATGCCGATTACGCTGCTTGACGGAATTCTCGTCGGCTTCACTCTGGTCTCGGCGATGCTCGCCATGGTTCGCGGCTTCTCGCGCGAAGTCCTGTCCGTCGTCTCCTGGGCAGCGGCGGCAGCGGCGGCGTTCTTCTTCTACAAGCCGGTTGTGCCTTACCTCGCGCCCTACATCGAGAATGAAAAGGTCGCCATGGCGGCGGCCGCCGGCGTGGTTTTCATCATCGCGTTGATCGTCGTCTCGGTCATCACCATGAAGCTAGCCGACTGGATCATCGATTCCAGGATCGGCGCACTCGATCGTACGCTCGGTTTCCTTTACGGCGCCGCGCGCGGCATCCTGGTCGTTGCCGTCGCCCTGCTGTTCTTCAACTGGCTGGCCGGTGCCAAGGCACCAGCCTGGGTCACGGAGGCCAAGTCGCGGCCGCTGCTCGAACAGATCGGCGCCAAGCTCGAAAGCCTGCTGCCCGAGGATCCGGAAAACGCGATCCTCAAGAAGCTCAATCCGAATCAGCCGGCCGCCGAGACACCAGCTGCTCCGGACGCACCGGCGGCGGATGCTCCGGCGGGCGGCGACGATGCCAACACGCCGGCGCCTGACGACAATGACGCAACACCACCGGCCAACAACGCTCCGGCACCGACGGCACCGGCAAACTGACGCCGAAAACGACGTCAGGATCTGACGATGGTGTGAACGACCGCACGGCCCGCGTTGCTTTCGGCGCGAACCCGCATTATATGGCGATTTTAGCGGAGCTTAAGATGGCAGACGCAGACGACGTGCTTTCCGCCGAGGCCGACGACCATTTCCACGACGAATGCGGTGTGTTCGGCATTTTCGGCCGGCAGGACGCGGCAGCCATCGTCACACTGGGCCTGCATGCGCTGCAGCATCGTGGCCAGGAAGCGGCAGGCATCGTTTCTTATGACGGCAGCCAGTTCCATGTCGAACGCCATGTCGGCCTGATCGGCGACACCTTCACCAAGCAGCGCGTCATCGACAGCCTGCAAGGCAACCGCGCCATTGGCCATACCCGCTACGCCACGACTGGCGGCGCCGGCATGCGCAACATCCAGCCCTTTTTCGCAGAATTGGCCGATGGCGGCTTCGCCGTCGCCCACAACGGCAATCTGACCAACGCCATGACCGTGCAGCGCGCGCTGCAGAAGCAAGGCGCGATCTTCTCCTCCACCTCCGATACCGAGACGCTTTTGCACCTTGTCGCCACCAGCAAGGAGCGCGATTTGAACTCGCGTTTCATCGATGCGGTGCGGCAGGTCGAGGGCGCCTTCTCGCTGGTGGCGATGACGGCCAAGAAGATGATCGGCTGCCGCGATCCGCTCGGCATCCGGCCGCTGGTGCTCGGCGATCTCGACGGCGCCTGGATCCTGGCCTCCGAAACCTGCGCGCTCGACATCATCGGCGCTCGTTTCGTTCGCGACCTGAAGCCCGGCGAGATGGTCGTCGTCACGTCCAAGGGTATTGAAAGCCTGTTCCCCTTCGAACCGCAGAAGACCCGCTTCTGCATCTTCGAATATGTCTATTTCGCGCGGCCGGATTCCTCGGTCGAAGGCCGTAACGTCTATGAGGTGCGCAAGCGCATCGGCGCCGAGCTGGCGGTTGAAAGCCCGGTCGAGGCGGACATCGTCGTGCCGGTGCCGGATTCGGGCACGCCGGCGGCGATCGGCTTCAGCCAGGCCGCAGGCATTCCCTTCGAGCTCGGCATCATCCGCAATCATTATGTCGGCCGCACCTTTATCCAGCCGGGCGATTCGATCCGCCACATGGGCGTCAAGCTGAAGCACAATGCCAACCGCCGCATGATCGAGGGCAAGCGCGTGGTGCTGGTCGACGACAGTATCGTGCGCGGCACCACCAGCCAGAAGATCGTGCAGATGGTGCGCGACGCCGGCGCCAAGGAGGTGCATATGCGCATCGCCTCACCGCCGACACGCGCCTCCTGCTTCTACGGTGTCGACACGCCGGAGAAATCGAAGCTCCTGGCATCGCGCATGTCAATCGAGGAGATGGCCGAGTTCATTCGCGTCGATTCGCTCGGCTTCCTCACCATTGACGGGCTCTACCGCGCCGTCGGCGAAGCCAGCCGCGACAACGACCAGCCGCAATTCTGCGATGCCTGCTTCACCGGCCAGTATCCAACCCGCCTGCTCGACTTCGAAGGCCACGACAATGTGCGCACGCTGTCGCTGCTGGCGACGAGCGGGACGTAGGCCGGACCGTCATCAGCGTTAGTCAAATTCCCGGAATCCATCGCATGACCCTCGACCTTACCGGCCGCGTTGCGGTCGTCACCGGCGCCTCGCGCGGTATCGGCTATTTCATGGCCAAGGAATTGGCTGCCGCCGGCGCGCATGTCATTGCGGTGGCGCGCACTGTCGGCGGACTGGAAGAGCTCGACGACCAGATCAAGACGGCCGGCGGCCAGGCGACACTGGTGCCGCTCGACCTCGCCGACATGGCCGGCATCGACCGCCTGGGCGGCGCCATCCACGAACGCTGGGGCAAGCTCGACATTCTCGTCGCCAATGCCGGCGTTCTCGGCGTCATTTCGCCGATCGGTCATGTCGAAGCAAAAACCTTCGAGAAGGTGATGACCATCAACGTCACCTCGACCTGGCGGCTGATCCGCTCGGTCGACCCTCTGCTGCGGCTCTCCGATGCTGGACGAGCGATCATCCTATCTTCCAACGCAGCGCACTCGGCGCGTGCCTTCTGGGCGCCCTACGCGGCGTCCAAGGCCGCGGTGGAGACGATGATGCGCTCCTGGGCGCATGAGACGCAGAGCCTGCCGCTCCGGGTCAACGCCGCCGACCCCGGCGCCACCCGCACCGCCATGCGTGCCCAGGCAGTGCCGGGCGAGGATCCCGAGACGTTGCCGCACCCCGCCGAGATCGCCAAACGCATCGTGCCGCTGGCCAGCCCGGAGCTGAAAGAGACCGGATTGATCTTCCAAGCCAAGCACAATCGCTTCGTCGCCTATCGCCAGCCGGAATAAAACTAGAGCCTTTTTGACGCATGTCGGTTTCCCAAAAACCGCTGCACACTTTTAGGCGACATGCGTAGGGATTAAACAGGCCTCCGGCAACGTTTCTTCTGATGTAACCCGTCGAAGACCAACCGGAGGACCGACATGCGTAGACTGCTTCTCGCCACCGCCGCCACCCTGATCGCAGCCGCGGGCGCCGCTTACTCGCAAGATGCCAAGATGAGCTTCTTCGTTACCAGTGTCGGTTCCGGCAAGGGTGCCGACCTCGGCGGCCTCAAAGGCGCCGACGCGCATTGCGCGTCGCTGGCGGAAGCCGCTGGCGTCACCGGCAAAAGTTGGGCCGCCTATCTGTCGACCAGCGACACCGACGCCCGCGACCGCATCGGCAAGGGGCCATGGGTAAACGCAAAGGGCATCAAGATCGCCGACGATGTCGCCTCGTTGCACAGCGATGCCAACGGCATCACCAAGCAGACAGCGCTCAACGAGAAAGGCGAAGCGGTCAACGGCCGCGGCGACACGCCCAACCGCCACGACGTGCTGACCGGCTCCAAGCCCGACGGCACCAAGATCGCCGACCAGACCTGCGGCGACTGGACGATGAGCGGGGCGGAAGGCGCCGCTATGATGGGCCATCATGACCGCGCCGGCCTCGACGATTCGGCAGCGGCCAAATCCTGGAATTCCTCGCACGCTTCGCGCGGCGGCTGCAGCCAGGAGGCGCTCAAGGGCACCGGGGGCGACGGCTTGTTCTATTGTTTTGCCACCAACTGAGCCGATTGGGCTTCGAAATTTGGGCTGGAACCCATCGTCCCATCACGCGGCTGTGATGTGACGATGGAAGGCTGCGCCGCCGTCATGCTTTCGTCATTTCCGTGGAGTTGGTAAGGATCACAGCGACTCCCACAACAAGCGCCCACTGGCAGAATGAGGAAATCCCCATGGCTACGACCGCAGCAGCGTTGGTCTGGTATCTGGTAATCGCCGGCCCGCAAGGCGGCATGGTCGTGCTGCCCAGCACCTTCGACAAACGCGAACAGTGCACCGCCGCCATCACCGAATATCAGAAGCAGCCGACACCGGCCGGCTGGTCGGTGCAATGCGTGCCGAGCGCCTCGCCCTTCACTGACGAGGGCGACGCCGAAGAACCGTCAGCGCAGTAAGCGTCAGCGGCGCGCGCTCACCGTCAGCTCCGGCTTCTGGCTGATGGTCTGGAATACCACGCAATAACGCTCGGTCAGCTTCAGCAGCGAGTCTATCCGCTCCTGCGGCTCATCGGTGTCGAGGTTGAAATTGAGCCGGATGGCGCGAAAGCCGACCGGCGCATCCTTGGCGACACCGAGCGTGCCGCGAAAATCGAGATCGCCTTCGGCTTCCACCGTGGCAGCGCCGAGCTTGAACTCGAGCGCCGTCGCCACCGCCTTCAGCGTCACCCCGGCGCAAGCCACCAAGGCCTCCAGCAGCATGTCGCCCGAGCAGAGCTCAAGCCCTGAGCCGCCTGTTGCCGGATGCAGTCCGGCGATGGCGAGCGCCCTGCCCGTCTCCACCTTGCAGGCAACCGACTGGTCGTCGATCGAGCCCTTGGCGCGAAGCGTGATCAGGGCCTGCGAAGCATCGTCACGATAGGCCTGCTTCAGCGGCGCCTGCATGGCCTTCAGTTCGGTCGCATCCATCCGCTTTCCCCTTTCGTCGACTGCTTGCGTCACCGGCATACGCCGTCCGGTCGAGATTTGCGCCGATCACCGTGGGAAGGCAATGCCGTTCCGCAACAGGAGACAGCCGCCAACACCGATATCCCAAATGGGACATTGACGGACAAGGTCCCAAAACGTCTGATCCGGGCAAGTCATCACTCCATTTCCCGGCGGTCCCCAGATGCCCCGTACCCTCTCGACAAGGCCGAAACAGGATGGGTTTCGCGCGCCCGGCGAATTCGAACCCAAATCAGGCTGCTGGATGATCTGGCCGGAGCGACCGGACACCTGGCGCCTCGGCGCCAAGCCCGCGCAAAAGCTGTTCGCGGATGTCGCCGGGGCGATCGCGCAAAGCGAGCCGGTGACGGTGGCGGCCTCTGCTCGCCAGTGGCAGAATGCCCGAGCGCGATTGCCCGGCCATGTGCGCGTCGTGGAAATGTCCACCAACGATTCCTGGCTGCGCGACAGCGGCCCCAATTTCGTCGTCAACGATCAAGGCGACGTGCGTGGCGTCGATTGGATCTTCAACGCATATGGCGGTTTTGACGGCGGCCTCTACGCGCCATGGGACCTCGATGATCTGGCCGCGCAAAAAGTGCTCGAAATCGAGAACATGGATCGCTACCGCGCACCTCTGATCGCCGAGGGCGGCGGGTTGCAATGTGATGGCCAGGGCACCCTCATCACGACGGAGCAATGCCTGCTCAACCGAAATCGCAACGCTCATCTCGGCAAGGCCGAGGTGGAACGCCAGCTTGGCGACTATCTCAGTGTCGGCACCGTCATCTGGCTGCCACGTGGCCTCGCTTTCGACGAGACCGACGGTCATGTCGACGACGTCTGCTGTTTCGTGCGCCCCGAGGTCGTCGTGCTGAGCTGGACCGACAATCGGGAGGATCCGCAATACGAGATTGTGCGAGAAGCCGAAGAGGTGTTGCGTTCGGCCCGCGACGCGCGCGGCCGCGCGCTGGAAGTTCACCGGCTGCCCCACCCCTTGCCGATCGAGATGACGCCGGAAGAAAGCGACAGCGTGGACCGGCTGGATTCGACCTGGGCGCGACCGGCCGGAAACCGGATCGCGGCGAGCTACATCAACTACTATCCGGGCAACAGCGTCGTGGTGGTACCGCAGTTCGGCTGCGATCTCGATGTGAAGGCCAAGCAGACGCTGGCCGAGTTGTTTCCCGATCACCGAATAGTCGGTATCGAAAACTCGCGCGAGATCCTGCTAGGCGGCGGCAATGTCGCCTGCATCACCTTGCCGGTCTATGCCCCGCAACGGCGTTGAAGGACGGGGCATGCCCAAAACAGATAGCGAAAACGGAGGACATTTATGCGCGCTCTGATCTTCTCAACCCTGCTTGCCTGCGGCATCTGCGCAAATGCGGCTTCGGCTGACGAGGAAAAGATCGTCAACGTCTACAACTGGTCCGACTACATCGCGCCGGATACGGCCGAGAAATTCGAGAAGGAGACGGGCATCAAGGTTCGCTACGATGTCTATGACGGCAACGAGGTGCTTGAAACCAAGCTGCTCACCGGCGGCTCGGGATATGACGTGGTCTACCCCTCAGCCTATCCGTTCCTTAAGAACCAGGTGAAGGCGGGGGCGTTCCTGGACCTCGACACATCGAAGCTTGCCAACCATTCGAAGGTCGATCCGCAGGCCCTGGCGCTGATCGCGGGCGCCGACCCACAGAACCTGCATGCCGTGCCCTATATGGCCGTCACCGACGGTATTGGCTACAACGTCGCCGCGGTGAAGCAGAGGCTGCCGGACGCGCCGACGGATTCCTTCGCCATGGTCTTCGACGTCGATGTGGTCAAGAAGCTCTCCGACTGTGGCGTGGCTATCATCGATGCGCCGGCGGAAGTCATCCCGATGGCAATGAACTATCTTCACATCGACCCCAGATCGACCAGTCCCGACGACCTCGCCAAGGTCGAGGACCTGCTGGGCAAGGTGCGGCCCTACATCCGCTATTTCCATTCGTCCAAATACATCAACGACCTCGCCAACGGCGACATCTGCGTGGTGTTGGGCTGGTCGGGCGACATACTCCAGGCAAGGACCCGTGCGGCGGAATCCGTGAAGAAGCTGGAGATCGCCTATTCCATTCCCAGGGAAGGCACGCTCATCAACTTCGATACGATGGCGGTGCCGAAAGATGCGCCGCATCCCGACAACGCCCAGGCCTGGATCGACTTCAATCTGCGGCCCGATATCGCCGCGGCCAATTCCAGCTATGTCTCCTACGCCAATGCGATACCGGAGTCCCTGCCGCTGATGGACAAGGCCATAGCCAGCGATCCCGGCGTCTTTCCGGCTGATGCCGTAAAGGCCAAGCTGTTCGTGGTCGACAACAACGACCCAAAGTGGCTGCGATCGCAAAACCGCATGTGGACGCGCATCGTGACGGGGCAATAGAGCCGGCGGGAGCCGTCAGGCTCAAGCGACGTCGCGGAGGGTCGCCAGCAGCTCGACCTGGGAGTGCACGCCGAGCTTGCGGTAGATCTGCTTGATGTGGTTGCGGACGGTGCCGGGCGAGACGGCGAGACTTCGCGAGATGGTCTTGGCGTTGCCACCATCGACCAGGTGCCGCGCAATTTCGGCCTCGCGCCTGCTCAGCCGCGAGCGAGCGTCACCGATTGCGGCGCCCTTGTGCCGGAAGCGGCACAGATGAAGCAATCTTTCCAAAATGAGCCTTGTCGCGCTGCTTGCCGCGCAAGCCGTTGCCAGATCCTGCTCGCCAAACGGTTCTGCCCCGTTTCGCCTGAGAAAAGTGACATAGCCAGCGGTCAGCCCGTCGAGATTGAACACGCCGGTGATCTCGTCGAAACTGTCAGAAGGGCCGAAGAATTCGCGATAGTAGGGAGTACGCTGGAAGTCGCCATTGCGGAGTGCCGATAGCGGCAACAGGAAATCCTGCCTTGTGCTGGCGAACCTCTGGAAGAAGGGATCCTGGCGATACAGTCGTGCATCGTAGTCGCGGTTCCAGCGATCGGGGCCGGCATCGTCGATGGTCAGGGATGTTATGTCGCGACGGTAAAAGCCGACATAGGCGCGGTCGGAGCCAAGCAGCCCGCTCGCCGCCGCTGTGAAGCGAGCGGACAGTTCTTCAGGCGTCGCGGCCAGGGCCGCAGCCGCCACACCGCCGCTCCAGTGTCCAAACTGATCGAGGGAAACGTTCGACTGCATTCGGGCCACAGTAGCGCAAGCCGTTGCAAGTTCAAAACAGCCATTTCCTTTGACTTCGATCCTCTCGGCCATACCTATGCGGGAGTCGTTGTCGCGGAGCCATCATGCCGGTCAAGCTGAAACTGATCTGTCTTATCCTGCCGATGCTCGCCGTCCTGGCGCAGCCCGTCCTGGCTGAAACAGCGGAGCGGCCGGCGCCCTCGGGCGGCGTTCTGTCCCTGCTGCCGCCGCCGCAGACAACCAACCATTCGATCACGCTGGCCGGAAGAAAGCTGGATTACCAGGCAAAAGCCGCCACCCTGTCGCTGCTTTCCGGCAAGGGCGACGTCACGGCGGAGATCTTCTATGTCGCCTACACGCTGGAGCCGCCGGCAAGCGGGGCCAAAGACCCGCAGCGGCCGATCACCTTCGTGTTCAACGGCGGCCCTGGAGCAGCGTCCGCCTATCTGCATATCGGCGCTCTCGGTCCACGGATAATCGCGACGGGAGCCGACGGCGAATTCCTGCCGTCACCGCAAAGACTGATCGACAATCCGGACAGCTGGCTCGACATGACCGATCTCGTCTTCGTCGATCCGGTCGGAACCGGCTATAGCCGCGAGGCACCGGGGCAGGACACGCGCGATTTCTGGGGTGTCAACCAGGATGCCAGCTCGATTGGCGCCTTCATCCGGCTCTATCTCTCGCAGAACGGCCGCACCGGCTCGCCGCTGTTCCTTGCCGGTGAAAGCTATGGCGGGTTCCGCGCGGCGCTGCTCGCCAGGACATTGCAGGAAGATATCGGCATCAGTCCGAACGGCATCGTGCTGATCTCCCCGGCGCTGGAGTTCACGCAGGTGCAGCCCGACGAATTCGAGCCGCTGCATTGGGCGCTCGAACTGCCTTCACTGGCGGCGGTGCGCCTGCGCGCCGAAGGCGTCAGCGGCGATGCATTGCGGGAGAAGCTGGCAGACGTCGAACATTATGCGATGGGCGATTACCTTACGGCGCTCACCAGCGGACTGGAGCAAGGCAGGCGGCTGGCCAGTCAACGCGTGGCTGACATCACCGGCCTGCCGCTCGACCTGGTGCAGCGGAACTCCGCCCGCATTCCCACCGGCCTGTTCGCAAGGGAGTTCGCCCGCGCCAGCGGCAAGGTGCTCAGCCCCTATGACGCCACGATCGGCACGGCCGACATCGCGCCCGAGAGCGCTCGCATCGCCGGCCCGGATCCGGTGCTCGACCGCAGCGTGCCGGCGCTGACGTCGGCGTTCGTCGGCTATATCAGCGACGAACTGCATTTCCGCACCGATGTCAGCTATCGGCTGCTCAATGGCGAAATCAGCCATAATTGGGACTACGGGACCAGCGCGTCACGGCAAGGCTATGCCGGGGTAATGGACGATCTGCAGCGAGCACGCTCGCTGAACCCCTCGCTCGGCGTCGTGATCGTCAACGGCTACACCGACCTGGTCACGCCTTACCTCGCCTCGCGCTACCTGGTGAACCAGATCCCGTCGCTCGCCAATGCCAAGCCTATCCGTCTCGATGTCGTCGAGGGCGGGCACATGATGTATTTCCGATCCGATGGTCGGCGCGCCCTGAAAGAGGCCGCTTCGGAGCTTTACCAGGCGACGCAATAGGCTTGGCGACAGTGCAACTCGCCATGGACCCCTGCCCCAACATAAGCACCGGGCTGGCGTAGCGCCGCAGCGGTTTTCGCCCGTATAGCTTGGTGCCAAGGGAGCTGAATTCACAGTTCCCTTGTGTCGCTCCTCACAGCATTTCTGCCGCTCCGGCAATTTTGGTCCCACGCGCCTTATGGCCGATATCGCCATTCTCGAAACACGCGAGCGGGTTCTTGCAGGCATCCTGCTGACCGGTGCGGCCTATCTGCTGTTTTCGACACAGGATGCTTCGATCAAGCTGTTGGTCGTCGGCATGAGCGTCTGGCAGATCATGTTCTTCCGCAGCATCACCATTCTGGGTGCGTGCGCGGCGATCGGCGGACGACAGTTGTTTGCTGACACGATGCGCTCGCCGATCGTGCGGCCGATGCTGGTGCGCAGTGCCTTCACGCTTGCTGCGTGGCTCTGCTACTACAACGCGGCGCGCAGCCTGCAGCTCGCCGAACTGACCACCGTCTATTACGCGGCCCCAATCATTGTCACCGTGCTTTCGGTGTTCCTGCTCGGCGAAAAAGTGCCGATGCTGCGCTGGCTGGCGGTGCTGATCGGCTTTGCCGGCGTGTTCATCGCTTGCGATCCGACTCATCTCGGCCTGTCCGTGCCGGTGCTGCTGGTGCTGGCGGCCGCCTTCTTGTGGGGCATCGCCATCGTACTCTTGCGCAAAACCGCCCTTGCCGAGCGCTCGATGATCCAACTCCTGCTCAACAATTTCTATTTCCTGCTGTTTTCGGCGGTACCGGCGTTGTTGTGGTGGCGGACACCGGACGGGGCTCAGTTGCTGCTCCTTGCCAGCGTCGGCGCACTCGGCGGCCTGGCGCAGTATCTTCTCTTCGAGGGCATGAAGCGCACACCGGCCTCGGTGCTGGCACCGCTGGAATACACCTCGCTGTTGTGGGCGTTCGCGCTCGGCTTTGCGATCTGGGGCGACGTGCCGCGCCGCGAAGTCTTCCTGGGTGCCGCCCTGATCGTCGCCGCCGGCCTGCTGATCGTCGGCACCGAGCATTTTCGCAAACGCCTATGATGTGGATCACCATCATTGCTGACATTACGATGTCAGGACCAAGCGGCGTAGGCTGGCCGCATGACTGAGATTGCAGCTACCATCGACACCGCCGCGGAGCGTACGCTCGGCATCATCCTGGTGTCGTCCTCGGCGGCTGTGTTTGGCCTGACCGGCGTTCTGACCAAGTCGATCCATGCCGACCCGCTGACCATCATCTGCTGGCGCGGCTTCGTCGGCTCGATCCTGGTCAGCCTCTATGTGCTGTGGCGGCGCCACCGCTCCGGCGGGCGTGATAGCCTGCGGCTTGGCTGGCGCGGCTGGCTGCTGGCGGTGGAAGGGGCTCTCGCCAGCATCGCTTTCATATCGGCATTCAAGTTCACCTTCGTTGCCAATGTCGCCGTCATCTATGCCACAGCACCTTTCGTCACCGCGCTGCTGGCCTGGGTTCTGACGCGCGAACCCTTCCGGTTGCAGACGATGGTCGCCGCCGCCGTGTCACTGTGCGGCGTGGCGATCATGGTCTGGTCCGGCTTCGGCACCGGCAATCTGTTCGGCGACGGACTGGCACTGCTGATGACCATCGGCAGCGGCCTCTACATGATCATGGTGCGCGCCTTCCGCGACACGCCCGTGGTGTGGGCCGGTGCGGTTTCGGCTTTCCTGTTGTTCGTGCTCGGCTGGTTCGTCGCCGATCCGCTGGCGGTTTCGCCAAGGGACGCCGTTCTGCTCGCCACTTTCGGCGCGTCCTTCGCACTCTCCTCGATCCTGTGGACGGAGGGCGCGCGGCTCATCCCGCCGGCCGAATCCGGGCTGCTCGGCTCGGCCGAAGTGCCGTTCGCGATCCTGTTTGCCTTCCTGTTCCTGGGCGAGATTGCCCCAGCCGCCAGCATGATCGGCGGCGTCATCGTGTTGTGTGCGGTGTTTGCCCATGCGGGGCGGGATTGGCTGATGGCCCGCTCGCAACGCTTAGCATCAAATATTTCTTAAAAAAGTGACGCGGTCACGGAACCATCATCCGGGTCAGGCATTATTGCTGCGACGGGCCATCCCCAAGTCCCCCCAAACCCCTCGGCCCGTCCTACTCCAAGCCGACCGTAAGGTCGGCTTTTTCTTTGCCCCCAAGCCGACCGTAAGGTCGGCTTTTTCTTCATTCAACCGCCCGACAGGGCAAGGTTACCGCCGAGCAGGGCCGCCAGATCGCCCGCCGGACCATCGGCGCCAGCGCGCAGCCGGATGGCGAACTCAGCCATTGGAACCTGTGGCAGGCCAAGCTCGCGCGGTGCCTCGACAATGCCGGAATGGGCAAAGCGGGCCGTTCGCAGCGTCAGCGCGACACCGGCGTTCACCGCCGTGCGCAGGCCGGCCAGGCTGGCGCTGCCGGCAGCAATATGATAGCGGCGGCCGGCCGCATCGAGTGCGGCAAGTGCTGCTTCGCGAAAACCGCAATATGGGTCGAGCAGCGCCAGCGGCAGTTCCTCCTGCCGCGTGGCCAGCCCCTTTTGTGAGCATAGCCATATCATCGGCTCGCGCAGCACACCGACTTCGTCCGGCGCTGCCGCCTGGCGCATGACGATCGCCAGATCGAGGCCGCCAGACTGCAGCGCCTGCGCCAGTTCGGCGGAGCGGCCGACCCGCAGTTCGATCCTGACGCGCCGATGGCTGCCGGCGAAGGCACGCAGCAGATCCGGCAGGCCGCTGTCGGCGAAATCCTGTGTCGTGCCGATGGCGACGCGTCCGGCAGCGCGGGCGCCCTTAAGCGCCAGCCATGCCTCGCGATGGGCGGCAAGGATCCGCCTAGCATGGCCGACGAGGTCTTCGCCTGCAGGGGTTAAGCCGCGCCCTCGCCCTTGCGGCGCCAGCAGCGGCTCGCCGACGATTTCCTCCAGCCGCTGCATCTGGGCGGTCACCGCCGAGGGCGAACGTGCGACGCTTGCAGCCGCCTTGGCCAGTGAGCCGCTGTCGACGAAAGCTAGGAAGGTTCGGAGCAGATCGGGATCCAGCGTTTCCATACTTCGATCTTATCGAATCTTCAGTTAAAAACAATTCGATTTTTTTGATCGAAAGATGGTGGCATGGTTGTTTCAACGGCGATCGGACGCCGCTCAAGCCAAGGAGAAGAAAAATGCCCATCATCAACATCAGCGTCACCGGCAAACCTGACGCGGCTCTTTCCGCTCGCATCGCAAAGGAGGCCACCGAAATCACCGCGACGCAGCTGCGCAAGGACCCGACGATCACGGCAGTTGCCGTGTCCTACGTCGATCCGCAGCACTGGTTCGCCAGCGGCATGTCGCTGGCCGAGCACGGCACCAACACGTTCTGGCTTGATATCAAGGTGGTCGACGGCACCAATACCAAGCTTGAACTGGAGGCCTATCTGAAGGCGATCTTCGCAGCCTTCGGCCGTCTGCTGGGCGGCGTGCATGAGGAGAGCTACGCCTTCGTGCATGAAGTGCCGGCAGCCGCTTATGGCTATGGCGGCAAGACGCAGGAATTTCGTTTCATCAGTGGACGGCTGCAGGCGGCGTGAGAAGCAGCTTCCCGCACCAAGGGAAGCAAAAGCTCCGCATTGACCTTGCTCCCACATCGTCTAGGTTCTGGCCGACACGGCCGCAAAGAGCCGAGATGCTAAAAAACGTTGGGAGAGACGCGGCATGATCCTGACACTGGCGCTGCTTGCGGGTCTTGTTCTGGCCTGGCTGCTGATCGGCGTGGCGGAAAAATTCCGCCTCGGCCTGCGCTTCACCCAGGCGCTGCTCTATGTGCCGTTCAAGCTCGCCTACCGGATCGGAGACAGCCGCATCCGGGTCGCCCGCAAGGCGCAGGCTCCAGTCATCTACGTCATCTCGCATCAATCGCGCTTCGAGCCGGCGCTGATGCTGTCGCTGCTGCCGGAAGACACGCTGCATATTCTCGATGAGGTCTCGGCGCGCTCGCCGTGGCTCGAACCTTGGCGCGAGCTTGGCCGTACCATCGCCTTCAACGCCGAACATGTCTTCGTCAGCCGCCGGCTGGTGCGCGTGCTCAAAGGCAAGGGCCGGCTCGCCGTCTATCTGCCGGATGCGGTCGAGCCCGACGTCAAGACGTTTCGGTTGTTTCGTGCCGTCACCCGCATCGCCATGCAGGCCGATGCCAAAATCGTGCCGATCTTCGTCGGCGGCGCGCGCAGCCTGCCGGTGTCGCTGACGCCCGCGGACAAGGCGCCACGACACTGGTTTCCGCAGCTGTCGATCAGCGTGCTGGAGCCGATGACCATCGCCGAACTGGTGGCGCGCAACCCCGAGCAGGCCTCGAACACCAACGCGCTGTTCGACCGTGTCGCCGAGGCGCGGCTCTTCGGCACCAACCTCGATCGTGGCCTTTTCCTGGCCATGCGCGATGCCGCCGACCGCGTCGGCGCTTCGCACACGATCATAGAAGACGTCATCTCGGGTGCGTTGAGCTACCGCAAGATGTTCATCGGCGCCCGCGTCCTGGGCAGGCGCTTCGAGGCCGTCACGGCGCCGGGCGAAGCGGTCGGTGTGATGCTGCCCAACGCCAATGGCGTCGTGCTGTCGCTCACCGGCCTTCTGTCGGCCGGCCGGGTGGCGGCGATGATCAACTATACGGCCGGGCCGGCGAGCGTCACCGCGGCCGTGCGCACGGCGGTGATAAGGACCGTGATTTCGTCCCGCGCGTTCGTCGAGAAGGCCGACCTTGCCGATATCGTCGCGGCGATCGAAAAGGGCGGCGCCAGGCTTCTCTGGCTCGAGGATGTGCGGGCCAGCGTCACCGCGCTGGACAAGCTTGCCGCCGCCTTGCTGTGGCGCTGGCCACTGCAGCGGCAGGATGCGGCCAAGCCGGCCGTGATCCTGTTTACCTCGGGCTCGGAAGGCACGCCGAAGGCGGTCGTGCTGTCGCACAAGAACCTTTACGCCAACGCCATGCAGGCCGAGGCGCGGATCACCATCTCGCCTGCCGACATCCTGCTCAACGTGCTGCCGGTGTTCCACTCCTTCGGCCTAACGGGCGGCACCATCCTACCGCTGGTCACCGGGGTAAAGCTGTTCCTCTACCCCTCGCCGCTGCACTACAAGATCATCCCCGAGGTTGCGCGCAAGGTAAAACCGACCATCATGTTCGGCACCGACACATTCCTCGCCAACTATGCGCGCACCGCCAAGGACGGCGATTTTTCCAGCCTGCGCTTCGTCGTCGCCGGCGCCGAGGCGGTGAAGCCGGAAACCCGCCGCGTCTATCGCGAGCGCTTCCAGGCCGAGATCATCGAAGGGTTCGGGCTGACCGAGGCGGCACCGGTGGTTGCCGTCAACACGGCAATCCATGGCCGCGATGGCACGGTCGGCCGGCTGCTGCCGGCCATGCGCATGAAGCTGGAGCCGGTCGAAGGCATCTCCGACGCCGGCCAATTGTGGCTCGACGGACCGAATCTGATGATGGGCTACATGACGTCGGACCGCCCCGGCGAGCTGCAGCCGCTGACCGGCTGGCACGACACCGGCGACATCGTTGCCGTCGACCGCGAAGGCTTCATCACCATTCGCGGACGCGCCAAGCGCTTCGCCAAGATCGCCGGCGAGATGGTGTCGCTGGGTGCGGTGGAGATGCTGGTGCAGTCGCTGTGGCCGGAAGAGCACCACGCGGCTGTGGCCGTGCCCGACAAGAGGCGCGGCGAGCGCATCGTGCTGGTCACCACCGCCGACGACGCCAATCCCGACGAATTGCGCAAATTCGGCAAACAGGCGGGTGCTGCCGAACTGATGGTGCCGAACGACATCGTTAAGGTCGAGGAAATCCCGGTGCTGGGATCCGGCAAGACCGACTATGTGTCGACGAGAAAGCTGGCGATCGACAGGCTGGGGCTCGGCGTCGCGGCGTAAATACCTCGCGGTCGTCATCCTAGGGCGAAGCAAGGAGCGAAGCGACGCGGCGCAGACCCTAGGATCCATTCCGTGACATTCACGTCACGCGCGGCCATTCAGAAGGCGACCGGCGCCAAGCGATTGCCAGTTCTCGTCCGTTGCGCTTTTTGGCTGAGGTCACGGCATGGATCCCAGGGTCTTCGCAACGTCGCTTCGCTCCTGCTTCGCCCTAGGATGACGAAAGCGTAGGTTCTAACCTATATCCGAAGGCGGCACCTTCTCGCCCTCCAGCTTGGCGCGCTTCGAATAGGCGCGCACGCTGAACGGCAGGAAGATCAGGTAGCCGGCGACCGAAGCGGTCAGCGTGTACCAGGGATAGGTCATCAACAGGAGCACGTAGAGGACGACACCCAGGATGATCGGCAACACCTTGTCGCCCGGGATTCTCAGGCTCTTGCCGGAATAGACAGGCAGCCGGCTGACCAGCAGGAAAGCGACCAGGATGGTGAAGCCGGTGGCGACGAAGGCTGCTGGACGACTGGGCTCCAGACCTGTGCGCAGGAAATAGAGATAAAGCGGCAGCATCACCAGCACGGCGCCAGCCGGCGCCGGCACGCCGACGAAATATTCGGACTGCCATATGGGGCGATCGGCCTTCTCGTCATCGAGCACGTTGAAACGGGCGAGGCGCAGCCCGCAGGCGATGGCGAACAGCAGTGCCGCGATCCAGCCCGGCGAACCGGCGCGGTCGAGCAGGAAGGCATAGAGCACCAGAGCCGGCGCCACGCCGAAATTGACGATGTCGGCCAGCGAATCCATCTGAGCGCCGAATTTGGATGTCGCCTTCAGCATCCGCGCCAAGCGGCCGTCAATGCCGTCGAGGAAGGCTGCAAGCAGCACCATCACCACCGCCGGCTCGAAGCGGCCTTCGAAGCCGAAGCGGATGCCGGACAGGCCGGCGCAAATGGCGAGCACGGTGACCAGATTGGGCAGCACCATGCGCATCGGGATTTCGCGGATGCGCGGACCGCCGCTGGCATGGGCCTCGAACTTTTTGTATTGCGTGCCCACCGGTCAGGAAACCCGAACAAGAGGCGTGCCGGCAACACCGCCGAATTCGGCCAGCACGGTTTCGCCGCCAACCGCCGTCTGGCCGACTGCAACGCGCGGCGTCGCGGTCAGGGGCAGGAACACATCGACACGCGAGCCGAAGCGGATCAGGCCAAAACGCTCGCCAGTGCCGATCGAGCCGCCGGCCTCGGCCCAGCAGACGATGCGGCGCGCCACCAGGCCGGCGATCTGGACGGCCGCGACCGTGCCATTGGGGCTCTCGATGACCAGGCCGTTGCGCTCGTTCTCGGTGCTGGCCTTGTCCAGTTCGGCATTGAGGAATTTGCCCGGCCGATGTTCGATTTTCGCAATACGGCCGCGCACCGGGGCGCGGTTCACGTGGCAGGAGAAGACGTTCATGAACACCGAGATGCGGGTCATCTCGACATTGCCGAGGCCGAGTTCGCGCGGCGGCACGGCGGGTCCGACCGCCGAGATGATGCCGTCGGCGGGGCTGACCACCAGGCGGTCATCTACCGGCGTGACGCGCTCGGGATCGCGAAAGAAATAGACGCACCAGGCCGTCAGTATCAGACCGATCCAGAACAGGATCGAGGAGAAATAACCGAGGAAAAGCGTCGCCGCGCCAAAGGCTGCGATGAAGGGATAGCCCTCGCGATGGATCGGTACGAACGCGTTCTTGACCGTATCGACAAGGCTCATCGGTAATAAACAGGCTCCGTTTCAAGTCCGGCCTCAATAGCCGAAAGCCCCCCTCGCCGCAACGCAACAATAGGGAAGGCCGTATTGGGTGCGCCGGCAGGGGTCGCGATCCGCTTGCTAGGTCGGTGTCGTTGTCGGCAGAATTCGGGACACCGACGGTTCAAGGCGCCGGAAAAGGTTGCCCGTCCATGATCCCAAATCCGAAGGCTTCTGAAGCCCGCACCGGCCAGGTGCTCAGCGTCGAAGCGCCGGCACCTGGCATCGGCTGGCGGTAGCAGCCTTGCTACAGCCCGGGAACCCTCTGATAGTTGGCGATGTCGGCGCGAACGCCGAGCCGGGCGATCGTCTCCTGCGGGTTGAAGGCGATGCGCTCGTGCGCGGCTTTGACGATCGGCACGACGTTGTCGACGGCCGCCTGGCTCTCCCATTCGACGATGGTGACGAGGTTGAATTCGCCTGGGCCTGAGAATTGCTCGAGCAGGAAATCCTGCACAAAGCCTTGTTGCAGGCGCAGCAATTCATGCGTCGTCCGGACCTTGGCGAGTATCTCCTTGCGAGCGGCGGCCGGGACGACGAATTTGTCCACCCTGAACACGCTGCCCCCGTCAACAGTCTGATTTGTCTCGCTCATTCGATTGCTCCGTTTTTTAAACACGCTAGTTGGCGGGCTCCAAGAACGGCCTACGATCTCAACTTAAGTTGAGGTCAAGCGGAAATTTTCTCTTTTCCCCTCGTTGGAGAAGGAAACGGTGTCAATTCACCTCCGACGTTCGTCGACGAACGACAACGCCAAGCTCGTCGCCCTCGCGGGCGATGCGTAGGCGCTCCTCGGCCTCGGTCGCCTCGCGCTGGCGGTCCCACATCGAGGCGTAGAGGCCATGCTTGCGCATCAGCTCGGCATGGGTGCCGCGCTCGGCGATCTGGCCGTCCTGCAGCACGATGATCTCATCAGCGGTAATCACCGTCGACAGGCGGTGGGCGATGACGATGGTGGTGCGGCCACGGCTGACCAGATCGAGCGCGGCCTGGATTTCCTGTTCGGTGTGGCTGTCGAGCGCCGAGGTCGCTTCGTCGAGCATCAGGATCGGCGGCGCCTTCAGGATGGTGCGGGCGATCGCCACGCGCTGCTTCTCGCCGCCCGAAAGTTTTAGCCCGCGTTCGCCGACCATCGACTTGTAACCGTCAGGCAATCGCTCGATGAACGGGCCGATCTGGGCGAGTTCGGCGGCCTTCTGCATATCCTCCTCGCTGGCGCCGATGCGGCCATAGCGGATGTTGTAGGCGATGGTGTCGTTGAACAGTACGGTGTCCTGCGGCACCATGCCGATCGCTCCGCGCAGGCTCTCCTGCGTCACGTCCCTGATATCCTGGCCGTCGATCAGCACCTGGCCGGACTGGACGTCGTAGAAGCGGAACAGAAGCCGCGAGATGGTCGACTTGCCGGCGCCCGAGGGCCCGACAATGGCCACGGTCTTGCCGGCCGGCACCTCGAAGCTGATGCCCTTCAGGATCTTGCGGTTGGGGTCATAGGAAAAATGCACGTCGCGGAACTCGACCTTGCCGGCGCTGACAGTAAGTGGCTTCGCGTCCGGCTTGTCGACGATCTCCTGCGGCACATCCAGAAGGTCGAACATCTGCTCGATGTCGGTCAGCCCCTGGCGGATTTCGCGGTAGATGAAGCCGATGAAATTGAGCGGCACCGACAGCTGCATCAGCATGGCATTGATGAAGACGAAGTCGCCGACCGTCTGCGTGCCGGCCTGCACTTCCAGCGCCGACATGCACATGACGATGACGGTGCCGAGGCCAAAGATGATGCCTTGGCCGAAGTTCAGCCAGCCGAGCGAGGTCCAGATCCGGGTCGCTGCGACCTCGTAGCGTGCCATCGAGCGGTCGAAGCGCTCGGCTTCCATGCCCTCATTGTTGAAATATTTCACCGTCTCGTAATTGAGCAACGAGTCGATTGCCTTGGTGTTGGCATCGGTGTCGCTGTCGTTCATGTCGCGGCGGATCGAGATGCGCCAGTCGCTGGCGCGGACCGTGAACCAGACATAGACCCAGACGGTGACCGCGACGACGACTACGTATTTCCAGCCATAGGTGTAGGCGAAGATGCCGGTGGTCAGCGCGAATTCGAGGATGGTCGGCGCCGTGTTGAGCATGATGAAGCGCACGATCGTCTCGATACCCTTGGTGCCGCGCTCGATGATGCGCGACAGGCCGCCGGTGCGGCGCTCGAGATGGAAGCGCAGCGACAGTTGGTGCATGTGGACGAAGGTGCGGAAGGCGAGCTGGCGCACCGCGTATTGGCCGACACGGGCAAACAAGGCGTCGCGCAATTGATTGAAGCCAAGTTGCACCAGGCGCACGACATTGTAGGCAACGACCAGCATGACCGGCGCCAACAGAAAACTCGGCAGCGGCGGCACCGATTTGGCGTCGCCGGCCAGCGCGTCGGTCGCCCATTTGAAAAAATAGGGACCGGCGACCAGCGTCAGCTTGGCGACGACCAACAGAAGCGTCGCCCATGTGACCCGGGCTCTCAGATCGGCGCGATCCGCCGGCCACATATAGGGCCACAAATTGAGCAGCGTCTTGAAGGTCGAGGAGTCGGAGACGGTTTTTTCGGCCATTTCTTGTGCCTTCTTCTTATGTCTTTTTGACCATGATCTCGTCCGAGAACCGGGCTCCACTTTTCGGGATCATGGTCTAGCGGCCGGAGCAGCAGGAATTGACGAGCGCGGCCACCGACGCGGAAACATCGGCAAGTGCGGCACGATCGACCTCGTAGCGCGAGCGCTGACGGTCGGGTTCGAACCGGACCAGCCCGGCTTCGACCAGTATCTTCAAATGTTGTGACACAGTGGACTGCGCCAGATCGAAACGGTCGACAACCTCGCGGCAGCAGCAGGAGTTGCTTGCGGACAGGTATTTCAGGATTTCGATCCGAGCCGGGTGCGAAAGTGCTGCCAGCCGGGTGGCAACGGCTCGGCTGTCCGGGGCGCAGCCAGGCATACCTATTTCAGCTAGGGATTCGCTCATCGTCCATCGGCGATAAACGATGGTCGACGCTGCTGCAAGCTACTCTTCTGGGCAGAGCAGATAGCGGCTAACGCTTTGGACTGGACTTCTCGATCCCCGGGATGCCGGCAATCCGCTCAGCCAGGAAGTCGACCATCAGGCGGACCCTTGCAACGCCCGCGCGCTCCGGGACGATCAGCATGTTCAAAGGGGCGGACGGCAGTGAATAATCATCCAGTATCGTCTCGAGCAGGCCCGCCGCCAAAAGATCGTCGACAAGCCATCGGTGAGCCGGTGCGACCCCTCGACCCGCGAGCAAAGCCTCGCGCGCGGCAAGCCCATGGTCGACACGCAGGCGCCCCGCGAAAGGCACCATATGGCGCTCGCCTCCGGCGCCCTGCAAGGCAAGAGTTTCACTCCCCGCCACGTTCGACATCCGGATACCCTCATGTCCAGACAGATCCGACGGGATAGCCGGTCTGCCTCGCTGCGCCAGATAATCCGGCGATGCCACGAGCAGGCGCCGTGACAGGCCGAGGGCCCGCAGCCTCAATGAGCTGTCGGTGAGCGGCCCCAACCGAAGCGCGATGTCGACACCTTCCCTGACGAGGTCGACACGCTCATCGCTGAGGCTGAGGTCAACGCCGATGTCGGGATATCGGTCCTGAAAGTCGAAGATGAGTCGGCTGGTGTGCAAGACCCCGAAAGCGGCAGTACAGGATATCCGGACGGTGCCGGCCGGCGCGCCACGTGCGCCCCGCGCTTCGTCGCCGGCCTGCTCGACAAGGCGCAGGATCTGGACGCTGTTGGCATAGTAGCGGCTGCCCTCGTCGGTCAGCGTGACCCGCCGGGTGGTCCTGCTGAGCAAAGGCGCACCCACTGCCTCTTCGAGTTCCTGCAGATGCCGCGTGACCGTCGATTGTCCGATACCCAGTTCACCGGCAACCAAGGACAGATTGCCCCGTTCCGCGACGCGAACGAAGGTGCGCATGCGTTCGAGGGTGATGTCCGATTTATCCACTATTCGGCACAATCTTATGCATTACGAATATATAGCGGATTGCGTCGATATTGCCTAGCTAAGGGACCAGTTTTTCAATCCCCGGAGTCCCCCGCATGAAAATCCTACTTGTCTTCGCACATCCCGAATCCCGCTCGCTCAACGGCGCGCTCCGCGACGTCGCCATCAGAGAACTCGAGGCACAAGGCCACGAAGTGCGGGTGACGGACCTCTACGCCCAGGGTTGGAAATCAGCGGTTGATCGGGCCGACTTTCCGGTTTTGGCGCCGGGCGCGCGGCTGATGCCTGCCGCAGCGTCAAAAAAGTCTTTCGAGGCCGACGCGCTGACAGAGGACGTCAAGGCCGAGATCGCAAAGCTGCTATGGGCGGATGCCCTGATTCTCCAATTTCCGCTCTGGTGGTTTGCCATGCCGGCGATCCTCAAGGGCTGGGTCGACAGGGTCTTTGCCTACGGCTTCGCTTACGGCGTGGGCGAACATAGCGACAAACGATGGGGCGACCGCTACGGCGAGGGAACCTTGATGGGCAAGCGCGCATGTTGATCGTGACCGCCGGCGGCTGGGAGGAGCACTATGCCCCTCGCGGCGTCAACGGACCAATCGATGATCTGCTGTTCCCGATCAACCACGGGATCCTCTACTACCCGGGCTACGACGTCCTTCCGCCATTCGTCGCCTATAGCGTCGACCGCTTCGGTGAAGCCGACTTCGAACCCACCGCCGAGCGCCTGCGCGAGAGGATGAGAACGCTCGCGACCACGCAACCCATCCCCTATCGCCGGCAGAATGGCGGCGACTATTTGATTCCGAGCATGAAGCTACGCCCCGACCTGGGAGATCCGAACATAATCGGATTCAAACTGCACCTGAGCGGTTCAACAAACTAGCTGACGTCGGCCTTTGGATGGCCTGGACTAGTTGGTCTTGGCCGGCGCTGTCGTTGCCTGCTCGCCCATCGCCTTGAGGTCGGCGGCTTCGCCTTCCTTCGACTTTTCCGGGACCTTGAACACCTGACCCGGCCAGATGCGGTCGGGATCGCTGATCTGGTCCTGGTTGGCGAGGTAGATGGTCGAGAAGCGCACGCCATGGCCATAGACGCGCCGCGAGATCCGCCACAGCGTGTCGTTGCGGCGGATGATGACGGCGCCGTCGGCATGTTCGAGCTTGGGCGCCACGGTCTCGGGCACATCGCTCGGCGGCGTCGCCTCCGCCACAACGGCCGGAGCCTCGGTGGCGGGAGCAGGCGTCGTGGCCGGAGCCGTCTCGGCCGCGGCCGGCGCCTCGGCGGCGGCAGGTGCGGCCGGCTTGGGCTGAACGGGCTTCGGCGCCGAGGGTGCCACGGCGGCGACCGCTTCGCCGGGCTCGCGCTCGAACGGCACGGCTGCGCGGGCCACAACTGTCACACCGTCGGTATCGAGGCCGTCGACACGAATTGTGTAGCTGCCGACCGGAATGTCGCGCGTCGCCTCGACCAGGAAATGACCGTCCGTCGAAGTTTGCGCATCACCGAGCAGGATATCGTTGGCATAGGCGCGCACCTTGCGGCCGGCATCGGCGAGACCGGCGACAAAGATCTTGCTGCCGTCGATCTCGACCGCCTCGACGACGATCTTGGGCTCGGTCACGCCTGCAGCGGGCGGCGTCGCCGGCGCTGCAGGAGCCGGTGCTGCGTCGACCACGGCAGGTGCCGGGGCGGCTGGTGCCGGAGCAGCTGCGGGCGCTTCGGCTGCGGGAGCAGCCGGCGCGGCGGCCGGAGCAGCCGGCTTTGCCTCGGGCGCGGGAACGGTCAGCAATTCGGCCGGCTTGCCCGGCTCCTCGACCATGGCCAGCACCTGGCCGGCCGCATCCTTGGGAACCGAAACGACGGCGGTCTGCACCGAGGGCGTTACGACATCGCCCGTGGTCGCGCGCAGCGCGATGGTATAATCGCCGGGCTTCAGCGGATCATCGAGAACGATAACGAAGGCGCCATCGGGACCAGCGACCGTCGAGCCAAGCACCGTCGAGCCGTTGAGGATCTCGACCTTGGCGTTGGGCGCCGCATTGCCGGCGACGACAATCGAGCCATTGCTTTCGACGCGCACGACATCGAAGGACGGTGCGACCGGACCGGCCGCAGCCGGCGCAGCCGCGGCCGGTGCCGTTGCCTGGGGCACCGCGGCGGGAGCCGCAGGGACTTCCGCGGCGGGCAGCCGCGCTTCGGTGCCGGGATCGGCCGATTTTGGCGCTGCGGGCGGCATCTGCGCCGCCACTTGCGCCGGCGGCGTGGGATTGAGATACGGGTCGAGTGCGCCCGATACATAGGCGGTTCCCGCGGCCGCAACGGTCCCACCCGCCGCGAACAGGAACGCCTTCAGTGGATTAATTGCCATATTTCCCTACCCCTTAGCCACCTAACGCCGGTCTAGCCTGTTTTGCCAATGCCGACAAGAAAAACGGGCCGACAAGAAAAAGCCCGGGCTTGTTGACCCTTGGGGCTTGACCACGCTTTCAGACCCAATCACCAATCATCGGCATGAACACGATTCGATCCGTCTGCGTCTATTGCGGCTCGTCTCCGGGCCGCGATGAAACCTATATCAAGGCCGGGCACCTGCTCGGGCGCTCGATTGCCAAAGCGGGACTGCGGCTGGTCTATGGCGGCGGCACCAAAGGCATTATGGGCGCTGTCGCCGAAGGCGCGCTCAAGGCCGGCGGCAAGGTGACGGGCATCATTCCGCGCTTCCTGATCAACAAGGAGGCGAGCGAAACAGCGCTTGACCGGCTCGATGAACTCTTGATCACCGACAACATGCACGAGCGCAAACACAAGATGTTCGAGAAATCCGACGCCTTTGTGGCACTGCCAGGTGGCATCGGCACGGTCGAGGAGATCATCGAGATCATGACCTGGGGACAACTTGGCCATCATCGCAAGCCGATCGTCTTCGGCAATGTCAAAGGATTTTGGGATCCGATGCTGGCGCTGCTCGATCACATGGCCGCCGAAGGCTTCATCCACACCGCACAGCGGGTCAAGCCGCTGGTCATTGACGACCCCGAAGCGATCGTCGCCGCCATCATGGTGGCAGGATCGTCCGTCGACGCCCCGACCGAAGGCGTGCAGTCGGTGATAGACAAGATGTAGGGAATACGGGAGTAAGGCAGTAGGGGAATATGTGAAGTGCCTGGGAACGGCGCCCCCTATTCCCCTATTCCCCTATTCCCCTATTCCCCTATTCCCCTATTCCCCTATTCCCCTATTCCCCTATTCCCCTATTCCCCTACCTTCGGCTTCCCAAACCGCGCCGCCGCCGCCAAAAGCACGCTGAGCATCAGCCCGTTGAGGATGTGCCAGAGGAAGTGCGTTCCGAGCGGAAAGCTGCCGCAGACCACCGGGTCGATCATCCGGCAGATGACGGACACGACGAAGATCGCCGAGCCCGCCAGATTATACCAGCCGGCGCGATTGCCGCTCACCGTCACCCAGACACCGAAGAAGGCGAGCGCCAGGAACGGCGGCAGATAGCACGTCGTACCGTTCGACGCCTGGCGCAGCCAGTCCGGCACGGCAAGGGTTATCGCCCCGGCAATCACATAGAAAGCGATGAAGATGGCGATGGCCTTGCCCCATCGCATGCCGAGGAAGCGGCGTAAATTGAACAGCGTGTAGGCCAGCGTGAAGCCGGCGATCGGCAGCACGTCGGCCCAGACCGTGCCCTTGGTGGCAAAGGTGTGGAAGATCGTCGAACCGATGCCGATCGCCACCACCCACCAGGCCAGCACCTCGGCGAAGGCGCCGGTGCCCAGCCTTCGCACCTCGCGCACGCCCCACAGGCCGGCGGCGATGAAGGCGAGATTGGTCAGGGCGTTGACGGGTTCGGACCAGAATTCCGGGCCGGTCCGCTCGCAATAGAGGTCGACTGGCGCCAAAAACGTTTGCCACATCGTGATTGCCGCCCGAATCGGTTTCTATCCTGAAGCGCAGATCCTTCCTATTGCGGGGTTGCGGTCAGCTGCAATGGCAAAATTTCACTGCAACGTGACTTCCCGTTGACTTCCGGTTCTGCCACATATTTTAGCAATCAAGATAAAGCCGGCACCACCGGCGGGAATCGGAATGGCCATGGCCTCGCGAAAATCATTGTGGCTGGCAGCTCTTGCGCTGGCCTTCTCGGCGTCTGCCGGCGCCGGGCATGCCGGCGAATCCGATCGCGCCCATGCCGACCGGGTCCAGATCGACAGGCCCCAGATCGACAAGCCATTGGGCGTGGTCGAGCTGTTCACCAGCCAAGGCTGCAGTTCCTGCCCGCCGGCCGATACTCTGTTCTCCGAACTTGCCGCCAAGGAAGATATCGTGGCGCTCGCCTATCACGTCGACTATTGGGACTATCTCGGCTGGCAGGACACGCTGGGCCGCAAGGAGAACACCGAGCGGCAATACGACTACATGCGCGCCTTCGGCAGCCGCTCCGTCTATACGCCGCAGGCCGTCATCAATGGCCGTGTCCACGTCAACGGCGCCAGCCGCGGCGAGGTTGATGGCGCGCTCGCCCGCATGGCCAAGAGCGGCGAAGGCATGCGCGTCGCCGTCAAGGTCAGCCGCACCAGCGACCGTGTGACGATCGACGCCGGCGATGCCGGCAACGGCCCCAGCGACGCCCATGTCGTCATCGTCTATTTCGACCCGCCGCAGACGGTCAAGGTCGGCGAGGGCGAGAATACCGGCCGCAAGATGACCTACTGGAACGCCGTCACCGGGATACAGACCGCCGGCATGTGGCATGGCAAGGCACAGCGCTACGAACTGCCGATGAGCGAGATTGCCAAAAAGGGCGGCTGCGCCGTGCTGCTGCAGTCGGTCGGTAAGGACGGCATGCCCGGTCCTATTCTCGGCGCCGCGTTCATCCACAAGCCGTAACGGACGCCGGCGCCCCCCATCTTCGCACTGTGGATGGGAGGCCCCCTCATCCGGCCGCTTCGCGGCCACCTTCTCCCCGAGGGGAGAAGAGATAAAGCGCCCCCGCGATCTCCTCTCCCCTCGGGGAGAGGTCGGATTGTCCCGAATTGCCCCTTCGCAATTCGGTTGGCAATCCGGGTGAGGGGGACGCGACGCTCGGTGAAACCGCACTCGACTCACCCCAATAAAAAACCGACGTCAGCTTGCTTCTGACGTCGGTCATTTAGGTTTTGGGATCGTCGCACCCGATTCTTCCGAAGAAGAACCGAGGTTGGTTCGATCCGACGCAGACCCGTGGGCGGGGGGCTTGGGGTTTACGAGCCGGTGCCGGACCGAACCGTCTCAGGCAACACCGGTAAATTCGTCGGACATTGGGGCATGAGCGCGGATAAAAAAAGGCAGAAATGTGGCGGAACATCACCAATTCCAACACGGCGTTTCATAAAAGTGACTGGACGTGACGGAAACAGCGCGGCGCGGGGCTCGGTTCGCCGGGCCTTGCAATTCAGTCGCGAACACGCCAACTTTGGTTGGCAAAGATTCATTTTGAAGGATCGAGGCATGACGGATGACAGCGGCGGGACGGGGGATGGGGACGCATCCGCGATATTGATCCCGCTGCACGAGGCGCGACGCGAACGTCTCGATCAGCCGGTGCGGTTCGACCGCCGCGAGCTGGACCAGATTCTCAGGCTCTACGGACGCATGGTCGCTGCCAATGAATGGCGCGACTACGCCATCGATCATCTTGCGGACCGCGCCGTGTTTTCCGTATTCCGCCGCACCAGCGAAGTGCCGCTGTTCCAGATCGTCAAGGATCCGAAACTGGCCCGCAAGCAGGGCGCCTTCGCCGTCATCGCCGCCGGCGGCCGCATCCTGAAGCGCGGCCAGGAACTTGGCCGCGTGCTTGGTGTGTTCGACAGCAAGCTCAAGGTTGTAGAGGCTTGAGCTACGGAATTGAAGAAACTGGAGAATTGAAGAAAAGGGCACTCGACGCCTGATGTAACCGCCTTCTTCTTCAGTTCTTCAGTTCTTCAGTTCTTCAATTCCCCAATTCCTCGCTTCAGCCCCCTCTAAGGCGAAACTTCCGCTCCGGCAGCGAGCTCGGATCGGGCGGCGCCGATGCCCCACCATTCAGCGACAGCTGCATGAACACCGTGTCCAGCCAGCGCCCATGCTTGTAGCCGGAACCTTCGAGGCGTCCCGAATAGCGAAAGCCGAGCTTTTCGTGCATCCGCACCGAGGCACTGTCGGGACGGCCATCGCCGATCACCGCGATGATCTGGCGAAAGCCCGCCGTCGTCACTGCCTCGATCAGGCTTTGCATCAGCTTGAGCCCGACGCCCTGGCCCTTGGCCTCGGGCGCGACATAGACCGAATCCTCGACGATGAAGCGATAGGCCGGGCGCGGCCGGAAGGCGCCGGCATAGGCGTAGCCGAGAACAGTGCCGTCCTTCTCCGCCACCAGGTAAGGAAAGCCGCCGGCCATCAGGCTGTCGAATCGAACACCCATCTCCGCGCGGCTCGGCGGCTCCAGCTCATAGCTCGCCGTGCCTTGGGTCACCGCGTCGGCATAGATGGCCGTGACGCTGTCGAGGTCGGCCACCGTGACAGGCCGGATCGTAATATTGCTCATTGTTTATGCATGTCGTTTCTCTGCTCGCAATAACAGCAAAGGCCAAGACAAAAGAAAAGGGCGGCCGTTGGGCCGCCCTTCTGGAACTCGATGGTCCAAGCGCTGCTGTACTAGCGGCGGTCGCCCATGAACTGCAGCAGGAACATGAACAGGTT
The DNA here is from genome assembly GCF_040317955.1 of Mesorhizobium sp. M1342. Classification (NCBI taxonomy): domain Bacteria; kingdom Pseudomonadati; phylum Pseudomonadota; class Alphaproteobacteria; order Hyphomicrobiales; family Phyllobacteriaceae; genus Mesorhizobium; species Mesorhizobium sp. M1342. The sequence goes on along the minus strand of NZ_JAMYLI010000030.1, from coordinate 37,149 downwards.
GATGAAGTCGAGATAGAGCCTCAGCGCGCCCATGATCGCCTTGCGGCCGGCGACATCGGTAGCATCGCCCTCGAAATACATCTCCTTGATCTTCTGCGTGTCATAGGCGGTGAGGCCGGCGAAGACCAGCACTCCGATCGCCGACACGGCGAAAGACAGCGCCGACGACTGCAGGAAGATGTTGATCACCGACGCGATGATGATGCCGAACACGCCCATGATCAGGAACGAGCCCATTGCCGTCAAGTCGCGCTTGGTGGTGTAGCCGAACAGCGACAGCGCGCCGAAAGCGGCGGCGGTGGCGAAGAAGGTCTGCGAGATGCTTGCCGTGGTGTAGACCAGGAAGATCGACGACAGCGACAGGCCGACGAGACCGGCATAGACCCAGAACGTGGTCTGCGCGGCAGCGACGCTCATCGACTGAATCCTGAACGACAGGAAGAACACGGCGGCCAGCGGCGCCAGCATCACCACCCAGCGCAGCGGCGAACCGAAGATCGCGTAGCCGAACGAGGTCAGCATCTCGCCGCTTGGCAGCGTCGCGACAGCCGAAGCCGGATCGGTGGTGGTGGCCAGCATGATCGTGCCGACAGCGGCAAGACCAGTGATGAGGAGGCCAAGCCCCATCAGATTGTAAACCTTGATCATGTAGGCGCGCAGGCCCTGATCGATGTCGGCACCGACGCTGACGCCGGGCACGGCGCGCGTCTGGTAGTTGCGAATGGGATCAGCCATTGTAGTCCTCTATTGCTTCTGCCCCGTCCGGTGTCAGGTCCTTCCGGACCCAGGCGCCGCTGGCAGGGCTCCAGCATGCCTGTGGCGAAATATGATGGTTATTCGCGTCAAGAACAAGACCGTAACCGGATGTAACGGTTCGTGAGGCAACCAAGTGCCGATTCCTCGGCTTTCCGGACGGCTTTCTTACCAAGATTTAATCCAGGATGCCTTTTCCGGGCCTGTCGTCACAGGTTGCGCAGCACCGGTGCTGCCTTGTGGCCGAGCACCCGCCAGGTGCCGGCGAGACCAATGCCGACCGTGACCACCAGCGAAAACAGAATGGTTGCCACCGCCACCTCCGGCATGAAATGCGACGGCAATGTCATGATGCGCGCGACGACGAACCAGGCGGCAGCACTGCCCGCTGCCAGCGCGAAGATGGCGGTGGCCAGCCCGATCAGCATATATTCGAGCGAGAAGGCCGATATCAGCGTCGTGCGTGTCGCACCCAGCGTCTTCAACACCACCGCATCATGGATGCGCGCCCGGTTGCCGGCTGCAAGCGCGCCGGCCAGCACCAGCACCGAGGCGATCAGCGCCACGCCAGCGGCGGCCCGGATCGCCGTGCCGAGTTGCCCGACCAACCGGTTGACGACATCGAGCGCGTCCTTGACCCGCACCGTCGTCACCGCGGGGAAGGCGCGGGTGACGGCGTTGAGGATGCGGGCGTCGTCGGCCGTCGAGGCACTCTTTTCGGTCAGCGTCGCCATCCAGCCATGCGGGGCGCCTGCGAATGTGTTGGGCGAGAAGACCATGACGAAATTGATGCCCATCGTCTCCCATTCGACCTGGCGGAAATTGGCGATCCTGGCGGTGACATTGCGGCCCAGCACATTGACGGTGATGGTGTCGCCGAGCTTCAGCCCGATCTCCTTGCCTTCTTGCGCCGAAAACGAAACCAGCGGTTCGCCGCTGTAATTTTCGGGCCACCAACTGCCCTCGGTCAACGTCGCGTTCTCCGGTTGCCTGGTGTCATAGGTCAGGCCGCGGTCCCCCCTCAGCACCCAGGCGCCTTCCGCCGGCACTTTCACCTTGTCGACATCGACACCGTTCAGCGCCATCACCCGGCCGCGCAGCATCGGCACCTTGGCCAGCACGCCCTGCGGGGCCTCCTTGCCGATCAGCGCCGAGAAAGACGCGACATCGGCGCTCTGGATGTCGACGAAGAAGAAGTTCGGCGCCCGTTCCGGCAGGCTGCCGGAGATCTGCCGCCTGAGATTGCCATCGATCAGCGCCAGCGTCACCAGCAGCGTCAGGCCAAGCCCCAGGGACAGCACCACCGATGGCGTCAGGGCGCCTGGCCGATGAATGTTGCCGATGGCGAGCCTGAGCGCCACGAAGCGCACGCGCGGGCTTTTCCTGGCCGCCCATTGCACCAGTGCGCCGACCACGCGCAGCACCAGGAAGGCGAAGACGGTAGCGCCGACAAAAATCGAGGCTATGCGCTGGTCGCCCGAGAACAGAATGGCCAGCGCCGCCAGCAACAGCGCGATGCCTATGGCGGCCGCGACATAGGCGGGGCGCGGCAAGCCGCGGCCTTCCAGCCCCATTTCGCGAAACAGCGCGGTTGCCGGCACATCGCGGGCGCGGCCGAGCGGCAGCAGCGCGAAAGCTAATGTCACCAGCAGGCCGAACAGCGCCGCCATGCCGAGCGCGCCGGGAAAGAAGCCGCCTTCGGCCGGCACCGGAATGACGGATTGCAAGGCCGCACTCGCCGCGAACGGCATCAGCGCGCCGAACACAAGGCCCAGCACGATACCCAATCCGGCTATGATCAGGATCTGCACGAGATAGACGGCAAAGACGAAGCCGCCCGAAGCGCCCAGGCTCTTGAAGGTGGCGATGACGCCGCGCTTGCCGTCGAGATAGGCGCGTACCGCATTGGCGACGCCCACACCGCCGACCACCAGCGCCGTCAGCCCGACCAGGGTCAGGAACTGCGAGAAACGTTCGATGTTGGACGACAGCGCGGGCGCCGCGTTGCTGCGTGTGCGGATCGACCAGCCTGCTTCGGGGAAATCCGTGGCGGCCTGGTCCTGGACGGCCTTCAGCCGCGCCTCGTCGGCGTCCGCCGGCAGGCGGATCTTGTAGGCATTCTCGACCAGGCTGCCCGGCTGGATCAGTCCAGTGGCCGCCAGCCCGTCCGTCGAGATCATCAGCCTTGGCGCGAAGCCGAAACCGTCGGACACGGCGTCCGGTTCGGCGACCAGCCTGGCGCGCAGTTCGAAAGTGGCGGTGCCGAGCTTCAGCCGGTCGCCGATCTTGACGTGCAGCCGCTCGAACAGAAGATCGGGTGCCGCCGCACCGAAGACGCCGAACTCTTCGCCGAACAGTTCCTGTTTCGACAGTGCCGGCTCGGTCTCCAGCGTGCCATAGAGCGGATAGGCATGGTCGACCGCCTTGGCCTCGACCAGCGCCTGGTCGGATCCGTCGGCCAGACGCGCCATCGAACGCATGCTGGCGGTCCGGGAAACCGTGCCGAGCCCGTCAAGGAAGCTGCGCTCCGCCTGGCTGGCGTCACGCTGGTTGATCTGGAAGCGAAGATCGCCGCCAAGCAATGTCTGGCCCTGATTGGCGACACCGGCGGTGATCGAACGCGCCACCGAGTTGACGCCGCCGATGGCCGCGACGCCGAGCGCGATGCAGGCGAGGAAGATCAGGAAGCCGGACAGGCCGCCGCGCATCTCGCGCAGTGAGAAGCGGACCGCGAGCCTCAACGTCCGGGACAGCGGCATCAGGCCGTCACCTTGACGGGCGCCGGCGCCTCGATCCGGCCCGAGCGCATCGAAACCTGGCGCGAACAGCGCGCCGCGAGCGCCGGATCATGGGTCACCAGCACCAGCGTCATGCCGCGCTCGGCCGCTTTGGCAAACAGGAGGTCGGCGACCTGCCGCCCGGTCGCCTGGTCGAGATTGCCGGTCGGCTCGTCGGCGATCAGGATGCGCGGCGAGGGCGCCAATGCGCGGGCGATCGCCACGCGCTGCTGCTCGCCGCCCGACAATTCGCCGGGATAGTGGGTGACGCGGTCGCTGAGGCCAACCGCCGCCAGCTCGCGCGCCGCCACCGCGAACGGATCGGCATGGCCGGCCAGTTCCAGCGGCACCGCGACATTTTCGAGCGCCGTCATGTTGGGAATGAGATGGAAGGACTGGAACACGATGCCAATGTTTCGGCCACGAAACGAAGCAATCTGGTCCTCGCTTTTGCCGTTGAGCAGCTCGCCGGCGATTCGGACCGTACCCGAATCGACCCTTTCCAGTCCTGCAAGGATCATCAGCAATGTCGACTTGCCGGAACCCGAAGGCCCGACGATGCCGGTCGCCTCGCCGGTCGCCACATCGAGGCTCACCCCCTTCAGCACATGGACCGATGAAGCGCCCTCGCCAAGGGTCAGGGATACATCTTTCAGCGCGATGACCGCTTCTGTCAAAATGAAATCGTCCTATATCTGGAGATGAAGGCTCTGCTTGCCGGAAGCCGTCGAAGAATCCTAGCTCATATGGGGCCTGCCGCATGTCTTTCAAACGCAGTATTGCCGCAGGCTTCGTGGCTTTCCTCGCCATTTGCGGCGCCATGTCCTCGGCGAGCGCCGAGCCGTTCAAGATCGTCGGCTTCGGTGACAGCCTGATGGCGGGCTTCGGCCTTGGGCCGGACCAGGGCTTTACCAACAGGCTGCAGGCGGCACTTGGCGCCAAGGGCCACGAAGTGACCGTCGCCAATGCCGGCGTCTCCGGCGACACGACGAGCGGCGGCCTGGCGCGGCTCGACTGGTCGGTGCCGGACGGCACGCAGCTGGTCATCCTCGAACTCGGCGCCAACGACATGCTGCGCGGCGTTTCGCCCGACATCGCCAGGAAGAACCTCGACGAGATGCTAAGCAAGCTGAGGCAGCGCAAGATTGCCGTGCTTCTGGCCGGCATGCGTGCCGCACCCAATCTCGGTCCCGACTACCAGAATGCGTTCGACGCCATTTTTCCGGACCTGGCGAAGAAATACGACGTCGTGCTCTACCCGTTCTTTCTCGACGGCGTCGCCGGCCAGCCCGGCATGCAGCTCGAGGACGGCCTGCATCCAAGCGCACGAGGCGTCGACCAGATGGTCGAACGCATCCTGCCGACGGTCGAGAAGGTGATCGCGGCGGTGCCGGGCGATTCCTAGCGGACTGGAACTGTTTCCGCCCGGCGAGCTTTTAACAGGGACTGTGACCAACAAACCTCTTGCTCCGTTTGACTATCGATGATTCGCTATAGGTGACAGTTCGATTCGAGGAAGGGAGGCTCTTCATGCCGCGTCTTTTCACCGCCCTCGAAATTCCGCGTGACGCCGCCCTTTCGCTGTCCCTGCTGCGGGGAGGCTTGCCGGGAGCCCGCTGGATCGACGTCGAAAATTACCATCTGACGCTGCGCTTCATCGGCGATGTCCCCGGCCATGTGGCCGACGAGATCGCCAACGCGCTCGACCGGGTCCACCGCCCTTCGTTCTCGCTGGCGCTGTCCGGCGTCGGCGCTTTCGGCCAGAAGAAGCCGCATGCGGTGTGGGCGGGCACTTCCGCCTCGCCTGATCTGGCCGCCCTTCAAGGTGAGATCGACCGCATCTGCCAGCGGCTCGGCATCCCGGCCGACCCGCGCAAATTCATGCCGCATGTGACGCTGGCGCGGTTACGCAATTCGACCCCGCTGGACGTCGCCCAATATCTGTCGGCGCGTGGCAATTTCTCGACGCTGCCGTTCCGCATCGGCCGTTTCGTGCTGATGTCGTCGCGCGATTCGGTCGGCGGCGGACCCTACATCGTCGAGGAAGCCTGGCCGCTGTCAGGCACGGACGCCCGCGCCTCCAGCCTTGTCGCCAGCGCCTCCGACGCCTCGCGGATCATGCGATAGGCGGAAGCGAAGGCTTCTGCCTCGTCGTGATAAGGATCCGGCACGTCGCGTGACTTTCCCTGCGCGAACTCCAGGAACAGATGGATGCGGTCCTGCACGGCCGCCGGCGCCAGCGCCTTCAGGTCGGCGACATTCGACCGGTCCATGCCGAGGATCAGGTCGAAACGGTGGAGGTCCTGCGGCGTGACTTTACGCGCCCTCTGCCCGGAAATGTCGACGCCGTGCCGCATGGCGACCGCGATCGCGCGTCGATCGGGGGCAGAGCCGGCCTCCCAGTCACTGGTCCCTGCTGAATCGAGCAGGATATCCCGGGCCGACCCGCGCTCGGCCCAAACGGCGCGGAAGACACCTTCCGCCAGCGGCGACCGGCAGATGTTGCCGAGGCAGACGAAGAGAATGGAATTTATGGGCTTCGCGCTCATCGATCCGTCGCTATGGTGAGGGTCGTTTTCGAATAGCACAGGATATGGACATGGCGAGAGAGAAACTGGGCAGGCAAGCCGCTGAAGCCGCATTGACCGGTCTCGACGGCTGGGCGCTGGCGGAAGACGGCGCCTCCATCAAGCGCACATTCACCTTCGCGAATTTCTCCGAGGCTTTCGCCTTCATGACCCGCGTCGCGCTTGCCGCCGAGACGATGGACCATCATCCCGACTGGTCGAATGTCTACAAGACAGTCGACGTGACGCTGAACACTCACGACGCCGGCGGCGTCACCGCGCTCGATATCGATCTGGCCAAGAAAATGAACCGTTTTGCCGGCGCCTGAGGCCTGGTATCGCCTCGGCAGGCTCAAATCGGCGCCGGCATCTTGTAGCGGGGGTCGGGTTTCACCACATTTTCCCCCGCGGGCATGCGCCGGATGCGCATGGGCGCTCGCAAGGAGAGACTGATGGCGCAACAATCCGGTTTTGGTTTCTTCGGCTTTGGCGGCAAGCTGGCGGACGAGAGCGAAGTGCGCGAGAAATTCTGGCGCACAGCCAAGAAGGCCGCACGGCAGATCCCCTTCATGGAAGAGGTCGTGGCCGCCTATTACTGCGCCATGGACAAGAACACGCCACTGCGCGCCAAAGGCATTCTGCTGGCCGCGCTCGGCTATTTCGTGCTGCCGGTGGATGTCATCCCCGACTTCGTCTTCGGGCTTGGCTTCACCGACGACATCGCCGTGCTCACCGCCGCGATCACCGCCGTCAGGGCCCACATCACCACTGCGCACCGGCAGGCCGCCAGGGACGCCATGGCCGACAAGGGCTGAGCACGCGCGCGGAACGCCGTTGAAGCCGGCTTTTGGCGACAGCGTAAAAAGTCAAACTCTTGCCGCTTTCGTGGCCTCCAAGTCCGCCAAAGGGATGTCGCGTCACCCGCTCGCAGGGCGGCGGCACGGGAATGGCGGCGGTTTCCTCGGGTGAGGGTCCTTTTCTATTCGGAAATTCACCGTTTGGTAACCCAGATTAAATCAAAATGAAGCGACGGGCAGGACGCCAAGCCGGCCTGCCTCCGCACCATTTGGAATACGGGAAAAGCGATGCGCGGATTGATTGCACTAGTTTCGAGTCTGGCCCTGGTGGCCGTGGCAGCGCCGGCACTGGCGCAGTCTGCGACCAAAATCGGCCAGCACAATGCCTGGGGCACCTACAGCTACCAGGCATCGGGCGGCAAGGTCTGCTATGTCCTGACCGTGCCGACCGACAAGCAGCCGCCGACGCTCGACCATGGCGACATGTTCTTCTTCGTCAGCCAGCGGCCCGGCCAGCAAGTGTCCTACGAGCCGCAATTCATTGCCGGCTACAACTTCCAGGACGGCTCCAAGGCCACCGTGACCATCGATAAGAAGACGTTTTCGATGTTCACCCGCGGCAAATCGGCCTGGGTCGAGAATGCCGCCGAGGAGCCGGTGCTGATCGCCGCCATGAAGACCGGCACCGACATGAAGGTGACGGCGAAGTCCGGCCGCGGCAACCCGACCAGCTACGTCTTCTCGCTGAAGGGCATTTCGGCGGCGCTGACGTCGATTGCCAAGTGCAAATAGCTAGGCTTTGTTTTAGTGAAAGGCCGGGCCGCAAAGCCCGGCCTTTCGTTTTTGGGTCTGTTGGTGGATCTCTGGCGAGGGTGCATCATCGCACAACCCATGACTCTGCCGTCAACCTGTGCTATGCGCCGCGCTTCCTTTCCGGCACGATGCGTGAAATCGGCCGCAAACCGCTTATATCAGTGCAACCATGACCCTTTCATTCGATCTCACCACTGACGGCGCCCGCGACGCGTTGCGTGCCCGCGCGGCACAGCCCGAAAAGCCGTCGCTGATCGGCCTGACGCGGGTCGAGCTCGCCGAGGCTCTGGTTGCATCAGGCACCGTGCCCGAGCGCCAGGCGAAAATGCGCGCCCAGCAGTTGTGGCACTGGATGTATGTGCGCGGCGTCTCCGATTTCGCCGGCATGTTCAACATCTCCAAGGATCTGCGCGCCGAGTTGGACAAGCACTTCACCGTCGCTAGGCCCGAGATCGTCGAGGAGCAGATTTCCGCCGACGGCACGCGCAAATGGCTGTTCCGCTTCCCGCCGCGCGGCGCCGGCCGGCCGGTCGAGATCGAAACCGTCTACATTCCCGAGGAAGGCCGCGGCACGCTGTGCATCTCCTCGCAGGTGGGCTGCACGCTGACCTGTTCGTTCTGCCACACCGGCACGCAGAAGCTGGTGCGCAATCTGACGGCTGAAGAGATCCTCGCCCAGCTGCTCACCGCCCGCGACCGGCTCGGCGACTTCCCTGACCGCGACACGCCCGACGGCGCCATCGTGCCGGCCGAGGGCCGCAAAGTGTCCAACATCGTCATGATGGGCATGGGCGAGCCGCTCTACAATTTCGAGGCGGTGAAGAAGGCGCTGCTGATCGCTTCCGACGGTGACGGCCTTTCCTTGTCGAAGCGGCGCATCACGCTGTCGACCTCCGGCGTCGTGCCGGAAATCTTCCGCACCGGCGAGGAGATCGGCGTCATGCTGGCGATCTCGCTGCATGCCACCAATGACGATCTGCGCGACCTGCTGGTGCCGATCAACAAGAAGTATCCGCTCAACGAACTGATCGCCGCCTGCCGCGCCTATCCCGGCCTGTCGAACGCCAAGCGCATCACCTTCGAATATGTGATGCTGAAGGACGTCAACGATTCCATCGAGGACGCCAAGGGCCTGATCAAGCTGCTCAAGGGCATTCCGGCCAAAATCAATCTGATCCCGTTCAACCCGTGGCCGGGCACCAATTACCAGTGCTCGGACTGGGAGACGATCGAGAAATTCGCCGATTACATCAACAATGCCGGCTATGCCTCGCCGATCCGCACGCCGCGCGGCCGCGACATTCTCGCCGCCTGCGGCCAGCTCAAATCCGACTCCGAGCGCATGCGCAAGGTCGACCGGCTGGCGCTGGAAGCGATGATGATAGCGGGGCACGGCGAGGCGTGAGCCGCCCCTTCGCCTGGCTAAAACGCCTCGCCATCATGGCGGTCGGCTATGTCGCCGCGGTGCTGACCTCGATCCTGGTGCCGGTGCTGCTGATCGCTCTCCTGGAAGGCATCGAAGACGGCAACTGGTCCATCATTTTCGCTTTCGACTGGCTGGGCTCGTTCCCGCTCGCCGTCTTGACCGTAACGATCGGCGCGCTGTTGATCGTCGGCCCGGCGCTCTTTGTCGCCGAACGGTTTTCACTTCGGGGATGGTTCTACTTCGCCGCCACCGGTGCGATCACGTCCATCGCCTTTGGCGTATCCATGCCGCGCTCGGCCAGCAGCTTTGTCTTCAATCCGGGCTTTCTGGGTTTTCTCGCCACCGCCGGCATCGCCGCCGGTTCGGTCTACTGGCTTCTGGCTGGACGCAGGTCCGGCACGCGACAGAATCTGGGCCGAGATTGATGGCGCGTCTCGTCGGCTACCTCGTCCGTTTCACCGTCATCCTGTTCGGCTATGCCGTCGCCTCGCTGGCGGCGAGCGCCTTCCTCAACATCCTGTTGCTGGCATCGCTCGGCTACACGCCGGAGCATGCGCATCCGACGGCGACGGCTTCCCTGTATTTCTCAATTCCCTTCGCCGCTCTGTTCGTCGCCTATTTCGCCCTGATGCCGGCCTCTGTCGTCATCCTGCTTGCCGAAATCCTGGGCCGGCGCGACTGGCTGTTCTATGCGCTGGCAGGCGCGGTGGTTGCCGGTGTTTTCCTCGGGCTTGCCGACCGCAGCGGTGACACCGCCTTCGTCGTCAGGGACACCAGCGCCATCATGGCCGTGATCGGCAGCGGCATGGTCGGTGGTATCTTTTACTGGCTCAGCGCCGGGCGCTGGGCCGCAAGCTGGTGGCAAGGCGAACCAGGATCAAAAGAGGATGGCCAGACAGGATGACGGCGCCTACTTCGCCTGCGCCGTCAGGATCTTGAGGGCGAAGGCGGAGAACACGCCGGCAAAGAGATAGTCGACCGCCCGTGTGACGCGCGGGCTGGCCTTCATCGCCGCCGAAAACTTTTCCGCCGCCAGCACCATCGGCACCGTCACCGGGACCGACAGCACAATGAACATCAGCCCAAGGAAAAACAGCTTTCCCGGTGCGTTCGGATCATGCGCGGAGACGAACTGCGGCAGGAAGGTCATGAAGAACAGGATGATCTTCGGGTTGAGCAGATTGACGCCAAGACCCGCGGCCCAGCTGCGCAACAGGGAAATCTCGGGGCCTGTCTTCTTCTCCGGCGAAAAGGCCGAGCCCCTGGTGATTGCCTGCCAGGCCAGGAAGACGAGATAGCCGGCGCCGAAGATCTTCAGCACGAGGAAAGCCATCGGCGAGGCGACGATCAGCGCCGAGACACCGACAACCACCAGTGTGGTGTGGATCAGCGTGCCGCACAGCGCGCCGGCCATCGAGGCAAAGCCGGTGGCACGGCCCTGGCTCAGCGTGCGCGAGACGAACAGGGTCATGTCCGGCCCCGGCGTGATCGCCAGGATGACCGTGGCGATGGCGAACTGGATCAGCGTGGCGGTGTCTGGAATGAACGACATGAGCGGCCCCCAAGGGATTGCGAGGCCTATACAGGATGCGCCATGACGATGCCAGACACAGCAGCGACCCGATCTCGATCCAGCAGGCGTCCGCACGGCATTCGCTGGACGGCCGGCCGCGGCGTCCTATGCCTGCCTGCTCAGCCGCATCCTCGCCGGCTCCTCCGCGACGAGTTGATCGTTGCGGACATCGGCGTCCCCGGTGATCTGGTCGATCGGCTTGGGCCGGCCGAGGAAATAGCCTTGCGCCTCGTTGCAGCCTTCGACTTGCAGGATGGTGAGCTGGACATGCGTCTCGACGCCTTCGGCAAGCACCGGAATGTCGAGGCTGCGGCCCAGCGTCAGCACCGCCCGGATGATGGCCTTGGCCTGCGGGCTTCGCTCGACGTCAGCCATGAATGAACGGTCGAGTTTGATCTTGTCGAACGGAAACGAGCGCAGCGTATCGAGCGATGAATAGCCTGTGCCGAAATCGTCGATCGCGATCGTCACCCCCAGCGCCTTGATCTGGCGCAGAACATGCAGCGTGCGCACCTTGTCGGCGACGATCGTCGATTCGGTGAGCTCCAGCTCCAGCCGTTTCGGCGACAGCCCGGTCTCGATCAGGATCTGATGGACGAGCTTGGCGAGATCGGCATGGGCGAACTGTACCGGCGACAAATTGACCGCGATCTTGTGGCCGTTGCCCCACGAGGCCGCCTGGCGGCACGCGGTCCGCAGCACCCATTCGCCGATCGCCATGATCGAGCCGTTCTCCTCGGCAATCGGGATGAATTCGGCGGGCGGGATCATGCCGTGCACCGGATGGGTCCAGCGCAGCAGCGCCTCGTAGCCGCAGGTGGCGCCGGTCGGGACCGAGGTCTGTACCTGATAGTGGAGCGAAAGCTCGCCGCGCTCGATCGCCTGGCGAAGGTCGGTGGCCAGCGCGCGGCGCGCCCGCGCCGTCTCGTCCATGGCGGATTCGTAGAAGCAGACGGCTCGCGTGACGTCGTTCTTTGCCCGGTACATGGCAAGATCGGCATTGCTGACCAGCCGCTCGCGGTCGGCCCCGTCGCGCGGATAGATCGCTACGCCGATGCTGGCGCCGGCGGCGATTTCGAAATCGTCGAGCCGCAACGGCTCGAACAGGAATTTCTCCAGCCGCGAGACCAGCCCGAGAAGGTCCTTCTGATCCTTGAAGCGCTTGATCGCGGCGAACTCGTCACCGCCGAGCCGGGCGACGAATTCGCCCTCGCCGATGAGTTTCGAGAGCCTGCGGGCGACGATCTTGAGCGCCTGGTCGCCGGCCGCATGCCCCCTGAGGTCGTTGATCTCCTTGAAGCGGTCGAGATCGATGACGATGACCGCCGTCATTGTGTCCTCGCCCTCGCATGCCCGGTCGATTTCATGGTCAAGGCGGTCGTTGAAGGAGACCCGGTTGGGAAGGCCGGTAAGGGCGTCGTTGAGGGCGAGATGCTGAAGCCGCTCGAAGCTCTCCAAACGACCACGCTCATCGATCAGATAGCTGGCGAAGCCGGTAGCCGCGACGATCAGGCCCACCACGGCGACGGCGACCGCCATTGCCACCAGAATATCGGGATTGGTGCCTGTGCTGATGAAGGACAGCGGCGTCACCGCCACCGCGGCCATAGCCGTGAAATGCAGGCCGACGATCGCCAGCACCAGCAGCCCGATGGCGAGATAGTTCGACCAGCGGTATGGCCGGCGCACGGCATGGCCGACGGCCAGGGCGGAGAACACCGCCGAGATGACCAGTGAGGCCACGACATAGGAGCCGTCCCATTCGACGATGCCGGCAACGTGATAGGCCATCATGCCGGTGTAGTGCATGGCCGAGATCGCCAGGCCGACGACGACGCCGCCCCATTCCGGGGCCAGGCGCCGGCTCTTGCCGGATGCGAGGGTGAAACCCAGCCCGGTGCCGGCGATGGCGATGACCAGGGATGCCATGGTCAGGACCGGATCGAAGGTGATCGGCGCGCCGGGCTGGTAGGCCAGCATGGCGATGAAATGGGTGCACCAGATCGACGAGCCGGCGGCGACCGCGGTCAGGAACAGCCAGCCCTTCATCTGCACGCCGGTGGTTTTTCTCGAACGGTCGAAGAGGCCGATCGTCACCCAGCAGCCGGTGACGCACATCAGCGCCGCCAGCAGGACGAGCCACAGATTATGCTCCGTGGCGATACATGATATAACGCGCATCAGGAATGGCCCAGCCCGAGGGTGCCCGCGACGAGGCAAGGCCGTCTCGGCACTTCGCCTACACAGCTTGTCGTCATATTAGCGACGGAGCGTGAAAACTTGATTAAATCCCTCCAGCAAATGCAGCCCTTGATTGCAGAAGGTTGTTTTCCCTGCCCACCCCTCGCCATGGACTGGACCAGAAGCCATGCATGCACGTGTGCTTGCTCGCTCTGCCGTTCCTGCTAAAAGGCGCTGCGACAATCCGTGACGCCCAGGCTGGGGCGTCCGCCATCGACGGAGTAGAAATGTCCAAGGCCAAAGACGTCAAGAAGGTCGTGCTCGCCTATTCCGGCGGTCTCGACACATCCATCATCCTGAAATGGCTGCAGACTGAACTCGGCGCCGAAGTCGTGACTTTCACCGCCGATCTTGGCCAGGGCGGCGAACTCGAGCCGGCCCGTCGCAAGGCCGAGATGATGGGCATCAAGGACATCCGCGTCGTCGACGTGCGCGAGGAATTCGTGTCCGACTTCGTCTTCCCGATGTTTCGCGCCAACACCGTCTATGAAGGCACCTATCTGCTCGGCACCTCGATCGCGCGGCCGCTGATCTCCAAGCATCTGGTCGATATAGCCCGGGAAACCGGCGCCGACGCGATCGCGCATGGCGCCACCGGCAAGGGCAACGATCAGGTTCGCTTCGAGCTTTCAGCTTACGCACTGAACCCCGACATCAAGGTCATCGCGCCGTGGCGCGACTGGTCGTTCAAATCGCGTACCGACCTGATGAATTTCGCCGAGCAGCACCAGATCCCGGTGCCGAAGGACAAGAAGGGCGACGCACCGTTTTCGGTCGACGCCAACCTTTTGCATTCGTCCTCCGAGGGCAAGGTGCTGGAAGACCCGTGGGTGGAGCCGCCCGAATTCGTCCACCAGCGCACCGTTTCGCCGATGGACGCGCCTGATACCGTCACCGAGATCGAGATCGAGTTCCTGAAGGGCGATCCGATCGCGCTGAACGGCAAGAAACTGTCGCCGGCGACCATGCTGGCGGCACTCAACGATCTTGGCCGCGACAATGGCATCGGCCGGCTCGACCTGGTCGAGAACCGCTTCGTCGGCATGAAATCGCGCGGCGTCTACGAAACACCAGGCGGCACCATCCTGATCGCCGCCCATCGCGCCATCGAATCGATCACGCTCGACCGAGGTGCCGCCCACCTCAAGGACGAGTTCATGCCGCGCTATGCCGAGCTGATCTACAACGGCTTCTGGTTCGCGCCCGAACGGCTGATGCTGCAGGCGATGATCGACAAGAGCCAGGAAGACGTCGAAGGCACGGTGCGCCTCAAGCTCTACAAGGGCAATGTCATGGTCACCGGCCGCAAGTCGAAGAAGACGCTTTATTCGGATGCGCTGGTCACCTTCGAGGACGATCGCGGCGCCTACGACCAGAAGGACGCCGCCGGCTTCATCCGCCTCAACGCGCTGAGGCTAAGGACGCTGGCCGCGCGCAGCCGCACCAAGTAGCGCGGATGCGCGGTTTCGGTCGCTGCTTGGCGCCGCTGGTTGTTCTGGCGACGCCGGCCGCCGGCCAGGAGTTCGACCCCGCCTCTCTCGACCTTCCGGCCCTGATCGAGTGCAGGGCGGACGTTCCGACCTACAACGACTTTGCCCTGTGGCTGTCCAGCGCACCAGGTGCCGTTGAAACGCTTGGCTGGAAGGAGGTTGCCTCGGGCAATCCGTTTCTCAGCCAATACGAACTGCCGGCCAAAATCCGCGTGTTCAACCGCGAGACGGGATCGATCGTGTTTACCGCAGCCGGGCCGATGGCCGTGCTCGATGGCATTGCGGCGCCAGAGCTTGCCAGGGAGCTCAATGTCATTGCCGTTTTTTCGACGCCGGAAAAATTCCTTGGCGAGAAGGTCGTTGTCCAAAGCACCGAAGAGTCGGAAGGATTGACCTTCTCCACGGGCATCAAGCTCAACGTCTCGACCGTCGAGTCGCACCCCGGCAAGACGCTGGCGGGCTGCTCCTACACGCTCGAAATCAAATGAAACCCGACATTCGCGCCGGGTTTCCGATCAAGTCAAAAATAGCCGGGGCCTTCTGCCCGGAGCATGATCCGTCAATCGCCGTCGATCGCCGTGGCAATGCGGGCGATGGCCTGCTGATAGACGCTCGCGGAATTCCAGCCGGCAATCGCGCCCATATTCGCACTCGCGCTCGCGCCCGCCCGCCAGCCATGCCCCTTGAGGAAGTTGGCGGTGGAAGCCAGCGCCGTGCTCTTGTCGCGCAGGTTTCCGCCACCGACGCCATATTTCAGGACGTTTCCGGGCAGGAACTGCGTGTGTCCGATCTCGCCATGCGCGGCCCCGACCGACGAGGCTGTCAACGCCCCGCGATCAACCAGCTTCAGGGCTGCGATGGCATGCGGGTAGAAGAACCCCGGCCGGCGGCAATCATAGGCAAGCGTCAAAATGGCAGAGACGGTGTTCTGGTTGCCCATGGCCGAACCGAAGCCGGTTTCCATACCCCAGATGGCGAGCAACACGCCCGGCGACACGCCGTAATTCGCTTCGATCTTGGAGAACAGCGCCGCATTCGACTTTTTCAGCGACCGGCCCTTGGAAATAATCGCTGCGCCACCACGACGCCGCATGAAATCGTCCACCGAGCCGCTGAAGGCCTTGTGAATGCCGCGGTCGACTGAGATCGTCTTTGTCGCGTAGTTTGCCCCGGCCAGAGCGGCCAGCCCCTTGGCGCCTACACCTTCCGACCTGGCCTGCGCGGCAAAGTCCTGCTTCCAGGCGTCGAAGCCGGCGCCGGTCTTGCCGCAGCTGGCTGCCGCCTGTGCGCCCGTCGCCAGCGCAAGCACCGCCACCACGGCCGCTGCAAACATCTTTCCCTTGGCAAGAATTGCCATGTTGATCTCCTGGTTGCCTGAATCACGTCCCAATTGCGAACTTGCCAGCGAAACGCGCACTTGTCACTGTCACCGCTGCAATGCTGGCGAATGCCGTGGAATTTGCCTAGGATCAAGTGATTATTGTGGCAGGGGGGCTGCATGCAAGACGTTGATGTCGTCATCATCGGTGCCGGCTCGGCGGGTCTTGCCGCCGCCAGGAGCTTGCAGGCGGCGGGACTTTCCTTCACGCTGCTCGAAGCGATGGACCGAATCGGCGGGCGAGCCTGGACCAGCGACCAGCATTTCGGCGTGCCTTTCGACATCGGCTGCGCCTGGCTGCATGCGGCCGACCGCAATCCCTATTTTCCCGAAGCCCAGGCGGCAGGCTGGACGTTGCATCATCACGACATGAACGTCGATCATCTCTACTACCGCGAGCGCAAGGCGAGCGAAGCGGAAGAAGCCGACATGAAGGCCGCCGACGCAAAGCTGTTCGAACTGCTGGCCAGGCATGAAGTGAAGGACGGAGATGACGATCGTCTTTCGGCGCTGTTGGCAAAAGGCCATGCACCGCGCGCCGCCGCCACCTTCGCCGGGCCGATGGATTTCGGTGCCGACGAGGACGAAATCTCGATCCTCGACTTCCAGGCCGCTGCCGATCTCGACCCGAACTACTTCAGCAAGGAGGGCCTTGGCGCGCTGGTGGTGCGTTTCGGCGCCGGCGTGCCGGTCGAACTGTCGACGCCGGTGCGCAAGATCCTGTGGGACGTGCCCGGCGTCGCCTGCGTCACCGATCGCGGCACCGTCCGCGCCAAGGCGGTGATCGTCACCGCTTCGCCGGCGGTGCTAGCCTTCGAGGAGATCGCGTTCTCGCCGGCTCTGCCCGACACGCATTTCGGCGCCTTCTTCGACCTGCCGATGGGTATGCTGACCAAATTGCCGGTCGAAATATCGGGCACCAGGCTCGGGCTGCAGCCCTTCGACGACCTGCTGATCGAACGGATGGCCAGGCACGACATCTACTTCCTCTGCTTCCCGTTCGACCTCGACCTGATGGTCGGCTTCGTCGGCGGCGATTTCGCCTGGGAAATGTCGGCAGCCGGCGAGGCGGCCGGCATCGACTTCGTCGTCGACCGGCTGTGTGGCATCTTCGGCGGCGATACGCGCAAGCACGTCGGACGCGCCATGATGACCAATTGGGGCGGCGAGCGCTTCGTGCGCGGTGCCTATGCCGCCGCTCGCCCCGGCCGTTCACTGGCGCGCGCCGCACTCATGCAGCCGGTGGCCGACAAGATCTTCTTCGCCGGCGAGCATCTGGCCGGTCCGCTGATGCAGACCTGTGGCGGCGCACGGCTGTCAGGCGAAGCGGTGGCAAGACAGGTTGTCACCCAGCTTGCGGCGAGGACATGATCCGAACCGAAGGACGGAACCAACGACAGGTGGAACCTGGTCTTCGCTTTGCGAAACCTCGTTCTGCAGAGATTATGTTCCAACAAGTTCGACAAAATGCGGAACGCCGCGCGGCTGTTCGCGTTGGGCACGGGCCGCCGTGAACATCTATGTCACCTCCGGTGAATTGAGACCGACATGAAACTCTTCGACTGCCCCCATTGCGGCCATCGCATCTATTTCGAGAACGCCAAGTGCCTGAACTGCGGGAACCCGGTGCTCTACGATCCCGAGCACGCGCGCTTTGCGCTGGCGGGCGTCGACGGCGTCTTCCAGTGCACCAACGCGGACGAATGCGCCTGCAACTGGATGGCGGAACCGGGTCACGCTTTTTGCCGCGCCTGCGTGCTGAACCAGCTGATCCCGGATCTCTCCGTCGACGGCAACCGCCGCCGCTGGATCCGTGTCGAAGCGGCGAAGAAGCGCGCCATCTACTCGCTGCTGGCCTTCGGGCTGCCGGTAGTCCCCAAGCAGACTCCTGCCGACGAGGTCGGCCTGGCCTTCGACTTCCTCGCCGATCCGATCGGCGGCGGCCCTGGTGGCGAGCGGATCCTCACCGGCCACGACAATGGTTTGATCACGCTCAATGTCGCCGAGGCGGATTCGGCCGAGCGCGAGAAGCGGCGCGTCGAGATGGGCGAGAACTACCGCACCTTGCTCGGCCATTTCCGCCATGAGCTCGGGCACTATTACTGGGACCGCCTCATCCGCGACGATCCGCACAGGCTCGAAGCTTTCCGCGCACTGTTCGGCGACGACCGCGCCGATTACGAACAGGCGCTGAAGGCCTATTATGCCGATGGTGCGCCGCCCGACTGGCAGCAGGGCCACATCTCGGCCTATGCGACCTCGCATCCTTGGGAGGACTGGGCCGAGACCTGGGCTCATCACCTGCACATCACCGACACGCTGGAAATGGTGCACGCACTGAACTTTCCGCTCGGCCGGCTGGAGACGGTGGAGGCCAACGACTTGCCGCGCGGCGACACCGGCGGCGAATTGCAGGCAGCACCCTCGGAGCCGGCGACCGCGCCGGAGCCTTTCGAAAAGATCCTTGCCCGCTGGCTGGTGCTGTCGGAGGCCTCCAATTCGATCAACCGCTGCATGGGCCTGCCCGACCTCTACCCCTTCGTCATTTCGGACGTCACGGCGCGGAAATTGGAATTCGTTCACGAACTTCTGACCGATTTGCCGAAAGAACACGGAACAAATCGTGAGTTGGCGCAGGCGCTTTAGCGGGAACGCATGAGCTGCTGCCCCGTTTTCGCTGGCGAGGGACCATGAAAACGGAGAGAAACCATGAAATCCCTATTGTTTCCTGCGGTAGCCGGAATGCTGACCGTGATGTCCGGCGCCGCGTTTGCCGATACCGCCGTCTCAGCCGTCACCGATCTTAACGTGCGCGCCGGGCCCGGCCCGCAATACCCTGTGATCGGCGTGCTCGCCGCCGGTCAGTCGGCAACGCTCAATGGCTGCATCGAAAACAGCAAATGGTGCACCATAGCCGAGGCCGGCGGCCAGGGCTGGGTCTATTCCGACTATGTGACGGCCGATATAGGCGGCAGCCGGGTGGTGCTGACGGAACGGCGCTCCAGCGTTGCTGTCGTCTCGCCGCCGGAGGACATCGGCAACTACTCGACCGATTATACCGGCGCGATCATCGCCAGCGATCCGGTCGTGGATGACTTCCCTTCGCCCCCGGCTGAAGTCCGCACCTATGTCGACACGCATCGCCTCGATCCCATCTATCTCGAAGGCGAAGTGGTGACCGGCGCGACCCTGCCCGACACCGTCGAGCTGCGCGAGATTCCGGACTACAATTACCGCTATGTCTATGTGAACGGCCAGCGGGCGCTGATCGATCCGCAGACCCGGCGCATCATGTACGTCGTTCGCTGACGACAAGCGGCACAAGCGGCCGCAGCGACAGCAGCGGCCGCCAGCAGGCGGCGCTGCCGCGCGGCGCTCTCCTGCGCCGACTTTGCTCTGGCTTAGTCTTTGCGGAAAACCATTCCGATTTTCCCGGCCATCGGTTAGTCAACAGGCGATGACTTTGGGAAGGGAGCCCGCGTGACCATCGATCCGGCCGCCTTCGAGCGTTACAGGCATTCGCCGAACGCCAGGACGACCTTACCGCGCCTGTTGCTCGGAACGGGGATCGTGGTCCTTTTTTGGGCAGCAACCACCGTGGCCGTGCTGGTCGGCGGCACCTATGCCTTCATCGCCTGGCAGCGACCCCATCATCCGGCATTCAGGGCTTCCTCGCTTCGCCCCTCGGCATCCTCACCGCGCTCGTCTCGTTTGCCGGCATCTGGATCGGCCTGTGGGTCGCGATGCGCTGGGTGCATGGCGAGAAGCTGTCGGCGCTGCTCGGCAACAGCCGACGAGTTTCATGGCCCGGCTTCCTCAAAGGGCTGATCGCGGTGCTGATCACGTCGTTCATATCCGAAATCCTGCTCTATCTGCTGCAGCCGCAGATCACGCGTGGCCCGATCAGCCTGTCATCCTGGCTGCTGTTTGCGATCCCGATCGCCGCGCTTACCTTGGTGCAGACCTCTTCGGAAGAGCTGCTGTTTCGCGGCTACCTGCTGCGCGGTCTCGCCAGCCGGTTCACGAGCCCGTTCGTCTGGGCCCTGCTGCCGGCCCTGCTGTTCACCTCGCTGCATTGGAGTGCGAGTTCGTCACCAGCCATCAATGCTTGCGTGCTGGCGTCGATCGCCGCTTTCGCGCTGCTGCTGACACTTGTCGTCTACGCAACCGGCAATCTCGGCGCCGCCTTGGGTGCTCATCTCGGCAACAACCTGACCGGGTTTCTCTTGATCTCGCATCAGGAAAGCTACAATTCCTTCGCCCTGTTCAATGCCAGGCCGCTCGAAGGACCGGGCTGGGCGACGTCGGATGCGGTTCTCATCGCCTTCATCGGCATCGCCTGCAGCCTGCTGACCATCGTGCTGCTTCTATATCCGCGTTCGCCGCTCAGGGTTGCCGCCGAATTTCCGGACCGGGCGAGCACGGCCTGATTGCAGGCCGGGAACGACGCAATCCGGTCTTTGTCTTGACACTGCGTCCGATTTCCTGTCTACACGCCCCGAATTCCGCGACGAGTATCCCTCCGAGCAAGCCGACCAGGACGCCGAAGCCTCTTTGAGGTGAAGTGCTGTAAATCGATCCTGGAGGCCAACACCCGGCAGCGCTGAGCGCCCCCGGGTGCTTTTTGGCTTTTCGCTTGGACGGGCTTTTGCTTGGACACTTGGCGCGAACGCATTACTTCTCGGTCACCGTCCGGGTGCCTGGGAAAAAGGAAGAAGAATGTTTGAATCGCTGCAGGAGCGCCTTGGCTCCATCCTGAACGGCCTCACCGGCCGCGGCGCGCTGTCGGAGGCTGATGTCTCGGCGGCGCTGCGCGAGGTGCGCCGTGCACTGCTCGAAGCCGACGTGGCGCTGGAAGTGGTGCGCTCCTTCACCGACAAGGTGCGTGAGAAGGCCGTCGGCGCTGCCGTGGTCAAGTCTATCAAGCCCGGCCAGATGGTCGTCAAGATCGTCCATGACGAACTGGTCGACATGCTCGGCGCCGAGGGCGTCGCCATCGATCTCAATGCCCCGGCCCCGGTCGTCATCATGATGGTCGGCCTGCAGGGTTCCGGCAAGACGACGACCTCGGCCAAGATCGCCAAGCGTCTCACCGAGCGTCAGAACAAGAAGGTCCTGATGGCCTCGCTCGACACGCGGCGTCCTGCCGCGCAAGAGCAGCTTCGCCAGCTCGGCGAACAGGTCAAGGTCGCCACGCTGCCGATCATCGACGGCCAGTCGCCGGTCGACATCGCCCGCCGCGCCGTGCAGGCGGCCAAGCTCGGCGGCCACGACATCGTCATCCTCGACACCGCCGGCCGCACCCATATCGACGAGCCGCTGATGGTCGAGATGGCCGACATCAAGAAGGTGTCGAGCCCGCACGAAATCCTGCTGGTCGCCGATTCGCTGACCGGCCAGGACGCCGTCAACCTGGCCAAGAGCTTCGACGAGCGCGTCGGCATCACCGGCCTCGTCCTGACCCGCATGGACGGCGACGGCCGCGGTGGTGCTGCACTCTCCATGCGCGCCGTCACCGGCAAGCCGATCAAGCTGATCGGCACTGGCGAAAAGATGGACGGGCTGGAGGAATTCCACCCCAAGCGCATCGCCGACCGCATCCTCGGCATGGGCGACATTGTCTCGCTCGTCGAAAAGGCCGCCGAGAACATCGACGCCGAGCAGGCGGCGGCGATGGCCAAGAAGATGCAGTCGGGCAAGTTCGACCTGAACGATCTCGCCGGCCAGCTTCAGCAGATGTCGAAGATGGGCGGCATGGGCGGCATCATGGGCATGATGCCCGGCATGGGCAAGATGAAGGACCAGATGGCCGCCGCCGGTCTCGACGACAAGATGTTCGGCCGCCAGCTCGCCATCATCTCGTCGATGACCAAGGCCGAGCGCGCCAATCCCGATTTGCTCAAGCATTCGCGCAAGAAGCGCATCGCCGCCGGTTCCGGCACCGACGCGGCCGAAATCAACAAGCTGCTCAAGATGCATCGCGGCATGGCCGACATGATGAAGGCGATGGGCGGCAAGGGCAAAGGCGGCGGCCTGATGCGCGGCATGATGGGCGGCCTCGCGTCCAAGATGGGCCTCGGCGGCATGATGCCGGGCGGCCCCGGGGGCATGGGTGGCGGCATGATGGGCGGCGGCATGCCGGACCTGTCGAAGATGGATCCCAAGCAGCTCGAAGCCTTGCAGAAGCAGGCGCAAGCAGCCGGCCTCGGCGGCGGCATGAAAGGCCTTCCCGGCGGCGGCCTACCCGGACTGCCCGGCGGCATGAAGCTCCCCGGCCTGCCCGGAATGGGCGGCGGCCTGCCCGGCCTTGGCAAGAAGAAGTGAGGACGCCATGAACGAAGAGAAGGACATGGCCGACGCTCGCGCTCTCCTGGCCGATTACCGCGCCTCGATCGACAACATCGACGCGGCCCTCATCCACATGCTGGCCGAGCGCTTCCGCTGCACCAAGGCGGTCGGTGTGCTGAAGGCGACGCATGGCCTGCCCCCGGCCGACCCGGCACGCGAGCAGCAGCAGATCGCCCGGCTTCGCCAGCTGGCGAAGGATGCCCATCTCGACCCGGATTTCGCGGAAAAATTCCTCAACTTCGTCGTCCGCGAAGTGATCCGCCACCACGAACAGATCGCCGCTTCCAACGGCGTGATGAAAGCCGGCTGAGAAACCAGCCACCAACCGATCAACCAAATCAGCCTTTTTAGGAGAAAATAAATGCCCTTGAAGATCCGACTGGCCCGTGCGGGCTCGAAGAAGCGTCCTTACTACCACGTCGTCATTGCCGACGCCCGTTCGCCGCGTGACGGCCGGTTCATCGAGTCGATCGGCTCGTGGAACCCGCTGCTGCCCAAGGACGGCGAACGCGTCAAGGTCGACGCCGACCGCGTCAAGCATTGGCTGGCGCATGGCGCCCAGCCGACCGACCGCGTGCTGCGTTTCCTCGACGAGGCCGGCCTCGTCAAGCGCGACGCCCGTTCCAACCCGAAGAAGGCCGAGCCGGGCAAGAAGGCGCAGGAACGTGCTTCGCTCTTGAAGAAGGCGCAGGAAGACGCTGCTGCCGCGGCTGCGGCCGCCGCAGCAGCACCGGCCGAGGCGGAAGCCGCCACCGCCGAATAAGTATTGCCCTATCGCATCCAGGAAAACGGCGGGCCAAGGCCCGCCGTTTTGCTGTCCAGTTCTGTCTGTAAGAGCTGCCGATCAATAACCGCTCGGGCAGCGGTCGATGTAGACGCGGCCCCGCCGATCGCGATAGCGGCATTCGCCGCTCTCGCTTGCCCGGCCGATCAGTGCACCGGCAACAGCACCGACAGCGCCACCGACGACGGCGCCTTCAACCGGATCGCCGGCGACCGCCGCACCGACGGCAGCGCCACCGAGGCCGCCTACGGCCGCGCCTTTTTCCGTTTGCGAACAAGCGGCAAGCGGCACCAGCAGCGCCATCAAAAGCATCGTTTTCTTCATCGTCGTTCCTCTCCGATAGGAGCCGCCTCCGCCGCCAAGCGAATCTCTAACTCGCAACTCGGCGATTCGATCCCTAAGACATTGCCCGGCAAAGGGTTCCAGGCTTCGAGTTGAAAGCGATGCTTCGATCGGATCTATCGGCTGAACGGGATCAGCGCGCGGACCCTGGCATCGCGCAGATACAGGCCACCCCACAGGATAATGCCGAGATAGACGCCGAACAGCATGTGCGAGAACAGCGGGTTGTCGACGCGGACATTGGTGGCGATTGCGCCGCCCATATACGCGGTGAGCAGGATGGCGCCGAGCACCGCGGTGCGCGGCAAGGCGTAGAGCGCGGTCGAGATGACGCCAAGCATGCGCGCGACATTGGCATCGGCCGGCCAGCCGAGCGGCACCATCGTCTGGGTGACGACATCGAGCGGCGGCAGCTTGATGACGCCGTCGAAGATCATGAACAGCACGATGACGCCGCTGAGCACGCGGCCGGTCCACAAAGCGCCCGGCGAGACGGGCGCGGTTTCGGAAATGCTCATGGTGGTCCCTCCTGATGGTCGAGCCCTTTCGCAGGGGTCGACCCAAGGACGTGGCATGGGGCCGCGATCCGACAGCGGGGCGGATTCTTTTAAACCCGCGCGCCTTCGCCTACGAAAAATAGAACTTTTCCGCCGGGATCATCTTCGGCGGCGTTTCGCCCAGCGCCTCGAACACCGAGATCTCGCAGACGCGGCAGAGACCGTCGAGGGCGAGGTCGTTGGCCTCGGTGCCGAACGGATCCTCGAGCTCTTCCGAAAGCGCGTCGAGGCCGAAGAAGGTGTAGGCGATCAGCGCCGTGAACAGCGGCGTCGCCCAACCGGTGGTCGAGATCAGGCCGATCGGCAGCAGCAGGCAGACGATATAGGCCGTGCGATGCACCAGCAACGTGTAGGCGAAAGGTAACGGCGTACCGGCGATCCGCTCGCAGCCGGCCTGGATGGCCGCGATCGACGCGAGCCTCTCATCGAGGATACGAAAGCCGATCGAGTCGACGTCGCCCGCCCGGCGCTGCGCATTGGCACGCCGGCCCATGCGCCTGACCATCTCATCCGCCGGATTGGAAAAGGCTGCTGCCTTGTCCGCCTCGGCGTCGATGAAGGCGCGGGCATCCTTCATGCTGTCGATCTTGCGCAACTGCCCGCGCAGGAAATGACAGAAGGCGAGCGCTTCCATCAGCAAGGCGCGCTGTTCGGTCTGGTCCGGGATGAGGCTGGTGGTGGCGCGTGCCAGGTTGCGCATTTCGAAGACCAGCGCGCCCCACAGCTTGCGCGCCTCCCACCAACGGTCGTAGGCGGCGTTGTTGCGGAACGAGAGATAGATCGACAATGTCACGCCGACCAGGCCGAAAGGCGTGATGTTGAAGACGCTGAAATCAAGCTGGAACCGGCGCGCCACGGCCAGGATGATCGCGGAATAAAGCGCGAAGCCCAATATCTGCGGCAGGATACGTGGCACGACCGAACCGCGCATGATGAAGAACAGCTGTAGGAATGTGGGGCGCGGGCGAACGATCATCGAAGGCCTTTCACGGACCGCCATCGGCCCTCACCTCCTTTATTGTGCGATGCGACAGCTCTGCAAGCCCAGCCACCAGCGACACCGCCATGTCGTCCTTGCAGCGCCTGGACTATCGGCACGCGCCGGTCGCGGATATTGAAGAGCACATGGGCTGCGGCCCATTTCTGCAAGCGAGAGAAACCGAATGACCGGCGAGACCGATCTGAAGACACTGCTGGCATCGATGACGCCGGAACTGCTCGCCGGCACCTATGTCTTCGCCATGCTGGCGCCCGGCGTCGTTCAGCCGGAAGGCCTCGAGCCGGTGATGATCTTTCGTGAGCGCGAGGGCGTGACACTGATCGTAACCGAGGAGAAGGCCATCGCTGCGGCACTGACCGCGTCATTCCGCTGCCGGATGGTCACGCTGAACATCCATTCGTCGCTGGAAGCCGTCGGCTTTCTCGCCGCCATCACCACGCGCCTCGCCGCCGCCGGCATGGGCGTGAACCCGGTTTCGGCCTTCTACCACGACCATCTGTTCGTGCCGGTCGACCGGGCGGAGGAAGCGCTGGGGCTGTTGAACCAGCTGGCCAGGGAGAACAGAGCGTAGCGCATCGGCCAGAGCTGCCGATCTCCCCCTCGTGGGGAGATCGGCATCCATCAATGCCTTCGCTAACCTTCAGCACCCGGCCGAAGGCCGAGCCCGCGACTGCGGGCCGCCGGTCGTCCGGCGCCCCCGCGGAGCGCCCGCCGCGGCAGCGGCGATACGGCCCGTGAGCGAAAACTAAGCCGCCTTCTTCTTCGGCTGGATCAGGCCGCGCTCGACCAGCAACTCGGCGATCTGCACTGCGTTGAGCGCCGCGCCCTTGCGCAGATTGTCGGAGACGATCCACATCGACAGGCCGTTGTCGATGGTCGAATCCTCGCGGATGCGCGAGATGAAGGTGGCGTCTTCGCCGGCCGATTCCAGCGGCGTGATGTAGCCGCCGTCCTCGCGCTTGTCCAAGACCTGACAGCCCGGCGCCTCGCGCAGGATATCGCGCGCCTCGTCGGCGGTGATCGGCTTTTCGAACTCGATGTTGACCGCTTCCGAATGGCCGATGAACACCGGCACGCGCACGCAGGTCGCCGTCAGCTTGATCTTGGGGTCGAGCATCTTCTTGGTCTCGGCGACCATCTTCCACTCTTCCTTAGTGGAGCCGTCATCAAGGAAGACATCGATGTGCGGGATGACGTTGAAGGCGATGCGCTTGGTGAACTTCTTGACCTCGACGCCATCGGCGACGAAGACCGCGCGGGTCTGGGTAAAGAGTTCGTCCATACCTTCCTTGCCGGCGCCCGACACCGACTGGTAGGTGGCGACAACGACACGCTTGATGGTGGCGAAGTCATGCAGCGGCTTCAATGCCACTACCAGCTGCGCCGTCGAGCAATTCGGATTGGCGATGATGTTCTTGCGCGTGAACAGCGAGATCGCGTCCGGGTTCACTTCCGGCACGATCAACGGCACGTCCTGATCGTAGCGGAAGGCCGACGAATTATCGATGACGACGCAGCCCTGCTTGCCGATCTTCGGCGACCATTCCTTGGAGACGCTGCCGCCAGCCGACATGATGCAGATGTCGGTGTCGGAAAAATCATACTGGTCGAGCGTCTTCACCTTCAGCGTGCGGTCGCCGAACGACACTTCCGTGCCCTGGCTGCGCCGCGACGCCAGCGCCACGACTTCGCTTACCGGAAAGCCGCGCTCTTCCAGTATGTTGAGCATTTCCCGGCCCACATTGCCCGTTGCGCCGACGATCGCTACCTTGAAACTCATCGAAAAATCTCCTGTCCCTCTCCGCTTGGTTTTTGGAGAAACCCGCTGGCCGATGCGGGTTCCGTCCCCCGGGCCGAACCCGGGAGAGGGTGGTTAGGCCAAGGGAGTCACACCGTTTTGGTGGTGGTTTTGGTAGTTTTTTTGGCCAAGAATGGGGTTTTGCTGGAACGAGGGGACGCGCCGACGCGCCCGGCCCAATGATGTGCATTGAGGCTGGGGGCATCGAATGCAAGAAGAGCCATCAAAAGGCCGCGCATCGAAAAAACGATCCCGTTCAAAGCGGGCTTTTACGCGGTTTGCGTCAAGAGTCAATTGCGATGAGCGTCCTGTTGCCCTGTACAATCGCGGCGGCACGAAGTACGAACGGCATGACCATCCGGCTCATGGAGCGTCCCGACGCCCGCCGAAGACAGGCCCATTGCTGGGCATATAAGAATCCGAATTCCGAAAGAGTAAGATGTCCAACTTCGATGCACTCGTTCCCGCGCTGGCAAGGGCGCTGGAAAAACGCGGCTATTCCGAGCTGACGCCCGTCCAGAAGGCGGTTGTGGCGCCGGAACTCGGCGAGGCCGATGCGCTGGTTTCGGCGCAGACAGGCTCCGGCAAGACGGTGGCCTTCGGCCTCGCTCTGGCGCCGACCCTGCTTGAGGGCGCGGAGCGCTTTGGCCACGCCGCCGCACCGCTGGCGCTGGCGGTGGCGCCGACGCGCGAACTCGCCTTGCAGGTGACGCGCGAGCTGGAATGGCTCTACGAACTGACCGGCGCCACCGTGGCGTCCTGCGTCGGCGGCATGGACATGCGCTCGGAGCGGCGTGTGCTGGAGCGCGGCGCCCATATCGTCGTCGGCACGCCCGGCCGGCTGCGCGACCACATCACCCGGCGCTCGCTCGACATGTCGGCGCTGAAGGCGGTGGTGCTCGACGAGGCCGACGAGATGCTCGATCTGGGCTTTCGCGAAGACCTCGAATTCATCCTCGACGCCGCTCCTGCCGAACGCCGGACGCTGATGTTCTCGGCCACGGTGCCGCGCTCGATCGCCACGCTCGCGCAGGGCTATCAGCGCGATGCGGTGCGCATCTCGGCCGCCGGCGAGGAGAAGCAGCATCTCGACATCGAATACCGGGCGCTGAGCGTCGCCCAGCCCGACCGGGAAAACGCCATCATCAACGTTCTGCGCTATTACGAAGCTAAGAACGCGCTGGTGTTCTGCAACACGCGTGCCGCCGTCAATCATCTGACCGCGCGCTTCAACAACCGCAACTTCTCCGTCGTCGCCCTCTCCGGCGAGCTCAGCCAGAACGAGCGCAGCCATGCGCTGCAGGCAATGCGCGACGGCCGCGCAAAAGTCTGCATCGCCACCGATGTCGCGGCGCGCGGCATCGACCTGCCCAACCTCGAACTGGTCATCCACGCCGACCTGCCGACCAACCCGGAAACGCTGCTGCACCGCAGCGGCCGCACCGGCCGCGCCGGGCGCAAGGGCGTCAGCGCGCTGATCGTGCCCAACAGTGCCCGCAAGCGCACCGAGCGGCTGTTGCAGAACGCCGGCCTCAAGGCGACATGGGCGAGCCCGCCCTCGGCCGACGACGTGATGCGGCGCGACGACGAGCGCATCCTGGCCGATCCGGTTTTCGACGAGCCGGTGAAGGACGACGAACGCGGTTTCATCGACGCGCTGCTCGCAAGACATGGCGCCGAGCAAGTGGCTGCCGCCTTCGTGCGCCAGTGCCGCGCCAGCCGCTCGGCCCCCGAGGACCTCATGGAGATCGCGCCCTTCACGCCGTCGCGTGAAAGACCGGCAGGCGAAGGTTTCGCGCGCCGCGACGAGGCGCCCAGCCGTCGCGACGATTTCGGTGACAGCGTCTGGTTCTCGTTGTCGATCGGGCGCCGGCAGAATGCCGAGCCGCGCTGGCTCATCCCGATGCTGTGCCGCACCGGCAGCATCTCGAAGCGCGAGATCGGCGCCATCAAGATGCAGCCGGAAGAGACCTACGTGCAGATATCAGCCGACTGGGCCGACCGCTTCCTGGCCGCGATCGGTCCCGATCGCAAGCTGCAAGGCAACATCCTGGTGAAGCGGCTCGAGGGCACGCCCGATCTGTCGCGCGCCGGCTACCAGCCGCCAAGCCCCGACAAGAAACCGCATCGCGGCAAGGCGCCATTCGACCCCAACGCGCCGAAGCGCAAATTCGAAAAACGTGCACCGGCAGCAGTCGATCAGCGCCCGGCCACCGCGCATGAGGCAAAGCCATGGGCGAAGAAGCCGGGCAAGCCGAAATTCGACACCACCGGCGCGCCCAAGCACAAGAAAGCGAAGAAGCGGCCCACCTAGAGCATTTCACCGTTTCACGGAAACGGCGATCTGCTCTAACTCTTTGTTTTGACGCAATTCTAGACGGAAAACCGCGTCACACCTTTCCTAGAATTGCTCTAGGACTTCGGCCGGAGGGACGCGCTTGCCTGCAGGCCAGCCTTGATGGCAGCCCAGCTGGCCGATGCCGGCGTCGGGCGATGCTGCTTTGCGATGCGTTCCGTCAGCGATGAGCGCCAGTCCGGGTCTTCCGCCATCCTGCGGATCGCAGCGTACCAGCCGGCCTGGTCATTGGAATCGATCGCCGGCATCAGCCCGCCGCTCGCCTCGATCAGCGACGGCGCGGTCGAGACGATGACGGGAACGCCGAAATCGAGACATTCCGAGGCGCCATAGCCCCAGCCCTCGATATGCGAGGGAAAGACGCCGAAGGAAGCGCTGCGATAATATCGGATGAGTTCCTCATCGCTGATCGCTCCGGTGAACGTAACCCGCTCGAGCAGTCTCGGATGGGCCTTGAGATAGGCGCGCAGCGGATCGATCATCCAGCCCCAGCGCCCGGCGCAGACGAGCCTCGGCAGCTTGACGCCCTCGTCGAGCGCCTGCTGCCATATCCGTGCCAGCAGGATGTGGTTCTTGCGCACTTCGATGGTCGAACAATAGAGCACGAACGGCTCGTCGGCCTCGATGCGCGAAGTCTCGCCCATGCGCGAAGCCGTCTCGTACAGGATGGAAGGCATCGGAAACCGGTATACCACCGGCTGCGTGACGCCTGCCTGTTGCATATGATCGGTCAGCGTCGCACCAACTTCGTCGGATGCACAAAATGCCGGCGCGCCGGAACGCACGAGGTGCTCGAGATATGACCCGTAGCGAGCCTCGCCAGGGCTCATACCAACCATGTCGGGGCGCAGTGTCGGGATGAGGTCGTGGCAAAGAAACGCGAGGCCACCGGCGCGCCCGGAGACGGCGGCTCGGTCGTCCCCGGTCAGAATGTGATGGCTGATCAAGACAAAGCCGCGTTCAGTCTCGTCCGGTTGGCTTGGAGCCTGACGCGGGGCCGACCGGATCCGCGCCCGCTGGTACAGACGATAGGCCCGGATCAGCAGCCTCGTCGCCTGATAGGCAATCCCTTTGCGGCCATGGGTCATCGTCTTTGCGAGATGGCGGTCGGCGTCGCGCTTGCCCCATGGCTGCTGCCTCACCGCTTCGAGGGCCTGCGACATCGCCGTGCGTCTCCCAGGCCATCGTTTGAGGCGCCAGGGTGAAATCTCGCCCGTCGCGACATGGTCCTGCTCGAAAGGAGCGAGGGGGCGAAACCGGCCTTCCCACGGTCGGAACGCCACCACCTCCACGCAAGGGTCGGGATCGGCCAGGGCTGCGCTGACGAGAAAGCTTTCCACCCGTGGGATGCCGACAAGTCCCTGGCCGGACGGCCAGAACGTCAGGCCGGTGGCGTCGATGGCCAGCCTGGGAGGTCTTCTTTCCCCTCCATCTTCATTTACGGTTTTACTGTCAGGACTCTCGACTGTCATGTCTGCTTCTGTCGAAGGCGGTTGCACTCGATGCCTTATGCTTCATTTGCCGCGAAGAGGGTAGCCATGCTGGCCGTCTTGCCCATCGGCACGGCCCTGTGCCACCTTCGGCTAGGACGTGGCGAGCGGGGGTGGCAAATGCGCGGCGAAGTGCTTCACTATGACGAGGTCCAGGGCTTCGGCTTCATCACCGGCGCCGACGGCAGCCAATACACCTTCACCCGAGAAAACCTGCGCCGTGAAACTGCCATGCGGAAGGGCGCGTCCGTCGAGTTTCAGGCGGGCGGCGGCCAGGCTCACGACGTCTTTTCGATTGCCGCCCAGACCGCTACTTCGGCCACTGACGCCGGCACGAACCCCGCACCGACTCAAGCCGGCAGCAAGGCCGCGGCAACCCCGCCCCCGGCACAGCATTTCGGCCGCTCCTCCGAGCCGGCCGAACCCAGCGATCTCTGGGGCTATTTCTGGCGCGGCGTGACGCAGAACTACTTCAATTTCGCCGGCCGCGCCCGCCGCAAGGAATATTGGGGCTACTGCCTGTTCTGGACGGTTTGCCTGCTGATCATCGGCGGCATCGGCCTGTACACCGATATGGATATGGGCGGTTTCGACAGTGATATTTCGGGCGCGATAACGGTCGGGCTGTGCGGCACGTTCCTGCTGGCGACACTGCTCCCTAGCCTCGGCATGATCGTGCGCCGGCTCCACGACATCGGCCTGTCAGGCTGGCTCAGCCTGCTGATCCTGATCCCGACCATCGGCAGCCTGATCATCCTGGTCTTCGCGCTGATCCCGACGCAGGCCCGGGAAAACCAGTGGGGGCCGGTGCCGGCGGGTGTCAGGATTTAGCCGCCACGTGTATTGCAATCACAAACAACCCTGGGTAGTATTTGCGCAACGCGGGGGAGAAACATGCGTGGCACGATATTCCACTACGATCAGGATCAGGACTACGGCTACATCGACGGAATCGACAGCAAGCGTTATATCTTTGCCCGTGACGATGTGAGCCATGAAGTGACCCTCGCCAGGGGCACCCTTGTCGAGTTTCAACCGGATGACGGTACGGCGCACGATATAGTCGCCGTCACCCCGACAGCGCCATCGCCAAGCACGGGCCAGCCACGCCGTTCGGCCGAGAGCAGGCCCGCCTATTCCATGGGTCTGTGGGCTTACTTCTGGCGCGCGATAATTGCGGACTATAGCAATTTCAAAGGTCGCGCCCGCCGCAAGGAATTCTGGGCCTTCTGGCTATTCTACACCCTCGGGATATTGGCGCTTCTAGGCTTCGGAATACTCGTTGACCTAGCGTTCAATGGCTTCAAAACCAATGCGGACAGGACGACGATGAGGGCCATAGGGCTCATACCCTTCCTGGTTTTCTTTTCGGGATTGATCCTGCCGTCGATTGCCCTCGTCGTGCGGCGTGTGCATGACGCGGGTCTGAGCGGCTGGTTTGCACTGCTGGGCTTCATCACTCCCATTGGCAGCATTGCCTTGCTGGTCTTCGGACTTCTGCCGTCCCAGGTGGGCGAAAATCCTTGGGGACCAGTGCCGGCAGGCGTCAGGATCTAGCCGCTTTTCAACGCCTCACCCGAAAGTCTGAGAAAGACCTTCTGGCCGTGGCGTTCGGCGCCAAGCCGGTCGTAGAAGCGCAGCGCGCCTTCGTTCCAGTCCTCGGTGGTCAGGTCGATGCGGCCGATGCCTTCGCGCAGGCAATGATCGGCGAGAAAGCCGATCATTGCTCGGCCGACGCCGGCGTTGCGGGCTTTGTCGCGCACGAACAAATCCTTGAGGAACAGCAGCCGCTCAAGATCGATGCCGGGATGCGCGATCGCCACCGACGCCAGGCCGCTGACCTCGCCCTCGACGAAGGCGAGCGCGAAATGCGGATAGGCCGGGCTTTCCTCGCCAAGCCATTTTCGTGCGGCAGACACGGCCCGGCCGGCATCGAGAGGTGGCTGCCGGTAGTGAACCGCCATCTCGCACAATATGGCCGCGAGCGCCGTCGCGTCCTCGATCGTCGCCCAGCGGACGTCGACCGTCACGATATCAGCCCAGGAATTTGGCGATGATCGCGTCGCCCATCTGAACCGTACCGACCTCGGTCATGCCATCGGACATGATGTCTTTCGTCCGCAGGCCCGCGTCGAGCACGGCGGCGATCGCGCCTTCGACGCGGTCGGCTTCATCGACCATGCCGAAGGAATAGCGCAGGCACATGGCGAAGGAAGCGATTATGGCGATCGGGTTGGCGATGCCCTTGCCGGCAATGTCGGGCGCCGAGCCGTGCACCGGTTCGTAGAGTGCCTTGCGCTTCTTGGTTTTCACATCAGGCGCGCCGAGCGAGGCCGACGGCAGCATGCCGATCGAGCCGGTCAGCATGGCGGCGATGTCGGACAGCATGTCGCCGAACAGATTGTCGGTGACAATGACGTCGAACTGTTTTGGCCAGCGCACCAGCTGCATGCCGCCGGCATCGGCCAGCATGTGGTCGAGCTTGACGTCGGAATAGCGTGCCTTGTGGGTCTGGGTGACGACCTCGTTCCACAACACGCCCGACTTCATCACATTGCGCTTTTCCATCGAGGTGACGTGGTTCTTGCGCGTGCGTGCCAGTTCGAAAGCGACGCCCGAAATGCGCTCGATCTCGAACGTGTCGTAGACCTGCGTGTCGATGCCGCGCTTCTGGCCGTTGCCGAGATCGATGATCTGCTTGGGCTCGCCGAAATAGACGCCGCCGGTCAGCTCGCGCACGATCAATATGTCGAGGCCTTCGACCACCTCCTGCTTGAGCGAGGAGGACGCCGCCAGCGCCGGGTAGCAGATGGCCGGGCGCAGATTGGCAAACAGCTCCATGTCCTTGCGCAGCCGCAGCAGGCCGGCCTCAGGGCGCACCTCGTAGGGCACCGCATCCCATTTCGGACCGCCGACGGCGCCGAACAGCACCGCGTCGGCCGCCATCGCCTTTTCCATGTCGGCATCGGAGATCGCCGCGCCATGCGCGTCATAGGCGCAGCCGCCGACCAGCCCCTCATCGGTGGCAAAACCGCTGCCGAGCTTGTCGTTCATGACCGCGATCAGTTTCTTGACCTCGGCCATGGCCTCGGGACCGATGCCGTCACCGGGGAGCAGGAAAAGATGCTTCGTTGCCATGGAGAAACCGTCCTGGAAAGATTTGAACCGCGGCCTTGCTAAACGCCAAGCCGGTTGTGCGCAAGGAGTAACGCAGCGATCAAGAACAACCTCGTTCGTTTGCGATCCTTCGCGCCCCCCTCTGCCCCGCCAGCCTCCCGCAAATTGCAGCGCCTTGCCTTCACCGATGCGAGAGAATGTTGACCAGCCTGCCGAACGGATCGCGGACATAGAAGCGGCGCACGCCCCACGGTTCGTCGGCCGGTCCGTATTCGATGGCGAAGCCCGCCGTCTTCATGGCGCCGAGCGCCGCATCGACATCATCGACCTCGATCGAAAGATCCGGCACCGGCGTTTCGGAGCCGCCTTGCGCCATGAAACTGACCTGGACATCCATCTTTGCTTGCGAGCCGTAGGTGGCGATCCAGCCAAGGTCCATAAGCACATCGAGGCCGAGGACATCCTGATAGAAACGCTTGGCCGCAGTGGCATCCGATGTCTCGATATTGGCAACGATGCGCCGGACTTTCATCGTCGGTCGCCTTTCAAGCCGTGCGCCGCAGCGCCGTTACCTCGATCTCGATCTTCATTTCCGGTTTGTTGAGCTGGCAGACGATCATCGTCGCCGCCGGCCTGATATCGCCGAACGTCTCGCCCAGAATCGGGAAGACGATGTCCACGAAGGCCTGGTCGGTGATGTAGTAATGCGCCCGCACCACGTCGGCCATGTCGAAACCGCCATCCTGCAGCGCCTTGGCAATCGTCGCCAGGCAATTGCGCGTCTGCGCCTCCACCGGCTCCGGCATCGTCATCGTCGCATAGTCGTAACCGGTCGTTCCGGAGACGAAACACCAGTCGCCCTGCACCACGGCGCGCGAATAGCCGGCGGTCTTTTCGAAGGGGGAACCGGTGGAGATGAGTTTTCGCATGGGGTTCTCGTGAGTTGTGGTGGGCCATTTTGCAGGGAAAGGGCAGATCTGACCATGGGTCAACGCAGAGCGACTGGCGCTGCAAAGGCATTTTTATGTCGGCGGGACAGCACCCCCCTCTGGCCTGCCGGCCATCTCCCCCGCAAGGAGGGAGATCGGATGTCTCGAATGCTTTCGCCAGTTACAAACGGTGCAGAGATAGGCAGAGCGGCCAAGCTGCCGATCTCCCCCCTTGCGGGGGAGATGCCCGGCAGGGCAGAGGGGGGTGTGAAGGATCGCGGCGAAACAGTTTTTGGTTCACCGCCGAAATGCCTAGTTCGCAGACCCCAGCGCCTTGTCCAACGCCGCCTTCACATCGGCCGGCCATGTCGCCACATCAGGCCACGCCTGCGGCTTGCCATTGTCGCCGCGGCGCGCAAAATAGAGCCTTTGCTTGGCCGGGTCGACCGCCATGAAGCCGTCATTGCCGCCGCAATCATGCGGCACGCAGCCGCTGGCGTAGAAGGCGCCCGAAGCGGTCTTTTCCGTGCCGCCGCCGACCAGCAGGCTGGTCGCCATATCGGGCATGTCCTTGCCCAGCAGCTTTTCGGCTTCCTTGTAGACAGCCTCATTGTGGAAAGCGTCGATGATGTTCTGGTACTTTTCCGGATCGATGTCTTTCCAGTCCGTGCCGGGTTCCGGCATGTAGGTCAGATTGCCCGAAATCGTCAGCCCATCGGTCGGCGACCATTGCAAAGCCGGTTTCTCATCCCCCGGCAACAGATACGGCACGAAATAGATGGCATTGTCGGACACCGCCGAGGGCGGGGCGCCGCACTGGTCCTGCTCGACCATTGTGCTCTGGATCGTGCCACCTTCCGGTTTCCAGACGATCACCGTCGCCGGCCCGCATTGGTTGCCGCCGTCGCCGACATCGAACAGCGCCACCTTGACGCCGCCGACTTCCACGATCCTGTCAAAGAAGACGTCATAGTTGGTGGCCAGCTGCTGGCCGTCATAGGCAAGCACCTTCTCGCCATACTGTTCCTTCTGGGTGATGGTCAGCGTGCCGCCTTCGAAAGGGACGGGCGCCTGCTTGTCGTCATCGGCAGCGTCGGCGGCGTTCGTCCCCTGATCGGCGGACGGCTGGTCCGTCGCCGGGGCCGGCTGGTTGGCGGGTGCCTGTGTCTGCGCAAACGCGCTCACGGTTTGCCCCAGCAACAAGGCCAGCCCGCAAACGCCGGCAAGAAGCAAACGTGTCATGACTGTCCCTCCACTCAGTCGCAACGAACCCGGCGCAACGAAGGCCTGAAAAGCGGCCGGGCCTCCGCCTGGAGTGTGTACCGCTCAGGCCCAGGGGCGCTGTTCGGCGTTGCGCTTCTCGAACGAGGCGATGGCGCCGGCCTTCTCCATGGTCAGGCCGATGTCGTCGAGCCCGTTGAGCAGGCAGTGCCGCTTGAAATCGTCAAGGTCGAAGGTGACGACACCGCCGTCGGGACCACGGATTTCCTTGGATTCGAGGTCGACCGACACGGTGGCATTGGAGCCGCGCGAGGCGTCGTCCATCAGCTTCTCGAGATCCTCGGGGCTGACGGTGATCGGCAGGATGCCATTCTTGAAGCAGTTGTTGTAGAAAATGTCGGCGAACGAGGTCGAGATGACGCAGCGAATGCCGAAGTCGAGCAGCGCCCACGGTGCGTGCTCGCGGCTGGAACCGCAGCCGAAATTGTCGCCGGCAACCAGGATCTGCGCCTTGCGGTAGGCCGGCTTGTTGAGCACGAAATCCGGGTTTTCCGAGCCGTCATCCTTGTAGCGCATTTCGGCGAACAGGCCGGTGCCGAGCCCGGTGCGCTTGATCGTCTTGAGGTAATCCTTCGGGATGATCATGTCGGTGTCGACATTGACGATCGGCATCGGAGCGGCGACGCCGGTGAGCTTGGTGAACTTTTCCATGGCTTTTGCCCGTGTTTTCGTTGCGGGGGGATTGCTGAGGCACGGTTTACACAAAGCCGGCGGCAAATAAAAGGCAACTGTTCGTGCACGGTGGCACAAGCCAGCCCGATGGTGCAGTCTGGCGGACATGGCAGAAAACGCACACGTCCTCTATAACAGCGAAGCCGCGCTCGACATCGCCGAATTCCGTCGCGTGCTGGTCGAATCCGGCCTCGGCGAGACACGGCCGGTCGATGATGAAGCACGGCTGCGGGCGATGCTGTCGGGCGCCAACCTGGTACTGACCGCGCGCCTCGACGTCGAGGGCAAG
The DNA here is from genome assembly GCF_040317955.1 of Mesorhizobium sp. M1342. Lineage (NCBI taxonomy): Bacteria > Pseudomonadati > Pseudomonadota > Alphaproteobacteria > Hyphomicrobiales > Phyllobacteriaceae > Mesorhizobium > Mesorhizobium sp. M1342. The sequence goes on along the minus strand of NZ_JAMYLI010000030.1, from coordinate 371 downwards.
CCGCTGATCGGCGTTATCAGGGCGATCACCGACTTCTCCTGGGTCTGCTACATCTCCGAACTCGCCGTTTCCCAATCCGCGCAGGGGCTCGGCATAGGCAAGGGCCTGATGGACGAGGCGCGCCGGCAGCTTGGATCGTCGGTCGCCATCAGCCTGATCTCCATGCCCGACGCCGTCGGCTTCTACGAACGTATCGGCATGAAGCGCATGGCCGACGCCTTCTGGTTCGACCGCAAGGGCTGACGTGCGGTCACCTGACTTGCAACGGCTAGCGGGACAGCACCCCCCTTGTATCTACACGAGAGAGATTTCGTGGGATTAGAGCGATTGAGCCAAGGTCCGGGCGGCCGCCCGGACCTTGGCTTGGCGAA
>NZ_JAMYLI010000029.1:0-73955 GCF_040317955.1 Mesorhizobium sp. M1342 | reverse complement strand
CTGGCCTCCAATCCAGCCAGCATCTTGAATCACAAACATCCGGCTTTGGGAATCCTACGATTCTCTCAAAATAGGAATCGCTCTATTTCGCGGCCTCGATCTGTCCGCGGATTTCGCCGTCCCTGTTGGCTGCCGTGTGCAAATTGACATAATCCTTGCCGCCCATCAGGTCGGCGGCCTGCGCGTCGGTCAGCACGGCCGACCCTTTGATCGGGCTCTTGAGCTTGCCCTTGAACGGGATCGCCACCCCGGCGTTTTCACCCATCGCGGCTGGGCCGTGAATATGCCCGGCGGTCGCCGACCCGCTGAGGCCGGAATATTTGACGTTCCAGCTGAGTTTCTTCGTGGCCGTGTCGAAGGTAAGAGCTGCGGTGCCCTTGCCTTTTGTGGTCACCGGCGGGTTCTGCTGGGCGCCGTCGAGCGTCGCTTTCAGCTTCACCGTCTCGGCCAGGGCCGGCGCTGCCGTAAGGAAGGACGCCGAGATGGCCAGTGCCGAAAGCATCGGCGCCAAGGATTGGATACGCATGAGGATCTCCGTTTGCTGATGACATCCAGCCACGGCTCCCCGGCGCGCGGATGTATCGGCACAACGCTTATAAGAGCGAATGGCTGCGCGCGAGTAACACTTACGTGCAAACTAATGGACCGCGCGATACCCCGGATACGGGGAGCGTCAGACCGCCGCCAGCGCCTGCGTCAGGTCGGCGATCAGATCGTCCGGGTGCTCCACGCCGATCGACAGCCTGACCGTGGTCTCCAGCACGCCGATGCGCTCGCGCACCTCGAAGGGTATGCCCGAATGCGTCATGGCCGCGGGGTGGCTGGCCAAGGATTCCGTTCCGCCCAGGCTCACCGCCAGCTTGAAGATCTGCAGGTTGTTGAGAAAGGCGAAAGCCGCCTTCTCTCTGCCCTTGATATCGAAGGAGAAGGTCGAGCCGGCACCAGTGCATTGCGCCCTGTAGGTGCGACCAGCCGGCGTGTCCTCGCCCAGGAACGGCAGGTAATGCACCTTCTCGACCTTGGCATGGTCGCGCAGGAATTCGGCGACCAGCCGCGCATTGTCGTTGGCCCGCTCCATGCGGATCGACAGCGTCTCCAGCGAGCGGCCGAGCATCCAGCAGGAATGCGGGTCGAGCTGCGTGCCGATCGCGCCGCGCAGCGCCTTGATCGGCTTGGTGACCGCCTTGCCGCCCATGGCGGCCCCCGCGATCAGGTCGGAATGGCCGCCGACATATTTGGTCAGCGAATAGACGGACACGTCGGCGCCATGTTCGATCGGCCGCTGGAACACCGGGCCGAGCAGCGTGTTGTCGCAGACGACGATCGGCGTCGACCCCTGGCTCGCGCCGATCTCGTCGGCGATCTTGCGCATCAGCGCGATATCGACCAGGCTGTTGGTCGGATTTGACGGCGTCTCGATCAGGATGACCGACACGCGGCCCTTCGCGACGGCGGCGTCGGAGGCCGTGCGCACCGCCGTCTCGTCGACGCCGTCCGCGAAACCGACAGCACCGATGCCGAAACCGGAGAGCGTGCGCGTCAAAAGCGTCTCGGTGCCGCCGTAAAGCGGCTGCGAATGAAGGATGACGTCGCCCGGCCTGATATAGGCGAGCAGTGTCGTGGCGATCGCCGACATGCCTGATGAAAACAGGATGCAGGCATCCGTCCCTTCATAGATCGCCAGACGGTCCTCGACGATCTCGCTGTTGGGATGGTTAAAGCGCGAATAGACCAGGCCGGACGCCGTGCCGCTCGGCGGCTCCTTGCGGCCGGAGGTGTAATCGAAGAAGTCGCGTCCTTCTTCCGCCGACTTGAACACGAAGGTCGAGGTCAGGAACACCGGCGGCTTGACCGCGCCTTCCGAAAGCTGCGGATCGAAGCCATAGCTCAGCATCAGCGTCTGCGGGTGGAGCTTGTGGTTGCCGATATGGGTTTTCGACGGGCGTGGCGCGGTCATGATCTTTCCTGCCTGTTCGAGTGAAATATTGAACGGCAATTTATGCGATCCTGTTCCACCAGTTCTTGCTATTTTGGGGCTCTCATGGCTGCATTCCCGCAACAAATTGCCCGGAGAGACCGAACGTGCAGCAGAAGATAGCCGACGATTTCGACCGCAAGATCCTGCGTGAGCTGCAAGCCGACGCCCGCATCACCAACCACGAGCTTGCCGAGCGGATCGGTCTGTCGCCATCGCCCTGCCTGAGGCGGGTGCGGCGGTTGGAGGAGACCGGAATTATCAGGGGCTACACCACGCTGGTCGATCCCTCAGCCTTTGGCTGGAGCATGGTCGCCATCGCCACCATCCGGCTCAGCCGTCAGAACGAAGACGAGATCGTGATGTTCGAGGACGCGATCCGCGGCTGGGAAGAGGTGCTGGAATGCCACCTCGTCACCGGCTCGCGCGACTATGTGCTGAAGGTGGTGACGGGAAGCCTCGAACAGTACGAGCGCTTCATCAAGGAAAAGATCGCGCGGCTGAAATGCGTCGCCTCGATCGAAACCAGTTTCGTCATGAACACCATAAAGGAACGGCGCCTCTGACATTTCTGCCGGAGGCGCCGCTTTCTGGATAAATGTGTTGCCGACTAGGCTTACTTGACTGCCTTGTCGGTGATGGCGGTGGTGTAGGCGCCGGTCGGCTCCTTGGTGATGATCTTCTGGTCGAGCAGCGCCTTGGCGGTGCGTTCGTAGGTCGCCGGGTCGAGCTTGCCGTCGGCATTGTCGATCAGCTTGGCGACTTCGCTCATCATGCGCTTCTGGTGGTTCTCGTCCTGGCCGCCGCCGTCCATGACGATGCCCGCGGCCTCGTCATTGTTGTCGATGGCGTATTTCCAGCCCTTCATCGAGGCGCGCACGAAACGCACCATCTTGTCTTCGAAGGCCGGGTCCTTGAGCTTGTCTTCGGACGCATAGAGCCCGTCCTCGAGCAGGTCGTTGCCCATGGTCGAGTAGTTGAACACGGTCAGCTGTTCGGGCTTGTAGCCGGCGTCGATCAACTGCCAGTACTCGTTGTAGGTCATGACCGAGATGCAATCCGCCTGCTTCTGGATCAGCGGCTGCACGTCGAAGCTCTGCTTCAAGACGGTGACGCCGTCCGGGCCGCCCTCGGTCTTGAGGCCGAGCTTGTTCATCCAGGCATAGAACGGATACTCGTTGCCGAAGAACCAGACACCGAGCGTGTGACCCTTGAAGTCGGCTTCGGTCTTGATCGGGCCGTCCTTCGGGCAGACCAGCTCCATGCCTGCCTTCTTGAACGGCTGGGCGATGTTGACCAGCGGCACACCCTTTTCGCGGGCAGCCAGCGCACCGCCCATCCAGTCGACGATGACATCGGCGCCGCCGCCGGCGATCACCTGCTCGGGCGCGATATCGGGACCGCCCGGCTTGATGTCGACGTCGAGACCTTCGGCCTCATAGAAACCCTTGGCCTTGGCGACATAGTAGCCGGCAAACTGGGCCTGCGTGACCCATTTCAGTTGCAACGTCACCTTGTCGGCGGCCATTGCCTGGAACGCGGCGAGCGACATCGCGCCGGCCAGAACGGGAATAATCAGTCTTTTCATTTTTTTACCCTCTGAAGTTAGTGCCCTAAACCCACCGCCCCTATCCACCACGGACAGAGGGATGCCAAAACGTGACGGCTCTTTCGACAAGAGCGACCACGCCATAAAAGACCGAACCCGCAAGTGCTGCAACTGCGATTTCGGCCCAGACCATGTCGATGTTCATCCGCCCGACCTCGGTCGAGATGCGGAAGCCCATGCCGACGACAGGCGTGCCGAAGAACTCGGCAACGATGGCCCCGATCAGCGCCAGCGTCGAGTTGATCTTCAGCGCGTTGAAGATGAAGGGCGCTGCTGCCGGCAGCCTGAGCTTCAGCAGGGTTTGCCAGTAGCCCGACGCATAGGTGCGCATCAGGTCGCGCTCCATGTGGCCGGAGGCGGCAAGGCCGGCGACCGTGTTCACCAGCATCGGGAAGAAGGTCATGATGATGACCACCGCCGCCTTGGACTGCCAGTCGAAGCCGAACCACATCACCATGATCGGTGCCACGCCGATGATCGGCAGTGCCGAGACCATGTTGCCGATCGGCAAGAGGCCGCGCCGCAGGAACGGCACGCGATCGGCGAGGACCGCGGTGATGAAGCCGGCGCCGCTGCCCACCACATAGCCGAAGATCACCGCCTTGAAGATGGTCTGCCTGATATCGGCGCCGAGCACCGGCAGCGAACCGGCAATGCGTGCGCCGATGGCGCTTGGCGGCGGCAGCAGGATGAAGGGTATGCCGGCCCCGCGCGTCACCGCTTCCCAGATGATCAGTATCCAGGCGCCGAAGATGGCCGGGATGATCAGGCGCAACGCGGTCCGCGCCCATTTGGCGAAAGGACGCAATGATGACAGCACCGCCACGCAGCGCCAGCCAAGCAGCCAGGCACCCGTGAGCAGCAGGAAATAGGGCGCCCGTGCCAGGCCCTCGAAGCCGGCGATGCCGCCAATCAGCAGCCAGGCGACCAGATGTGCGCCGATGAAAAGCACAACCGCTTCGACGACGGACGGTATTCTGGCCATCGTGATCAAGGCAACAAGAAGCAGCACGCCGAAGATCAGCCAGTTCGTCGCCGCATAGGGATATATCAACGTCCCTGCGGGCTGCGCCAGTGCATCCACTTTCGGCGCGGCGATCGCGCCGAGCGCCACAGCGATCAGGCACAGCACGATCGCCAGCACCGCTTGCCAGGAGGGTTTCAGCCAGTTCATGCCGGCCTCCCGCCCATGGCGCGGTCGACGAGGCGCCCGGCAATGCCGACCACCATGACCAGAAGTGCGGCCACCACCGAACCGGCGACCAGCGCCGACCAGATGTCGATGGACTGGCTGTAATAGGCGCCAGCCAAAAGCTTGGCACCGATGCCGGCGACAGCGCCGGTCGGCAGTTCGCCGACGATGGCGCCGACCAGGCTTGCCGCCACCGCCACCTTCATCGAGGTGAACAGGAACGGCACCGAAGCCGGCACGCGCAACTTCCAGAAGGTTTGCGCACGACTGGCATTGTAGGTGTGCATCAGGTCGAGATGCATGATCTCGGGCGAGCGCAGCCCCTTCACCATGCCCACAGTCACCGGGAAGAACGACAGATAGGTGGAGATCATCGCCTTCGGGATCAGGCCGCTGATGCCGATCGCCCCCAGCACGACGATGATCATCGGCGCCACCGCCAGGATGGGGATGGTCTGCGAGGCGATGATCCACGGCATCAGGCTGCGGTCGAGCGTCGCCACATGCACGATGCCGACCGCAATGATGATGCCGAGCGCGGTGCCGAAGGCAAAGCCGAGCAGCGTCGACGACAGCGTCACCCAGGCATTGTAGACGAGGCTGCGGTTCGAGGTGATGGGCCGCAGGAAGGTGTTCTCGAAGAAATTCACCGCCACCTGGTGCGGCGCCGGCAATGTCGGCTTCGGCTGCGACAGCGTCTTGCCGATGAGTTCGCTAAACGTGGAGGTCTCATTGGCACGGCGGTCGAGATCACGCTGGAACGGCGCGTTGAGGATGACGGCGAAAACATACCAGAGCACGACCACGCCAGCGAGGATGGAGGTGACGGGGATGAGTTTGTCGCGGAAGGTGTCCATCTAGCAGGCCTCGCCGGACAGGCGTGCGCTCTGCGTAACGCGAGCGACCCACCACGCGTTCGTCATCCTAGGGCGAAGCAAGGAGCGAAGCGACGCGGCGCAGACCCTAGGATCCATGCCGTTACCTCTCCGCTCCGCAACGGTGCCGAACATGATCCCCTCTGCCTCGCCCTGCTTGGCCGATACTCTCAACCGTTTTGGCCTTTCGGCAGACGTCACGGCATGCATCCTAGGGTCTGCGCTCGCCGCTTCGCATCGGCTCCGCCCTAGGATGACGAAGGCGCGGGTGGCCGCCCCCTCACCCGACCTCCGCTTCGCTCCGGCCCTCCTCTCCCCGGTGGTGGGGAGAGGAGGGAGCCCGTCGTTTGCTCCCTCAATCATCATAGCTGTGCCCTGCCCGCAGCCCGTCACGCACGCGCGCTGCGATCGCCAGAAACTCCGGCGTCTCGCGGATGTCGAGCGGCCGCTCTCTCGGCAGCGTCGATTCGATGATGTCGCTGACGCGGCCCGGCCGCGGTGACATGACGACGATGCGCGTCGACAGATAGACGGCCTCCGGAATGGAGTGGGTGACGAAGCAGATGGTCTTGTTGGTGCGTCCCCACAATTCCAGCAATTGCTCGTTGAGATGGTCGCGCACGATCTCGTCAAGGGCGCCGAACGGCTCGTCCATCAGCAGCAGGTCGGCATCAAAGGCCAGCGCACGGGCAATCGAGGCGCGCTGCTGCATGCCGCCCGAGAGCTGCCAGGGATATTTCTTTTCGAAGCCAGAGAGGTTGACGAGGTCGAGCGTGCGCTTGATACGCTCGCCTTGCTCCGCCTTGGACAGACCCATGATCTCCAGCGGCAGCCCGACATTGCGCTCGATCGTCCGCCACGGAAACAGCGCGGCGGCTTGGAAAACATAGCCATAGGCGCGTTTCTCGCGCGCCTGTTCTGCTGTCATGCCGTTGACCGAAATCGTCCCCGAGGTCGGCTTCTCCAAATCGGCGATGACGCGCAGCAGCGTGGTCTTGCCGCAGCCCGAAGGCCCGATGAAGGAGACGAACTCCCCTTTGCCGATGGTGAGATCGACATTGGACAGCGCCTGCACCGGCCCGTCATTGGTCTGGAAGGTCAGTCCGAGTTTGCTTGCCGCGACGACGGCTGGCGAAGTCCCCGTCATCGGCTGCCGCCTGCCTGTTTCCGTCCCTGCGGCGGCTGGAATCCGATTGCTTTTATCGCGATGTTGTTTTCCACTCGCCCTGTCCCATTGGTCTTGTCCCACTCGATCGACGCCCGGAGTTTCCCCGATGTCGCCCAAACCCACTTGTCATCTTATCCGCCCTGAAAGCACTTATGAAGGCAAGCAGGGATTGACCTATTTCGCCGGCATTACCGCCGAAACCGTCGGCGCCTCCGGCATCTGCATGCACATGCTCACCATCCCGCCCGGCGCGCGCGCCAAGGCGCATATGCATGAGAGCCACGAGACGGCGATCTATGTGCTCTCCGGCGAAGTCCACACCTGGTACGGCGACCGGCTCGAGCATCATATCGTCACCAAGGCCGGCGACCTTTTCTATATTCCCGCCGGCGTGCCGCATCTGCCGGCCAATCTGAGCAGCGCCCCGTCTTCGGCCGTCATTGCGCGCACCGATCCCAACGAACAGGAAAGCGTCGTCCTGCTGCCGGAACTGGATGCGCTGGTCGCGTGAGGCCAGCATCGACGGAATGGCCGCCATCGGCACCGTCACGAACATAATTGCAGCGGCCCCATTTCCTCAAGGCCGGGGATGGTGACGAAGAAACCATCCTCTCCCTTGTTGGTGACCACGACGGTTTCGATTGTCGTTCCCGCCTCGCCTTCCGCCGAACAGGTCGCGCCAAGCGATTGCGCGCCCAGCACCGATGTCAATTGCTGTGTGAACCGGCAGCCGCTGCCATAGGTCTCGACGCCTTCGGCGGTCAGCACGATATAGGCATCGCTCTCCTGATAACCGGCTTTGACGCCGGCGCAGCCGACATCATTGCCCCAGGAGCCGGCCAGTAGGCCGTCCGCTGCTGCCGGACCTGAGGCAGTTGCCATCAGGACCAACGAAATGAGCGCGGCCGAACGCGCCAAGCTCAAACCCCGGTCGCCGGGATGCCGGTGCGTTCCACCTTTCGCGGCGCGGAAATCTCTTTCCACGTCGACAGCGCCCGGTTGACCGCCGCATTCGGCTCGCGGCCGACGAATTCTCCATGCCCGGGTTTGGCCTTGATCTCGGCCTCCTGGATCGACAGTTCGCCACGCGAGAACACGAACCGCGGCAGACCGGTCACCTCGAACCCTTCGAACACGTTGTAGTCGATGACGGACTGCTGCTGCTTAGAAGTGATCTTCTTCTTTCGCTTGGGATCCCAGACGACGATGTCGGCATCCGCGCCTTCGACGATGGCGCCCTTTTTCGGATACATGTTGAGGATCTTGGCGATGTTGGTCGAGGTCACCGCGACGAACTCGTTCATCGTCAGCCGGCCGGTGTTGACGCCTGTGGTCCACAGCACCGGCATGCGGTCTTCGAGCCCGCCGGTGCCGTTCGGGATCTTGGTGAAATCGCCGATGCCGTTACGCTTCTGCTTGGTGGTGAAAGCGCAATGGTCGGTCGCCACCACCTGCAACGAGCCCGCCTGCAGGCCGGCCCACAGCGAATCCTGGTGCAATTTGTTGCGGAAGGGCGGGCTCATCACGCGGCGCGCCGCATGATCCCAGTCTTTGTCGAAATACTCGCTCTCGTCCAGCGTCAGGTGCTGGATCAGCGGTTCGCCGAACACCCGCATGCCCTTCTGCCGCGCCCGGCGGATCGCCTCGTGGCTCTGCTCGCAGGAGACATGCACGACATAGAGCGGCACGCCGGCCATGTCGGCGATCATGATGGCGCGGTTGGTCGCCTCGCCTTCCACTTCGGGTGGCCGTGAATAGGCGTGGCCCTCGGGGCCGTTGTTGCCGGCAGCCAGCAGCTTCTGCGACAGGGCGGCAACGACGTCGCCATTCTCGGCATGCACCAGCGGCAGCGCGCCGAGATCGGCGCAGCGCTGGAACGACGCATACATCTCGTCGTCGTCGACCATCAGCGCGCCCTTGTAGGCCATGAAATGCTTGAACGAGGTGATGCCCTTGTCGACGACAGTGGCCATCTCGTCGAACACCTGCTTGCCCCACCAGGTGATCGCCATGTGGAAGGAATAGTCGCAGGACGCCTTCGAGGTCTTGTTGTCCCACATCTGCAAGGCTTCGAGCAGCGACTGCTGCGGCGCCGGCAGGCAGAAATCGACCACCATCGTCGTGCCGCCGGAGAGCGCCGCGCGCGTGCCGGATTCGAAATCATCGGCCGAATAGGTGCCCATGAACGGCATTTCGAGATGGGTGTGCGGGTCGATGCCGCCCGGCATGATATAGCAGCCGGTGGCATCGAACTCGTGGTCGCCATGCAGGCCCGAACCGATGGCCACGATCTTGCCGTGCTGCATCAGGACATCGGCCTTCCAGGTGCGGTCGGCAGTGACGATGGTGCCGTTTCGGATGACTTTGGTCATTGGTTGTTCCGTTGTTCTTGCCGCGCTTCTTACGAGCGTCGTTTGAAGGTAGATTCTAAGCTCACTCCACGATGACAGCCGTCTCCACCACCGCGTGGAACAAAACGTCCGCGCCCGCCGAAGCCCATTCCTTGGTGATCTCCTCGGCCTCGTTGTGGCTGAGGCCATCGACGCAAGGGCACATCACCATGGCGGTGGGCGCGACGCGGTTGATCCAGCAGGCGTCGTGGCCGGCGCCGGAGACGATGTTGCGGTGGGAATAGCCGAGGCGTTCGGCGGCATCACGGATCGCCTTGACGCAGCCGGCATCAAAGGTCACCGGATCGAAAGCACCGACCTGTTCGATCTCGTAGCGAATGTCGAGTGCATCGCAGATCGTGTCGATGCCTTCGCGGATGCGGCCGTCCATCGCGTCCAGCACTTCCTTTTCCGGCGAGCGGATATCGACGGTGAAGACGGTGCGCCCGGCGATGATGTTGCGCGAATTGGGATAGACCTCCATGTGGCCGACCGCGCCGACGGCATCGGGCTGGTAGTCCATGGCGATCTCGTGCACCAGTTCGATCACCCGCGCCATGCCGAGCCCGGCATTGCGGCGCTTGGGCATCGGCGTCGAGCCGGTGTGGGCTTCCTTGCCGGTCAGCGTCACCTGCAGCCATTTAAGGCCCTGGCCATGGGTGACGACACCAATGTCGATATCTTCGTCCTCGAGGATCGGACCCTGTTCGATATGCAGTTCGAAGAAGGCGTAGATCTTACGGTCGCCGACCTTCTCGCTGCCCTTCCAGCCGATGCGCTCGAGTTCCTCGCCGAATTTCTTGCCCTGTTTGTCGACATGCCCGTACACATCGGCCTGGTCGAGCACGCCGGCGAACACGCCGGACGCCATCATCGCCGGCGCGAAGCGCGAGCCCTCCTCGTTCGTCCAGTTGGTGACGACGATCGGATGTTTGGTCTTGATGCCGAGATCGTTGAGAGAGCGCACCACTTCAAGCCCACCCAGCACGCCGAGCACGCCGTCATACTTGCCGCCGGTCGGCTGCGTATCGAGATGGCTGCCGACATAGACCGGCGGCAGGCTGGGATCGGTGCCTTCGCGGCGGGCAAACATCGTGCCCATTTCATCGACGCCCATTTCGAGCCCGGCCGCATCGCACCAGCGCTTGAACAGATGCCGCCCTTCGCCGTCTTCGTCGGTCACGGTCTGACGATTGTTGCCGCCGGCAATGCCGGGGCCAATCTTCGCCATCTCCATGATGGAATCCCACAAACGGTCTGAATTGATTCGCAGATTCTCGCCGGGTGCGGCCATCTTGAGTTCCCATCTACACCAGGGTTCTTGTCGCCCCTTGAGTGATTTACAGCTTGACCGTATGGTCAGCTTTTAAACTACACAACCTGACCAAGCGGTCAACTAGAATCTTGGGGTAGACATGGCAGAACCCACCCGCCCCATGCGGCGACAGGAGATCCGACGAGAGAATGAAAAAACCATTCTCGTCGCTGCCGAGAAGGTGTTTGCGGAGGCAGGGTTCGGCGGCGCCACGATGCAGTTGATCGCGGATCTGGCGGGACTGCCGAAGGCAAATCTCCACTATTATTTCGCCACCAAGGAAGAGCTTTACCGGTCGGTAGTTCAAAACATCTTTGAAATCTGGCTACAGGCGGCCAATTGCTTCGACGCGGCGCGCGGACCCATAGACGGCATCAGTGCCTATATCGACGCCAAGATGGAAATATCACGCCGCCATCCTGACGGCTCGAAGGTCTGGGCCTCTGAAGTGATGCACGGTGCGCCGGTGCTTCAGGACTATATGGAATCGACGCTGCGCGAATGGACGGACGGCCGCGTCGAGATCATCAGGCGCTGGATCGAGGAAGCCAAGATGGACCCGGTGGATCCGCGCCATCTGCTCTATATGCTTTGGGCTACGACCCAGCACTACGCCGATTTCGGTCACCAGATCGAGACGCTCAATGGCGGCAAGCCGCTGTCCGACCGGCAATGGCGGGAAGCCAAGGAAAATATCAAGCGGGTGATCCTGACCGGGATCGGCGCGTTGCCCGCCTGACTGTAACCGTTCGTTGCAGCAAAAGATCAGGTCGGCGCGCTGCCGCGCCGACCCCACCCGACCGCTTCGCGGCGACCCTCTCCTCCAGGGCGAGGGATATCGTGTCAGTCCGTCAATCGATGGACCTCAGCACTTCGCGCACATGGTCGATCAATTCGTTGATCTGGCCCTTGGTGATGATCAGCGGCGGCGACAGCGCGATGATGTCGCCGGTGGTGCGGATCAGCGCGCCGCGCTCGAACGCCTTGACGAAGGCCGAGAAGGCCCGTTTGGTCGGCTGGCCGGCGATCGGCGCCAGCTCGATCGCACCGATCAGGCCGATGTTCCTGATATCGATGACGTTCGGCTCGCCTTTCAGCGAATGCAGCGCGTCTTCCCAGTACGGCGCCAGCTCCTCGCCACGGGTCAGCAGGCCCTCTTCCTTGTAGGTGTCGAGCGTGCCGAGTGCGGCCGCGCAGGCGATCGGGTTGCCCGAATAGGTGTAGCCGTGGAAGAACTCGATCATGTGCTCGGGGCCGGTCATGAAGGCGTCGTGGATCTCCTTCTTCACGAACACAGCGCCCATCGGGATGACGCCGTTGGAGACGCCCTTGGCGGTGGTCATGATGTCGGGCGTGACACCGAAATAGTCGGCGGCGAACGGCGTGCCGAGACGGCCGAAACCGGTGATGACCTCGTCGAAGATCAACAGGATGCCATGCTTGGTGCAGATTTCGCGTAGCCTCTCGAGATAACCCTTCGGCGGCAGGATGACGCCGGTGGAGCCGGCGACCGGCTCGACGATGACGGCAGCGATGGTGGAAGCGTCGTGCAGAGCGACGATACGCTCCAGTTCGTTGGCGAGTTCCGCGCCATACTCCGGCACGCCCTTGGTGAAGGCGTTCTCTTCCGGCAGATGCGTGTGCGGCATATGGTCGACGCCGCCGAGCAGCGTGCCGAACATCTTGCGGTTGGTGACGATGCCGCCGACCGAGATGCCGCCGAAATTGACGCCGTGATAGCCGCGCTCGCGGCCGATCAGCCGGGTGCGCGAGCCCTCGCCCTTCACACGGTGGTAGGCGATGGCCATCTTGAGCGCAGTCTCGACCGATTCCGATCCGGAATTGGTGAAGAAGACATGGTCCATGCCTTTGGGCGCGAGGTCGACCAAGCGGTTGGCCAGTTCGAAGACGATCGGATGGCCCATTTGGAAGGCCGGCGCATAGTCCAGCTCGGCAGCCTGCTGCTGGATCGCCTCGGTGATCTTCGGCCGGCAATGGCCGGCATTGACGCACCACAGGCCGGCGGTGCCGTCGAGCACCTTGCGGCCGTCGCTGGTCGTGTAGTGCATGTCCTTGGCGGACACCATCATGCGCGGCGCCTGCTTGAACTGCCGGTTTGCCGTGAACGGCATCCAGAATGCGCTGAGATCGTTCGGCGTGACTTTCAGCCGGTTGGACATGACCAGGACTTCCCCTTGTAAACTGTTTCGCTGCGCCCAACGCTTGGTCTTTGCCGCGTTTTCATGCTACGCAAATTTTTGACCGATTGGACAAACGTTAGCACCGCCCTCTCGGCGGTCAAGGATTACTAGCGGAAATGCGGCACCTGAAGTGCGTTCCACAGGCTAGGGAAAAACTGGTCCAGAGAATTGGTCCAGATGACCCTCAACACGAGGGCTTGCAACGGTGACCACCGGCACGGACGCCCCTCGCCGCACCCGCATCCAGCAGGAAAAGCGCGAACTGATCCTGGAGGCGGCGCTCGAGGTTTTCTCCACCAACGGCTTTCGCGGCTCGACCATCGATCAGATCGCCGAAGCCGCCGGCATGTCGAAGCCCAACCTGCTCTACTATTTCCGCCGCAAGGAAGACATCCACGAGACGCTGATGCAGCGCCTGCTCGACACCTGGCTGGCGCCGCTGCGCGAACTCGATGACATCGGCGATCCCCTCACCGAACTGCGCAGCTACATCAGGCGCAAGCTGGAGATGGCGCGCGACTTTCCGCGCGAGAGCCGACTGTTCGCCAACGAGATCCTGCAAGGCGCGCCGCGCATCATGCCGCTGCTGGCCGGAGAGTTGAAGACGCTGGTCGACGAGAAGGCGACCGTCATCAAGGGCTGGATGCGCGCTGGCAAGATCGCCAAGACCGATCCGTGGCACCTGATCTTCTCGATCTGGGCGACGACGCAGCATTATGCCGATTTCGACGTCCAGGTCCGCGCCGTGCTCGGGCCGAACCGCGGCGGCGACGGCCGCTTCGAGGATGCGGCCCGCTTCCTGGAACAACTGTTTCTTGATGGGCTGAAGCCGAAGACCTGACGCTTCAGGCGCTGCGCCGCTCGGCCGGCAGCGCGTCCAGCAATGTCTGCAGCTTGGCGATCGAATTCTGCTCGGCGAGCGGCGTGTAGACGATCAGCTTCATGTCCGAGCCGTCGCCGATCGACAGGCTCATATGCTCGAAGATCATGGCGCCCGCGCTCGGGTGCCGGACATGCTTCACCCCCGACAATCGGTGCGCGACGTCGCGCTGCGGCCACCAGGCACGAAATTCGGGGCTCGAACGCGTCATCAACTCGATCAGCCGCTCGAAATCCGGATCGCCGACATAGCGGGCGCTCGCGGCCCGGAACGAGGCCAGCACGGTGCGCGCCAGTTGCTCCCAGTCGACCAGCAGGCGCCGGTGGTGCGGGCTGGTGAACACCATGTGGACGATGTTGCGGGCATCCCCTTCCAGCAGGCCATAGTCGCCGAACACCGCCACCGCCGCCGGGTTCCAGGCCAGCACATCCCAGCGCCGCCCGACCACATAGGCCGGCTGCAGCACCAGGCTCTGCAGCATGTGCAGCAAGGGGCCGTCGACCCTTTCCGGCGCCACGGCACGGCGCTCCGGCTGCTGGCGGTCGGCAAGGATGAACAGATGCTGTTTTTCGGCGGCGTCGAGGCGCAGTGCTTCGGCGAGTGCCGTCAGCACCTCGACCGAGGGCCTGACCTCCCGCCCCTGCTCCAGCCATGTGTACCAGGTGGTGCCGACGCCGGCGATCATCGCCACCTCCTCGCGCCGTAGTCCCGGCGTACGCCGCCTGAGACCGGTGGCGATGCCGGTGGCCGAGGGCGTCAGCCTTTCGCGGCGCGAGCGCAGGAAGGCGCCGAGTTCGCGCCGGCGGCTGTCTTCAGCGGAGTGGTTTGGGGCCGCGTGGGGTTGGGACTCCATGCGCCCAGTATAGCAGTATTGATACCAGGATAAAGTTTGAACTGTTTGGCTCGCGCCAACTGTCCCATCTTCCGTTCAGAGCAACAGAACGGAGGCTCTGAACATGGAACTCAAAGACAAGACGATCCTCATCACCGGTTCGACCGATGGCGTCGGCCGCGTCGTCGCGCAACGGCTCGGCGCCGCGAGCGCCCGTGTGATGGTGCATGGCCGCGATGCGAGGCGCGGCAAGGCTGTTGTCACCGAGATCGAAGCGGCCGGCGGCATGGCGGAGCTTCTGGTCGCCGACCTCTCTTCGCTGGCCGAAGTGCGCCGGCTTGCCGAGGCGGTGCGCGCCCGGACGGGCCGGCTCGACATCCTCGTCAACAATGCCGGAATCGGCACGGCGGGCCAGGGTGCCAAAAGGCAGGTCAGCGCCGACGGCTACGAACTGCGCTTCGCGGTCAACTACCTCGCCGGTTTTCTGCTGACATCGGAGCTTCTGCCGTTGCTGAAGGCGAGTGCGCCGGCCCGCATCGTCAATGTCGCCTCGGCCGGACAGCAGGCGGTCGATTTCAGCGATGTCATGCTGACCCGCTTCTATGACGGCGAGCGCGCCTATTGCCAGAGCAAGCTGGCGCAGATCCTGTTCACCGTCGATTTGGCCGAACAGTTGAAAGGTACCGGCGTCACCGTCAACGCGCTGCACCCAGCGAGTTACATGAATACCACCATGGTCCGGCAGGCTGGTGTGACGCCGTGGAGTTCGGTCGAGACCGGTGCCGAGGCCATCCTCAACCTCGCCGCCTCACCCGCGCTCGACGGAAAAAGCGGCCTCTATTTCGACGGCCTGCGGGAATCCCGTGCCGACGCCCAGGCTTATGACGCCAAGGCAAGGCAACGGCTGCGAAGCTTGAGCCTCGATCTCATCGACCCGGCCTCCCTCACATCGAAGGAACAGCATTGATGACCAAGACAATCGAACACACCGTCGTCATCGGCGGCTCGTCCGGCATCGGCCTGGCGACGGCACGCAAGTTGCTCGGCCCGGACATGAAGGTGACCATCACCGGGCGCAACGAGGAGAAACTGAAGAGCGCTTGGAAAAGCCTTGGCGGCGCTGCCGGGAAGGCTGCTTTCGACGCCGCGAAGCCGGACGAGGTCCGCCAGTTCTTCGAGAGCCTCGGGCCTTTCGACCATCTGGTGCTGGCGGCCAGCGGCGGCAAGGGCCTCGGCCCCTTCCCGACGCTTGACCTGAGCGACATCGGCAGTGGCGTGGAGGAAAAGGTCCGCCCGCAGCTGTCTTGCCTGCAGGCCGCCTTGCCGACACTCAACAAGGCCGGCTCGGTCACCTTCATCTCGGCGGTGTCGGCGCAGCTCGCGGCGCCGGGCGTCGCCGGTATCGCCGCCATCAACGGCATGCTGTTGACCGTGGTGCCGATCCTGGCGGTGGAACTGAAGCCGCTGCGCGTCAATGTCGTGGCGCCGGGCGTCATCGACACGCCATGGTGGGATTTTCTGGCCGAGGAGCAAAAGCAAACGATCTTTGCCGACTATGCCGGCAAGACCCCGGTCGGCCGCGTCGGCCGGGCCGAAGACGTAGCCGACGCAATCGCCTTCCTCGTCTCCAACGGCTTCATGACCGGCCAGGTGCTGACCTGCGATGGCGGCCTGCGATTTGCGGCATAGGAACAGCGATTATCGGGCTCCGGCGGGACCCTTAATTGGCCTTCTTTGGAACACGGTCGTTCTCGTCCGCAGGCCTGTCGCCTGTCGGTTTTGCCGAAACAGGCTTTTCCGGCACATGGGAATAGTCAGATGTATCCGCCCCATACATCTTGTTGTCGACCGCTTCTTGCCAGCTGAAATCCGCGTCCGACGGTGAAACGTCGGCAATCTCATGGCGGGAGGAGCGAGAGTGCAGCCAGTTCGGGGTGATCTCTCGGACCAATTGTGCAAAGCGTCCCATCGAAACCGTTCCTTTCCTTGTCTTTTCCAGGAGGCGCGATCGCGGTGCGTCAGCTGGACCTAAAGTTGACCTCTCAGCCAGGCTAGCGTCTCGGCAACGCCGACCAGCCCGTACTGCGCGGTGGTGTGCGCCGGTGGCTTGACCCGTATCGATATGCCGCCCGCATCATTGACGGTTTCGAAGCCGTTTTCGTCCGACGTGTCGTCGCCCAGGAAGACCGGGCGACGGCCCGTGAATGGCGCGATCTCCATGAAACGCCGGATCGCGGCGCCCTTGGCGGCCTCCAGCGGCAGCAATTCCACGCCGGCGTTGCCGGCAACCACCCGGTAGCCCTTTGGCAGCGTGGCCAGCGCCTGCTCGACAAGCTGCGTCGCGCGGGGAAGCAGATGGGGGGCGGCGCGCGTGTGGATGGCCAGCACCCTTCCCTTACGCTCGATATAGGCCCCACGACCGAGCTCGGCCTCGATCTCGTCGGCAAGGGCCGCGATATCCGCCGGCTCGTCCGCGACTTCGACGTCGTCGTCCGGGAGAAGCCGGTGCTCCAATCCATACAGCCCGGCCGCGCGCAGTTTCAAAGGCTGAAACAGATGGTCGACAGCCGCAACGGACCGGCCCGTGATGAACGCCAACGCCCCGTCCAGCTTGCGGTCCAGGCCTTGCAGCAAGGAGCGAAGCTCGTCGCTGACCGAGACGGCGTCCGGGTGTTCGGCATGTTCCAGCAGGGTGCCGTCGATGTCGAGGAACAACGCCCATTCGCCGGTCAGCACAGTCTGCGGTTTCGGCATGACGGCCTGCGGCTTTTGCGGGCTTTCGCTGATCATCTTTTGCAGGACCTCGTTCATGACATGACTACCCGTTTGCGCTCGAACATGGACACGACATTGTCGACGCTAGGCGGCCGCTCACCGACACCGGTTACCCGGTCGAGGTCACCGCGCTTGCGCAAACGCGCTGCATCCAGAAGCATGCTGCCGGCCCAGCGATAGACATTGTTGTTGCGGATCGTCTCGCGCATGGGCCGCATGCGCTCGCGCTGTTCGTCTGAAGTCATGATCAGCGCCTGCAGCAGCGCTTCGCTCATCATGGCGGCGTCGTAAGGGTTGACGATCAGCGCCTCCAGCAATTCGCGCGAGGCGCCGGCGAAGGTGCTGAGCATCAAGACGCCCTGTTCGTCGTCGCGCGCCGCGACGAACTCCTTGGCGACCAGGTTCATGCCGTCATGCAGGCTGGTGACCATGCATATGTCGGCGGCGCGATAGATCTCGTAGACCTGTTCCTGTGAGTGATGCTCGGCCACCATAACCACCGGCCGGTAACCCTCGCTGCCATAGCGTTGGTTGAGCTCCTCGGCATAGCGGTGGCATTCGTCGTGGAGCAGCTTGTAAGCCGGCAGCGTGCCGCGGCTGGGGGCCGCGACCTGCAGGAAAACCAGTTTTCCGATCCATTCAGGGTATCGCTTGAACAATTCGTCCAGCGCCTGAAACCGATCCAGAATGCCCTTGGTGTAATCGAGACGTTCGACTCCCACGGCCAGCTTCACATCCGCTTTCAGTCCGAACCTGTTGCGCAGACGGGCCCGGCAGTCATCGACGTCAGGCAATTTTGCCAACAGGTCCGCCGGCCATTCTATCGAGATGGGATAGGCGTGCACCAGCGTCGTCTGGCCACCGTAGGAGATCGCCGCATCGGCCCGCTCGATGCGGCTTTCCAGGAAGCGATCGACGCTTTCGGTGAAATTGTTGGCGTGGAACTGGGTGTGGAAGCCGATGATCGAACTGCCGAGCAGCCCCTCGAGGATGCGTTCACGCCAGGGACAGATGCTGTACACTTCCGAATTCGGCCACGGGATATGCCAGAAAGTGATGACGATCGCCTCCGGCAGGCGCTCGCGGATCATGCGCGGCAGCAGCGCGAAGTGGTAATCCTGGACCAGCACGATAGGCCGCTCGTTGCGCGCTTCGGCAACCACCGTGTCGGCGAACTTCCGGTTGACGGCCTCGTAGGCCCCCCAGTCCGAGGCGCGAAAAATCGGCCGGGTGAAGGCGATATGGCAAAGCGGCCAGAGGCCCTCATTGGCGAAGCCGAGATAGTAGCCCTGATGCTCTTGCTCCGTCAGCCAGACCCGGCGCAGCGTGTAGGACGGATGGCCGGGAGGCACCTGTACCCGGTCGTGGTCGTCGACGGTGAGGCGGTCCGCCGTTCCGCCGCCATAGGCGATCCAGGTGCCGCCACAGGCGCGGGTGATCGGCTCGAGCGCCGACACCAGCCCGCTGGCCGGCACCAGCAATTCGACGCCATCATCCCTGATGTTGTGGATATAGGGTTCCCGGTTGGACACCACGATGACCTGCGCATCGGGCAGATCGTCGGCGAGGATCTTGCGCAATGTCTCGGGCGACCACGTCACCAGCGCCGCATCGGCCGATTGGCCGTTCTTTTCGAACTCACGTATCACCTTGCGCGCCGCCTCCGCGGCCACGTCTTCGCCCGCTGTATGGGCAACCGCCGGAGGGTGGCTGCGGCGCTGCCGCGATAGGGAGAGGAATACGGCAAGAGCGGAAAAACCGAGGCTCGCGAAGATCAGAACCCAGAGCAGTTCCGCACCGTAGTTTGTCATTGAATGTCAACTCACCCGGCCGTCGGCGACCGTTTTTTCGTGTTTCCCGTTTGAAAAGGTCCGCCGACCACGTGGTCGGCGTTCGGACCCGTATTTTTGCAACGCACAAAGCTCGGATCGGTTCCGCCAATTTTGTTCGGATCATGTCCTTACGATGAGCGGCACCAGCCCTTCATGGCGGTCGGCAAGGAAAGCTACGACCCGATCGCCGACGCGCTGGAAGGTGAGATCGACGACCCGGTCGCCGACGCCCAGGTGCCGCAGTGTCAGCGTGTCGATGCCGATCGGCAGCCTCGGGCGGGTGACGCGGATTTCGCCATCCCAGCCGTCGATCTCCAGGCCAAGGCAGGCCTGCATCAGCATGAAGGCCGAGCCCGCCGACCACGCTTGCGGCAGGCAGGCGACAGGATAGGCGATGGGTGCTTCGCCCGGCGCGCGTGTAAAACCGCAGAACAGTTCGGGCAGCCGCATGTTGAAATGGACCGCGGATTCGAATGTGCCGCTCATCAGGCGAACCACGCTTTCACGCTCGCCATAGCGTGCCAGGCCGGCACCGCAGATGGCGGTGTCGTGCGGCCAGATCGAGCCATTGTGGTACGACATCGGGTTGAAGAACACCGCATCGTCGGCAAGCGTCCTCAGCCCCCAGCCGGAATGGAAGGAGGCGGAAAGCAGCTGGTCGGCGACCATCTGCGCCCGCGCCGGCTCAGGCAATCCGACAAAGAGCAGATGCCCAGCATTCGAGGTCCGCACCTTGCAGGGCTCGCCGGCACCGTCGATCGCGAGGGCGTAGAAGCCGAGATCGTCAAGCCAGAAATCGCGTTCCACCGCCACCCGCATCGCCTCGGCGCGGTCCTCCCAGTGATCGGCTTTGTCGTCTTCGCCACGGCGGCGGGCAAGCTTGGCCAGCCCCCGGAAAGCGGCAAAGACATAGCCTTGCACTTCGACCAGCGCGATCGGGCCCTTGGGAATGCGGCCATCGGCATGGAAGACCGAATCGAAACTGTCCTTCCATCCCTGGTTGGCGAGGCCGGACTCGGCCGCTCGCTGGTAAGTCACGAATCCGGTCTCCCGGCCTGCCTCCTCCGTCCATTCGGCCGCGGCGCACAGTGACGGCCACAGGCCGTCGATGAACGCCATGTCACCGGTACGATCGGCGTAGGCGCAAGCAAGATAGATGTAGAGCGGTGTCGTATCGACGCCACCGTAGTAGCGGCCGAAGGGAAGCTCCCGCAGCGCCACCATTTCGCCCTTGCGGGTCTCGTGCATGATCTTGCCCGGCTGCGAATCGCTGAACGGCGATGTCTCGGTCGCCTGGTGCTGGGCCAGAAAGGCCAACACGCCCCGCGCCAGGCCCGGATTGAGCCACAGCATCTGCAGTGCCGAGATGACGCCGTCACGACCGAACGCCGTCGAGAACCAGGGGATGCCGGCATAGGGATAGGGGCCGGTCGCCAGTTCGGTGGTCAGCAGCGCGACATCGGCGCGGGCGCGCTCGACCCAGTCGTTGAAGACGCGGCCCGAGCTGCGCACCGTCGCGCCATGGCGACGTTTGGCCCGCATGCCAAAGCGGGCGCGGGCGGCAGCGGCGCGAAACCGGTCGCGGTCGGGCTTATCGGCCACCTCGGGACCGACCTCGACATAAAGCACCTTCCTGCTGCGCTTGGTGACGGCGATCAGGAAATCGGCACGGGTGGCTGTCAGTTGGTCCGGCGCCTGCGAGAACGATATCGCAGAGAGGCGGGCCAGGCCGTCGAGCCCGTCATAGCGCAGCAGGACGGACGTCGCGTCTGTTTCGGCGGCATGGGCCAGCCCGCGCTTCAGCCGTGTCGAGCCGCGCACTTCGAACATGTCGCGGAAATCGGCGGAATAGTGCAGGGAAACGCTGATCGTCGAGTGTTCCCGGCTGTAATTGGAAAGGGTGATGCGTTCGAACAGCCTGTCCTGCCAAAGCAGCCTGACGCGTTCGATGTGAATGGCTCCCTGCGGGATGTCGCGTCCACCGGCGCTCTGTATCGGCAGATTGGTCAAATTGGTGGTGAACAGCACATTGTCTTGGCTGAGCGAGGCGCCGAGCAGCGATGTCTGCCTGCCGCCGACGGTCAGCCGGAACTCGGAAAGAACCCGTGTGTCGTCGCGAAAGAAACCGTCGCCGGCTCCGCGTATGTCGCCATAGGCGTCGGCAACCGCGAAGCAATCGCCCTGCTTGAGGGCAAACAACCGATGCGGCTCGCGAGGGGCGGTGGCGTCGAGCGATGCAAGCGCAACCGCGGGATCGAGCTGGCGCTCATCGAGTTGGGCCATTCGTCAAAGATCCCTGTTGTTTCGTTGTCGTGGCTCGAGCACGTCGTTGCTCAAGACGCCTTCGCCGCGCTCGGGACGCCGATCAGGCCCGCATAGGCGGCCAGATAATCGCCAGCCATTCTTCGAGCGGAGCACCGCTTTTCGAAAACGGCCCTCACCTTTCGCCTGTCGAGTTGCAGCAAGTCGGGCACCGCGGCGACCGCGCCGTCAACCGTGTCAGCGATGAAACCGGTGACGCCTTGATCGATGATTTCGGGCAGCGCGCCGCAATTCCAGCCGATGACCGGCGTGCCGCAGGCCATGGCCTCGATGGCGACAAGGCCGAACGGCTCCGGCCAGTCGATCGGGAACAGCAGGCCGGCCGCCTTGCCGAGAAATTCCGCCTTCTGGTCCTCCTCGATCTCGCCGACATAGACGATGCGATCGCCGTCGATCAACGGTTCGACCACCTCGTGGAAATAGGCGCGGTCGTCGTCGCCGATCTTTGCCGCGAGCTTGAGCTTGAGCCCCGAACGCAAGGCGATCTCGATGGCGCGGTCCGGGCGCTTGTCGCGTGAGAACCGGCCGAGGAAGGCAAGGTAGGGTTCTTCCGCCGTCGTCTCAAAAGTCGGTTCGTAGAGAGTGGTCGGCAATCCGTGATGGATCGTCGCCAACCAGTTGGCGTTGGCAAAGCCCGCCTGCTGGCTGTGCGAAATGGAAATCAGGGGAAAACGCGGAAACCGTTCATAGGCCGGCGCCAGGTCGACATAATCCAGCCTGCCATGCGGTGTCGTCACCGTGCGGTCGGCGAGATCCTCGAAGAAGGAAAAGTGCAGGAAATGGCTGAGATGGAAGTGGATGACGTCGAACTCCGACGCCCGTTCCCTCACCTGCGCAAGCATCGAAAGATGCGCCGCGATCTCGGATTTAAGCGGACGCGGATCGAGGCGCAGCGCGCGTTCCCGGCTGGGTACCAGCGTCGCGGAAGTCTGGCTGTCGCCACTGGCGAACAGCGTCACCTCATGGCCCAGATCGACCAGCGCTTCGGTCAGATACGAGACGATGCGCTCGGTGCCGCCATAGAGCCTTGGCGGCACCGATTCATAAAGCGGCGCGACATGGGCGATTTTCATATTCCATCCTGGATGCTGGGCATGCAGGTGTGAATGCGTCAACGGCTCGATTGGTTCCGATTTTATGATCGAGCCGTGGGCACCAGAGGCCGCAGTCGGCATGGAACTGTGCGTCAAACAGATTGCGCGATCAGGGTCAGAAAGCCACCGCTCAGCGCGACATTGCCGACGAAGCCGTTGATGCGGGACGCACGGTCCTGGCCCTGATGGTCCCAGAAATTGTGAAACATCGGCGTGGCGACGATGAGGAACAGCAGCAGCACCGCGGCCGCGAGTGCCGTCCACAATCCTGCGATGACCAGCACGCCGGCGGCGATCTGAAGCACGATGCCGAGCCACAGCGCCAATCTTGCCTGCGGCACACCGCGCGCGGCCATCAGCTGGGTCAGGAAGGCCGCGTTCTGGATGTTGCGCAGGCCGGCGAAGACGAAGGCGCCGCCGAGCAACAGGCGAGCGAGAAACAACAAGGTCGAAGGCAAATCGGCAGGCATCAAACGCTCCCTTTGAAAGTGGAGCGCCGCCTTTCGACGGCGCTCCCAACATAACCGGACAATCAGGCGGCCTTCGCCGCCGGCACCGGGTGAATGGCCTGGAACGGGATGCACAGCCGGTTCCAGGTGTTGATCATGCCGAGCGCAACGGAAAGCTTGACCAGTTCCTCTTCCGAGAAATGCTCGAGCGTCTTTGCATAGAGTTCGTCCGGCACGCCATTGCTGGCGATCAAGGTGACGGCTTCGGTCCAGGCCAGGGCAGCGCGTTCGCGCAGGGAAAACAGCGGCGATTCCTTCCAGGCTGAAACCAGATAGAGCCGCTGCTCGGTCTCGCCGTCGCGCCTCGCCTCGCGGCTGTGCATCTCGACGCAGAACGAGCAGCCATTGATCTGCGATGCCCTGAGCTTGATCAGGTGCAGCAGGCTCACCTCGAGCCCGCATTCGTCCACCGCCTTGTTGAGCGCCGACACAGCCTTCATGATCTCCGGCGCCTTGGCGAAAAATTGCAGCCTCTGTTTCATCTTCCTGTCCTTTCAAATCTGCTTTGGGTTTGGGTCTACGGGGTTAACTGGATTTCTGCGGCCGCTGGTGGCGCTCGACGAAGGCGCAGCTCGCAGCAAGCGACCTGGGATCGCCTTCTGCCGCATAGGTGGCCACGATATCGGACAGCTTGGTCTCGGCGAGCGCGGCGCGATAGGCACGCTCGGCCTTCAGCATCGCGGCGTTGATGCCGCAGGGTTTGACATAGGCCGAAGCATCGAGCTTCACCGGACCGCGCTGGCGGATCTCGCCGCAACGGAAAGCCGGCTCGCGCCCTTCGATGGCCAGCACGATGTCGAGCAGCGTGATGCGCTCGGCCGGCCGCGCCAGCCGATAGCCACCGGCAGGCCCGGGCACCGATTCCAGGATGCGCGCCGCGCTCAGCATGTTGAGATGCTTCAGCAGATAGCTAGGCGACAGGCCAAAGGACTCGGCCAGAGCGGCGCCAGGCATGGTGCTGTTCCCCTCCACACTGGCCAGCGTGGCAGCGCAATGGATAGCTGCCTCAACGCCCTCGCCCAGCTTCATTGGATCGGCTCCTTTATCATGGATATATACTATCGTGGATAATTATTATCTGCAATAGGAAAATTAAAAACGGCGCTCGAAAGCGCCGCTCTTTTGTTGGGGTAAGTCCCTATTCCGCAGCCACCTTGGCCATCGGATTGTTCGGGTGCGTCGTCCAGTTGGCATAGACCGGCGATACCGGCCTGCCGGTGCGCTGGTCCATCACGCCTGCCGCCAGCGGTTCCATGGTGATGCAGTTCTCGACCGGGCAGACATTAACGCACAGATTGCAGCCGACGCATTCGGCCTCGATCACCTCGAAGTGCCTGACGCCGTCGACCATGCTGGTGATCGCCTGGTGCGAAGTGTCCTCGCAGGCGATGTGGCAGCGGCCGCATTTGATGCAGGCATCCTGGTCGATACGCGCCTTGGCGACGTAGTTCAGGTTGAGATACTGCCAATCGGTGACATTGGGCGTGGCGCGGCCGACGATGTCGTTGAGCGAGGCGTGCCCCTTCTCGTCCATCCAGTTTTCGAGGCCCGCGATCATTTCCTGCACGATCTTGAAGCCATAGGTCATTGCCGCCGTGCAGACCTGCACATTGCCGGCGCCGAGCGCCATGAATTCGGCAGCATCGCGCCAGGTGGTGATGCCGCCGATACCGGAGATCGGCAGGCCGCGGGTTTCGGGATCGCGCGCGATCTCGGCCACCATGTTCATGGCGATCGGCTTCACCGCCGGGCCGCAATAGCCGCCATGCGAGCCCTTGCCGTCGATTGTCGGCTGCGGCGCGAAGCTGTCGAGGTCGACACCGGTGATTGAATTGATGGTGTTGATCAGCGACACCGCGTCAGTGCCGCCGGCATGTGCCGCCCGTGCGGGCTTGCGCACATCGGTGATGTTGGGCGTCAGCTTGGTGATGACGGGCATGCGGGTGTTCTGCTTGCACCAGCGCACCACCATTTCGATATATTCCGGCACCTGGCCGACGGCGGCACCCATGCCGCGTTCCGACATGCCGTGCGGGCAGCCGAAATTGAGCTCGATGCCGTCGGCCTCCGTCTCCTCGACCACCGGCAGGATCGCCTTCCAGGCCTCCTCGACGCATGGCACCATCAGCGAGACGACGATGGCGCGGTCGGGCCAGTCCTTCTTGACCTGCTTGATCTCACGCAAATTGACCTGCAGGTCGCGGTCGGTGATCAGCTCGATGTTGTTGAGGCCGAGCAGGCGGCGGTCGGCGCCCCAGATCGCGCCGTAGCGCGGGCCGTTGACGTTGACCACCGGTGGGCCTTCCTCGCCCAGCGTCTTCCACACCACGCCGCCCCAGCCGGCCTTGAAGGCGCGGATGACGTTGTAGGCCTTGTCGGTCGGCGGCGCCGAGGCCAGCCAGAACGGATTTGGCGATTTGATGCCGACGAAATTGTTTCTGATATCTGCCATGCTCATGCCCTCCCGTTCGAGGTCAGTGCCCGATTGATGCTCTCCGCAGCGTCGCGGCCTTGCGCGACCGCCGAGACGGTCAGGTCGTCGCCACCGAAGATGCAGTCGCCGCCGGCCCAGACCCTGGCGAGAGAAGTGCGCCCTTCCGCATCGACCTTGATGCGGCCGGCTTCAAGATCGATCGACGCACCGCTGCCATTAAGGGCGACCGGCACAAAACTCTGTCCAATCGCCTTGAACACCTGGTCGGCAACGAGCGTCAGTGTCTCGCCGGTGCCGGCAAGCCTGTCGCCGTTCAGCGCCGTGTATTCGAGTTCGACGGCGGTGACCTTGCCGCCTTCGGCGATCACCCGCTTCGGCTGCAGCCAGTGGCGGATGCTGACGCCGTTGGCTGCCGCCAGATCCTGTTCGAATTCGGAAGCGTTCATGTGCTCCTGGCCGCGCCGGTAGCAGATCGTCACCTCCTCGGCGCCGAGCAGCTTCGACTGTACCGCGGCGTCTATGGCCGTCATGCCTCCACCGATGACGACGACACGGCGGCCAACCGGCAGGCCGGAAAGGTCGCTGGCCTGGCGCAGTTCGGCAATGAACTCGACCGCGTTGATGACGCCGTCGGCCTCCTCGCCATCAGCACGCAGCGCGTTGACGCCGCCAAGGCCCATGCCGAGAAACACCGCATCGTAATTGCGGATCAGGTCCGACAGCTGATAGTCGCGGCCGAGCGCCTTGCCGTTCTGGATGTCGATGCCGCCGATCGCGGTCACGTAGTTGACTTCGGCTTGGGCGAAATCGTCGACACTCTTGTAGGCGGCGATGCCGTATTCGTTGAGGCCACCGGCCTTCGCGCGCGCTTCCAGGATGGTCACGTCATGGCCGTGGCGGGCGAGCCGGTGCGCGGCGGCAAGGCCGGCCGGCCCGGCGCCGACCACGGCGATTGTCTTGCCGGTCGGCTCGGCGCGCGGATAAAACTGCTTGTTCTCGCCCATGGCGACATCGGTGGCGTAGCGCTGCAGGCGGCCGATCTGCACCGGCTTGCCTTCCGCCACCTCGCGCACGCAGACTTCTTCGCACAGCGTTTCGGTCGGGCAGACGCGGGCGCACATGCCGCCCAATATGTTCTGGTCGAAGATGGTCTTGGCCGAACCGATCGGATTGCCGGTCGAGATCTGGCGGATGAACAGTGGAATATCGATCGAGGTCGGGCACGCATTCATGCACGGCGCGTCGTAGCAGAAATAGCAGCGATCGGATTCGACCAGCGCCTCGTGGTGATCGAGCGGCGGATGCAGGTCGGAAAAATTGTCCGCATACTGGTCGGCCGAGAGCCTGCCGCCCGCAATGCCTTCCCTGAATTGGCCTTCTGGCATCGTCAGTTCCCCATGTTTTCTTTTGCGGAAGGCTAGCACGTTTTATTTTTTTATCAATTGGTCAATTTTCGGCGCAAGCCTCTGAAAAGGCTCGACAATAACATGATTTTTTTAGTCATGTTATTGGAGGCGAGGGCCACTTTTACAGTGCGCGCGAATGGCCGGGTTCAAGCTTACAGCCATGAATGGTCTTGACCTCGTCGGCTACCAGTTGCTGCAGCCGCCACAGATTGCGGTCATGGATGCCGAATTCCTCGAGATGGCTGACCGTGTTGTAGAGATATTCGGCGCCGGATCCAATATGCCCGCAGGCTCTGGCCAGCACGCTCGCCACTCTGTCCAGCGGCTGGTTCAGCGACGTTCCCCTGCCCTTCACGCCGACCCAGAAGCCAAGCGCGCGCAGCGTACCTTGCGGCGTATGCACCGGCAGCCACCGGACCGTCTCGATGCTTTCGTGGTCGCTGATCTCGCGTCGCAGCAGCCTTTCGATCTGCGCCGGCTTTTCGCCCTCCGGCAAGCGGTAGATCACGCCGTTGCAGCGTCCGCCCCGTTCGAGCGCCATCATCAACCCCGGCTGCTCGGCGCTGCCCCGCCAACGCACCATGTCGAGGCAAAAAGAGCGGTGCCAGCCAAAGGCCGTGGCGAGCTGTTGCTCGACCGACTCGAATTCCGGCTTCCAGATCAGGGACCCGTAAGCGAACACCCATAGTGGTCCCTCATCGGCTTCATTGGACAGCTGCAAGGCAAGGGTGCGGAAATCCTCGTCGTTCATGTCTGTCCAACTCGGGTCCGGGCCGGGATCGGCCTCTTCCCGATGGCACAGTGCGACAAGCTCGGGCGTGAGCGACATCAAGCGCATGGACGACAACCCCTCATGACCGCAGAGAAATCGAAAACCAGCGCGCGTGCAACCAGGGAACGCTTGGCACGCATGCCCATTGTTGTCCGGGCGGTGTCGGATTTCCGTCGTGAGGATCGTCCTATGATGGACGACGAACGATCCATGAAAGGTGAGGAGACCGAAAATGCCAAAAACCCCGATGCCCTTCTTCTGGTACGAACTGACGACATCAGATCTCGACGCCGCCGAGGCGTTCTACACCCAAGTGGTCGGCTGGACGGCGCAGCCCTTCGATAAGGCACCCGGCATGCCGCGCTACATCGTGATGAATGTCGGCGAACGTGGCGTCGGCGGGCTGATGACCTTGCCCGAGGATGCCGCCAAGATGGGCATGCCGCCGGCCTGGCTTGGCTATATCCACACCAGGGATGTCGACGTCGCCACGGCATCGCTGGAGACAGCCGGCGGCACCGTTCACCGGCGGCCCGACGACATTCCGGGCGTCGGCCGCTTTGCCGTCGTCGCCGATCCGCAAGGCGCGACCTTCATGTTCCTGCAGCCGAACGGCCCGGACCAGCCTGTCGTGCCGGCCAGCACGCCGGGCCACATCGGCTGGCACGAGCTTTATACGAGCGACTGGAAAGCCGCGTTCGATTTCTATTCCGAGCAGTTCGGCTGGGTCGACGCCGGCGATTTCGACATGGGTCCGATGGGCACTTACCAGACTTTTACGGCTGGCCCCGAATCCGGCGGCGGCATCATGAACAAGCCGGAGCAGATCCCGGTGCCGGTCTGGCAATTCTACTTCAACGTTGCGGCCATCGACGCGGCGGCAAAACGGGTCACCGACAATGGCGGCAAGATCCTGATGG
Organism: Mesorhizobium sp. M1342; assembly: GCF_040317955.1. NCBI lineage: Bacteria > Pseudomonadati > Pseudomonadota > Alphaproteobacteria > Hyphomicrobiales > Phyllobacteriaceae > Mesorhizobium > Mesorhizobium sp. M1342. The sequence goes on along the minus strand of NZ_JAMYLI010000029.1, from coordinate 45,454 downwards.
GCCCGATGGAGGTCCCCGGCGGCAGTTGGATCGTCCAATGCCAGGACCCGCAAGACGCGCACTTCGCCTTGATGGCGCCAGTCCGCTGACCGCGATCGAACACCGCTGAAACAAAGCGCGGGTTTTCATCAGACCACCGATGAAGGCCTCTACCCCTGGCGCCTTACCCCCCTGCCTGGCGCCGTCTCATTCCGGCGCCAGCACCGCAACCTTCAACTCAGCTTTTTTCGCGCCGCTGAACTGGACGGTGGCCGGGCCGGGCGCAAGCTTGAAGCGCACGCTCTTGCGGATGCCAGGGCATGTTTTCACGCCACTATAGCCCGCCGACTTGATGGCCTGGCCATCCTGGATGACATCGATCCAGGCCTCCCCCGAGAGACTGATCTGGATGGCTCCCTCGGATGGCACTTCCACGCTGGCGACGGCCCCAAACGTGTCTGATGCCGGCGCACGTTCGGGCGCCACCGCAAAACCGGCTTTCTCTACCGGCACCAGCGCCAGGTCCGCAGCCGCACCAACCGCCAGCGCCGCTCCGGACGGCGTTGCCGGTGCCGCCGCAAACAGGGTCTGCTCCCGCGTCACCGGCCATTTGAAGGCCTCACAGCCGGCGTCCTCGGCCATGGCGAAGCTGGTGCCTGCGACGATCGCGAACAGGCTGATGACGACTTTTTTCATGGCAAGACCCCCGCACATTCAGATTGTTGTACACGCATTAATACAACCATAGAGGTATTAATGCAACCCTGGCGAGAAACATTTGAAGGGAATTGGGAACATTCCCAATCACTGATTGTTGATGGCAAACCAGGGGAAAGGAATGGTCCAATGCCGGGCGATAAACTATGGCCGATCCCGGAAGCTAAAGGGAGTTTTAGATGAAGCTTTTCGACGGCCTTGCCAAATATCAGCCGCAGGCACTCGGCATTCTGCGCATCGTGACCGCGCTGCAGTTCATCGAACACGGCACCCAGAAACTGTTCAATTTCCCGATCAGCGACCACGCCGGTGCTTTGAGCGGGCTGTCACTCACCGCCGGCATCCTCGAATTCGCCGGCGGCATCCTGCTGGCGCTGGGCCTGTTCACCCGGCCGGTCGCGTTCCTTCTGGCCGGCGAAATGGCGATCGCCTATTTCATGGCGCACGCGCCGCGCGACTTCTTCCCGGTCAACAATGGCGGCGATTCGGCGATCTCGTTCTGCTTCATCTTCCTCTATCTGGTGTTTGCGGGCGCCGGCGCCTTCGCGCTGGACAACCGCCGCAGCGCCTGACGCCCAGAAGAAGGGGCGTGCCTAGTGCATGTCGCCCAAAAGTGCCCAGCGGTTTTGGGACAACGACATGCACAAAACAGGAATCTGAAGCGCATCAGCGAAGCCGAAGCGCTTCAGGCACGCATCCGTTCGAAATTGGCGTCGAAAAGCGGCACCGCCTGAATGCGCGCCGCATGGCGCTTGCCCAGCAGCTCGATTTCGAAGCCGTCGCTCTCATCGGCGATCTCCTTCGGCACATAGCCGATGGCGACGGATTTCTTCGAATGATGCGCATAGCCGCCCGACGTCACCCAGCCGCGCACCGCACCATCGAACCAGATCGGCTCGTCGCCAATGACATCGGCATCGTCGGCATCGACGATAAAGGCGCGCAGGCGCAATTTGCCGCCCAGCTTGCGCTCGGCCAGCGCCGCGGCCTTGCCGATGAAATCGGCGTCCTTGCCGTAAGCAACGAAACGGTCGAGCCCCGCTTCCAGCGGTCCGTAGATCGGCCGGTACTCGCGCCCCCATGAGCCGTAATTCTTGTCCAGCCGCAGCGCATTGAGGGCGCGCGAGCCGAACAGGCCGATGCCGAATTCCTCGCCCGCCGCCATCAGCACTTGATAAGCGGCGCGCTGGTATTCCGGCGCCACCCAGATTTCGTAGCCGAGATCGCCGGTATAGCTCACACGGCCGACCAGGCACGGCGCCATGCCGATATCCATCCGGCCAATGGCCATGAAGGAAAATGCCGCATTGGAGACATCCGAACGCGTGGCCTTTGCCAGCACATCCCGCGCCTTCGGGCCGGCGATCGACAGGCCGGTGAGCTTCGCGCCCAGCGCTTCGATGCGGACTGATCCATCGTCAGGCAGGTGCTTCTCGAACCAGCGCATATGGTATTGCTCGGCGATGCCGGAGCCGGCGAGGAACCAGCCGTCCTCCCCCAGATTGGCCAGCGTGAAGTCGCCGATCAGCCTGCCGTCCTGCTTCAGCATCGGCGCCAGCGTCATGCGGCCGGGTTTCGGCAGTTTGCAGGCAAGCATCCGGTCGAGCCAGGCGGCCGCCCCCTCACCCGTCACCTTGTATTTGGCGAAGCTCGAAATCTCGGACAGGCCGACACCGTCACGAACCGTCGCGACCTCCCTGGCGACGTGCGTGAAGTCGCTCGAGCGGCGCCAAGAGAATTCGTCCTTGACGCCTTCCGGCGCGTACCACAGCGGCACTTCCAGCCCATAGGCAACGCCCCATTGCGCACCCCCAGCAGACAGCAGATCATAGATCGGCGTCGTCTTCAGCGGCCGCCCGGCGGGCAACTCCTCATTGGGGAAGCGGATCGAAAAGCGCCTGGAATAATTCTCGCGCACCTTGGCGTTGGTATAGGCCATCGTCGCCCAGTCGCCGTAGCGCGCGACATCCATCGCCCAGATATCGGCGCCGGGATCGCCCTCGATCATCCAGTTCGACAAAGCAAGGCCGACGCCGCCGCCTTGCGAAAAACCGGCCATGACACCGCAGGCGACCCAGAAGCCCGGCAGGCCGCGCACCGGCCCGACCAGCGGGTTGCCGTCAGGGGCGAAAGTGAAGGGGCCGTTGATGATCTGCTTGATGCCGGTGTTCTGGAAGGCCGGGAAATGCCGAAAGCCGACCTCCAGCGATGGCGCTATGCGGTCGATGTCGGGCGCCAGCAATTCATGGCCGAAATTCCATGGCGTCTGGTACTCGGACCACGGCTTGTTGGCCTTCTCATAGGTGCCCATCAGCATGCCGCCGCGCTCCTGGCGCAGGTAAAGCTCGCCATCGAAGTCGACCGCGTGGATGATCTCGGTGCCGGTCTTGGCGTTCCAGGCGGCGACCTCCGGCATATCCTCGGTGATCAGGTACATGTGCTCCATGGCCAGCACCGGCAGTTCGAGACCAACCATGCGGCCGACCTCGCGCGCCCACAGGCCGCCGGCATTGACGACATGCTCGGCCACCACCTCGCCCTTGTTGGTGATGACGCGCCACAGCCCGTCAGGACGCCGCACGATGTCCTCGACCTTGGTGAAACGCTCCACTTCCGCCCCAAGTTTCCGCGCGGCCTTGGCATAGGCATGGGTGACGCCCGAGGGGTCGAGATGGCCGTCCTCCTTGTTCCTGACGGCGCCGACGAACTGCCTGGGGTCGAGAAGCGGCATCAGTTCGGCCGCCTCGTTGGGCGAGATCTCCTCCAGCTCGATGCCGAGATAGCGGCCCTTGGCGACGACGCCGCGCAGCCAGTCCAGCCGCGCCTCGGTTGCCGCCAGAAGCACGCCGCCGGTCAGATGCACGCCGGTCGCCTGGCCGGAAAGCTCCTCGATCTCCTTGTAGAGGTTGATCGTGTATTTCTGCAGCTTGGCGACGTTAGGGTCGCCATTGATGGTGTGCATGCCGCCGGCCGCGTGCCAGGTCGAGCCGGACGTCAATTCGTCGCGTTCCAGCAGGACAACATCGGTCCAGCCGTGGCGGGCGAGATGGAACAGCACGGAGCACCCGACGACGCCACCGCCAATGACCACGACCTTTGCATGCGATTTCATGAGTTTTGCTCTGTTATCAGTGAGTTGGATGGGTGAGTGGATTCAAGCTGGGAACGATCACGGCTCGCCCTGCCCGATCGCTTCCTTGCGCCTGGCCATGTAAGCCTCCAGCGCCTCGCGCACGGCGATATCCATCACCGGCTCGACATAGTCTTCCAGCGCCTTCTTCCACAGCCGCGTCGCGCGCGCCGTCGCGTCGAGCCCGCCAGCCTCCTGCCACGCCTCGTAATTCTGCCAGTTGGACAGCATCGGCTGGTAGAAGGCGGTGGCGTAGCGCTCCAGCGTGTGCGGTTCGCCGAAGAAATGGCCGCCGGTCGGCACCGCGCCCAACGCCTCGACGGCGAGCTCGGCCTCATTGACCTCGATCGGGCGCAAGAACTCCATCATGTGCTGGATCATCTCGACATCGATGATGAATTTTTCGAACGACGCCGTCAGCCCGCCCTCCTGCCAGCCGGCGGCGTGGTAGACGAGGTTGCCGTGGCCGAGCACCGCGCCCCACAGCGCCATCAGCGTCTCATAGGCGCCCTGCGCATCGGCAGCGTTGGAAGCCGAGCCCGGCGTCGTGCGGTACGGAAGCCCGTAGCGCCGCGCCAGTTGCCCCGACGCAATGTTGGCCTTGGTGTTCTCAGGCGTGCCGAAGGCCGGCGCGCCGGACTTCATGTCGACATTGGAGGTGAAGGCGCCATACATGACCGGCGCGCCTGGACGGACAAGCTGCGTCAGCACGACGCCGAACAGCGCCTCGGCGTTCTGCTGCGCCAGCGCGCCAGCCAGCGTCACCGGGCTCATCGCCCCCATCAGCGTGAACGGCGTCACCGCCACCGACTGGCCGAACTCGGCCATGGTCATCAGTCCTTCGGCCATCATCTCGTCGAAGCGGCGCGGCGAGTTGACCGAGATGATCGTGGTGATGCCGGGATCGTCGCGCATCTGATCGAGCGTCAGCCCGCGCGAAATCGCCATCATCTCGATGCCGTCAAGCGCCCTGCCCCTCCCGATCGCCGAGACATGGAAACTCTTGTCGGTCAGCGTCAGATTGGTGAAATAGGTGTCGAGATGGCGGGAATTGGCCGGCAGTTCCACCGGTGCGCAGACCTGGTTGCCCAGCATGTGGATGCAGTTGAAATGCTGCGCCAACCGGGTCAGATCCGCATAGTCGCGCAAATTGCCGGCGCGGCGGCCGCGCTCCATATCGTGCACATTGGGCGGTCCGGCAACCAGCGTGAAATTGATGGTGTTGCCGCCGAGATGAACCGCGTTGGCCGGGTTGCGCGGCGTCAACACATAGCTGGACTGCGTGGTCTTCAGCACGTCTTCGACCAGGCCGCGATCGATGCGGACATTCGCCGAGGCATGATCGACTTTGGCGCCGGCCTTCTCGAACAGCGACAGCGCCCGCGGGCTCATCACCTCGATGCCGAAATTCTCCAATATGTGCATCGACGCCTGATGGATCTGCTCGATCTGGTCGGGCGACAGCATCGCCATTGGCGGATAGGGATTTGTCACCCGCCTGAGCGACAGTTGCGGGATGGCCGATGGCCCTCTGTTGCTGGTGCGCTCGGCGCCGCGTTTGCGTCTTGGTTCGTTCATGCCGGTATCAAAGCCCCGGCAAACCGGGCAAGCTGTCAGAAATACGTCGTCTGCGGGCGCGATTTTAGCCACGGCGGCATTTCTGCAATGTCTGTTTAGAAAAAGCGACGAAGTGCGTCGGATTATCGATACTGGATTTCCTTAGAGACTGCGCCGGCGAAGCGTTAACGGACGCCGCAAGATTCCCTTTATGATTTCGGCCTATTGCTCTGCCCATGCGTAGTTCGAGTTTTAGTAAAATTGGTGCGGTTTGCGTGCTGCTGGCGCTTTCGGCCTGCGCCACGCCGCCCAGCCACATCAACAATGTCTGTGCCGTCTTCGACCAGAATGACGGCTGGTTCGACAACTGGCAGTCGGCCGCCGAGCGCGCCCAGCAGAAATACGGCATCCCCGTTCCCGTGCTGATGGCGACGGTGCGCAAAGAATCCGGTTTCAAGAGCAATGCACGGCCGCCACGCACCAAGCTGCTCGGCTTCATTCCGTGGAAGCATGTCTCGTCGGCCACCGGCTTCTCGCAGGCGCTGGACGGCACCTGGTCGCAATATCAGCGCGAGACCGGCAACTGGGCGGCACGGCGGACGAAATTCGCCGACGCCGTCGACTTTGTCGGCTGGTATCATTCCAAGACCGCAGACAGGTATGGCGTTGCCCGCAACGATACCTACAACCTCTATCTTGCCTACTATCTCGGCTGGACCGCCTATGGCCGCGGCAACCGGGGCGATGCCGGCGTCCAGGGCTATGCCCGGGCCACCGACAAGATGGCGCGGGACTATGCGCAGCAACTGAGCGAGTGCGGCAACTGACTTTGCCGGAGCATTACGCAGCCAAGTGAAATCACTTGGCGCTGCGAAAAGCGATGTCGCCCCTCGAGCAGAAAAGATCTCAGCGATTCACTTGCTTGGGATCAGATGAAGGATTGCCTTCCCTGATTTTACCGCCGTCGTCGATAGCTTTCGGTCGAACGTCGCCAACTCGCCGTCATGCGACTTGGCCAGCGCCAGCAGATAACTGTCGGTTACTTGCGTCGAAGTCAGGATCTTGCCCGCGTCGATCTCTCTGGAACTGACAAGGCTAATGTCATCGGGCCAGAACTGGTGTCCGGCAAGTGCGTGCAATTTGCCGACGATCGGCGCGACGACGGCAGGGGAGCCAGGAGAGTTGGGGTATTTGGGGTTGCCCACGATCCTGATAACGCCATTCTCGGTGATGGGGCATGTGGCCCATGAGTGATGCCCGGTGGATTCGAACCACCGATGGGCATCGTCATGCGCGACATGAGCCGGATCGATCAGCGCAATCAACACATTGACGTCGAGCAGGAAGGTCACGGCAGCTCGTCGCGAAGCGCATTGACCGTTTCGAGATCGACCATCGGCCCGCCGGGCCGCGACGAAAGCAAGGGAATGCCGTTGCGCTCACCGCCCGCCTGCGGCCGACGCAGCGAACGGCGAACCAGATCGGAAATGACTTCTCCCACGCTGCGATCCTGCTGCCGCGCCATAGCCTTGGCGGCAAGAAGGACATCATCATCGATTGCAAGTGTCGTTCTCACAATTCGTCCTCCTTTCCAAGCATCAAACATCACGCATCACATAGAGCAACAGACTGAGATTCTCAAGGGACGCATGTTTTGCGCAGCATATGAAATTGATGGCATTGCCTGATGCCGGTCAGTTCGGTTTCCTAGAAACGCCCGGCTTTGGGGTATCGCCGGTTTCCGAAACCTCGTCGCGGACCTCGTGACGGCGGGCTTTCGAAACGGCTTCCGTCTCCTCGCCGGCCTGCCTCGCTGCATCGGCTTCCGCGCTGCCCGTCTTGCCGCGCGGACGCTTCGGTGGCGTGCCGGCAAAACCGGGGCCATCGCCATGCGGCGCGTCATCCGGCACGCCTTCGTGCGCGGCGTGCTCCTTGTCGAACTTGATCACCGGCTCCATCGTTGCCAGCACGTCGTCGGAGAGCCAGCACAGGCTCATATGGCCGCCGCCGAGATGCTTGACCGGTGGCACCTTGGTCTCGCACAGATTGTCAGGCACCAGCTTCTTGTAGCCGCAGCGGGTCTGGAACGGGCAGCCGGACGGTGGGTTCATCGCCGAGGGAATGTCGCCCTCCAGCACGATGTGCCGCTTGACCACGCTGGTGTCAGCGATCGGGATCGCCGACAGCAGCGCCTCGGTATAGGGATGGTAGGGCGGCGCGAAGATCTGGTCGGTCGTGCCTTGCTCGACAATATAGCCGAGATACATGACCACGACGCGGTCGGCGATGTAGCGCACGACCGACAGATCATGGCTGATGAACAGCATTGTCGTCTTGTTCTTGCGCTGGATGTCCATCAGCAGTTCGGTCACCGCCGCCTGCACCGACACGTCCAATGCCGAGACCGGCTCGTCGGCCACCACCACCTTGGCGTCGCCGGCAAAGGCGCGCGCCACGCCGATGCGCTGCTTCTGGCCGCCCGATAGCTGGCGCGGCTTGCGGGTTTCGAATGCCCGCGGCAGCTTCACCAGGTCGAGCAGTTCCAGCATGCGCTTGCGGCGATCGGCAACCGTCTTGCCGACATTGAACTTCTCCAGCGTGCGGATGATCTGCGAACCGACCGAATGGCTGGGATTGAGCGTGTCGAACGGATTCTGGAACACCATCTGGATCGACGACACCGTGTCGACGCTCCGCTTCTCGATGCCCGTCGACTGGATTTCCTTGTTGCCCAGCGTCACCGTGCCGGCACTTGCCGTCTCCAGCCCAAGCAGCACCTTGGCCAGCGTCGACTTTCCGCAGCCGGATTCGCCGACGATGGCAACCGTCTCGGATTCCCGCGCCATGAACGAGATCGTCTCGTTGGCCTTGACGACGCGGCCCTCGCTCGAGCCGAACACCTCGCTGCCGCCGACCCTGTAGTATTTTCTGAGATCCTCGATCTTGAGCACCGGAGCGCCGGGCACGACGCGCTCATTGACCTTCTTGGCGCCGGGCGGCAGCGCCTCCCAGTCGATCTCGTTGAAGCGCACGCAGCGCGAGAAATGGCCTTCGTGGCCCGCGACCTCGATCATCGGGATTTCGGCGGCGTTGCAGACGCCCTCGACGAAATGGTGGCAGCGAGGGCCGAAATTGCAGCCCTTGGGCCGCTCGTGCGGCAGCGGTAGCTGGCCGGGGATCGAAATTAGCGGCCGCGAATTCTTGTCTGCGCCGGGCAGCGGGATCGAGCGGAACAGCCCTTGCGTATAAGGGTGGCGCATCCGGTCGAACACGTCCTTGATCTTGCCCGTTTCGACCGCTTCGCCCGAATACATAACCGTGATGCGGTCGCAGGTTTCCAGGATCAGGCCGAGATTGTGCGACACGAAAATCATCGACGTGCCGAACTTCTCGCCGAGCCCCTTGACCAGGTCGACAATGCCGGCCTCCACCGTCACGTCGAGCGCCGTCGTCGGTTCGTCGAGCAAAAGCAGCGCCGGCTTCGACAGCAGCGCCATGGCAATGACGATGCGTTGCTGCTGGCCGCCCGAGAGCTGGTGCGGATAGGAGCGCATCATGCGCTCGGGATCAGGCAGCTTGACCGCGCGCACCATGTCAAGCGCGCGTTTATGGGCCTCTTCCTTCGACACCTTGTCGTGGATCAGCGGCACTTCCATCAATTGCTGGCCGACCTTCATCGCCGGGTTCAGGCTCGCCATCGGCTCCTGGTAGATCATCGCGATCTTGTTGCCGCGAATGGAGCGCAACTCCTCGTCGGAGAGCTCGCCCATGTCCTTGCCCTGGAACTTGATCTTGCCGCCGACGATCTTCCCGATGTTGGAGAGGTCGCGCATGATGCCGAGCGACACGGTCGACTTGCCGCAGCCGGATTCGCCGACGATGCCCATCGCCTCGCCGGGCATGACGGTGCAGGAAAAATCCATGACCGCCGGGATCTCGCCCTTGCGGGTGAAGAAGGAGATCGACAGGTTCTCGATCTCGATGATCGGCGCGTTGGCCGGCCCATTGGTTGGCGTCGCGGGATTTCGAACTGCCTCGTTCATGGGTCGCTCCAATCCTGGTTCTTCTAGGCCTGTTTCTATCAGGCGCATCGGGTCGAAACCCGCGAGATCAGTCTTTCATCGATTGTTCGCGCAGCGAGTCGGCGAGCAGGTTCAAGCCCAGCACGAACGACATCAGTGCGATCGTCGGCGGCAACGCCGGGTGGATGAAGGAGCGCAGCAGGCGGCTGGCGTCCTTGATCGCAGTGCCCCAGTCCGGACTTTCCGGCGCCAGGCCAAGGCCGAAATAACCGAGCGTGCCGAGCAGGATCGTGGTGTAGCCGATGCGCAGGCAGGCGTCGACGATCAGTGGCCCGCGCGCATTGGGCAGGATCTCCCATAGCATGATGTACCAGGGCGATTCACCGCGCGTCTGCGCCGCCGCCACATAGTCACGCGTCTTGATGTCCATCACCAGGCCACGCACGATGCGGAACACGCCGGGGCTGGACGCGAACACCACCGCCACGAAGATGTTGAGCTGGTTGGGATCGATGTGCACGATCTTCAGCGGATCGGCGTCGAAGACAAGGCCGGCATAGATCCAGCCGCCGAGGATCAAGGTGATGCCGAGCAAGATGTAGAGCCGGTCGGGGCGGTTCTTGTAGCGCGTCCAGAACAGCACCGTGAAGAAGATGATCGGGAACAGGAAGAAGACGCCGGCCATGCCATAGGGGATCGGCGTGTCCATGATGCCCGGCGTCACCAAAAGATAAAACAGCAGGATCACAGGGAAGGCCAGCACGAGATTGGCGAGGAACGACAGCACGGTGTCGATCTTGCCGCCGTAGTAGCCGGCGGGTAGGCCGAGCGTGATGCCGACCATCAGCGCGAAGCCGGTTGCCGCCGGCGCGATGATCAGCACGATCTGGCTGCCATAGACCATGCGCGAAAACACGTCGCGTGCCAGCTTGTCGCCACCGAACAGATAGGCCAGTCCCGATTTCGGTTCGACGGCGCCCGGCAGCACATCCTTCATGATGGGAATCTGGGCCAGCGGATCGAAGGGAGAAACGGTCGCGGCGAAGATTGCCGTGAACAGCCAGAACAGGCAGATGCCGACGCCGACGATGCCGACACCGCTGTCGAACAGCTGGCCGTAGAGCGCCAGCTTCTTCTTGTAGGCGAAGCTCGCGCCCATGACGATGACGAGCGCGATCCAGACCGGCCAGAAGCGCGACAGCACTTCGAGAACGACGGTGAAGCCACTGATGTATTGAACCGGCATCCGCTTCGCTCCCTACTGGACTCTGATACGCGGATTGAGAAACGCGTAGCCGACATCGGAAATGAGCTGCGTGATCAAGACGATGAACACCGAGACCAGCGAGCAGCCGAGCAAAAGGTCGATGTCGTTGTTGCCGGCCGCCTCGACCAGCGTGTAGCCGAAGCCCTGGTAACGAAACATCACCTCGACGATGACGACGCCGGTGAGCAGCCAGGGAAACTGCAGCATGATGACGGTGAACGGTGCGATCAGCGCGTTGCGCAAGGCATGTTTGACCACGACGCTGCCGAAGGAAAGACCCTTCAACCTGGCAGTGCGGATATATTGCTGCGTCATCACTTCGACCATCGAGGCACGCGTCATGCGGGCGATGTAGCCGATGCCGTAAATCGCCAGCGTCATCACCGGCAAAGTGAAATTATAGAAGGTGATGCCCTGGCTGGCCGAAGCCGCCGAGCCGTTCAGCCAGCCTAGCCATGAGGCGAAGATGACGGTGAAAATGACGCCCGACACATATTCAGGCGTCGCCGTCGAGGCGATCGATGCCACCGACAGCACGCGGTCGGTTCGCGACCCCTCGCGCATGCCGGCCAGAATGCCGATCAGCAGCGAGATCGGCACCATCACCATCAGCACCCAGAACATCAGGATGCCCGTAGCGCCAAGTGCCGGAAACAGTTTTGAGGCGACGGTCGCCTTGAACTTGGTCGAGCAGCCGAAATCGCCCTGGAAAACGCCGGCGAAGGTCGGGACGAGCGGATCGTTGCAGAAGGAGAAACGCTGCGCCGGCTTGCCGGTCGCCGGGTCTGTCACAGGTTGCTTGGGCACCACGCCCAGCCACTGCCCATAGCGGACGAAGAAGTTCTGCCGATAGCCATGGTTGACCAGCCAGCTCTCGAGCTGCTCGGCCGACGTATGCATTTCGGTCTGGCTGATCGCCAGCTTCTTCAGATTGGGTTCGAGGTTGATCAGGAAGAAGACGACCATGGTCAGGCACAGCATCGTCAATGCCATGGTGCCAAGACGCCTGATAACGAAGGAAAGCATGGCGGCCCCCTGCCGATGGGTTGGGGTTTGAGCCGGCTATGAAAGCCAACCCTGCCGTAACCGGCGGGGCTGGCTGTCAAACAGGCCTTCGGATGCGATCAACCCTGTTTTTGTTGCATGGCCTTGCCCGCGAGTCCGCAATTTTTTTGAGAAAGTGCGGACCAGCAGGGACGGACGATGCAAAGAGCGGGGGAAGGGAGCGAGCCTCTTCCCCCAATGTCGGTGCGATCAAGCCTGGTCGAGCCAGATCTTGCCGTAGTCGCGCTCGAAGGTCGGGTGCATCTTGTAATTCTGCACCGCCTTGACCGAGTGGCTGTAGAGCTTGCGCCAGTACGGCTGGATCATGATGCCGGAATCCTGCAGGATCTGCTCGATTTCCTTCATCATCTCCTTGCGCTTGGCGGCGTCGGCAACGGCGAGCGCCGCATTCAGCTTGGCATCCCAGTCCGGATTCGACCAGCCGGCCTCGTTCCAGGCCTCGCCGGTGCGATAGGCGATGGCCAGAACCTGGACGCCGAGCGGGCGCATGTTCCAGTTGGTCATCGACAGCGGATACTTCGTCCAGTCGTTCCAGAACGTCGAACCCGGCAGAACGGTGCGCTTCACCTTGATGCCGGCGTCGCGCAGCTGGGCGGCGATCGCATCGCCGGTGTTCTTGTGCCAGTCTTCATCGACAGTGATCAGCTCGTGTTCGAAGTCGGCCTGGCCGGCTTCCGCCATCAGCGCCTTTGCCTTGGCCGGATCACGGGCAACCTTGGGCAGCTCGTAATATTCCGGATGGATCGAGCAGACATGGTGGTTTTCGGCGACCGAACCGGCATTGCCGTAGCCGAGCTGCAAGACGACATTGTTGTCGACCGCAAGCTGCAGCGCGTTGCGCACCTTCTGGTCGCCATAGGGCTTGTTGTTGACGTTGGTGCGGCAGACGATGGTCGACGCGGTGACGATCTCCGACTTCACCAGGTCCATGCCGTCGAGGATCGACACATAGTCGGCCGAAGTCTCGAAATTGGTGTGCACTTCGCCGGCTTCGAAAGCGCTGACCATGGCTGCCGGATCGGTGCCGTAGTCGATGAATTCCAGGCCATCGAGGAACACTTCGCCATCCCACCACTTGTCGTCGGTGCGGCGCTTGTAGACCACCTTCTGACCGACATCGTAGGAGACGAGTTCGAACGGACCGGTGCCGATCGGGCAGGCCTTGAAGTCGCCGCCCTTCTCGTCGAAGGTCTTGTGGACGATAAGGCCGGGATAGTCGCACATGTTCGGAATCAGCGCGATGTCCGGCTTGGTGAGCTTCAGCACGACCGTGTGGTCGTCCGGCATGGTCACGGCGCTTTCGTCGAGCTTGTCGTCCTTGACCAGCGAGCCAAGACGGCCTGGCATGGAATTGCCTTCGGCTTTCTTGTCGGCCCAACGCTTCAGGTTGAAGACGACGTCGGCGGCGGTGAAGGCATCGCCATTCGACCAGGTGACGCCCTTGCGCACATGCAGCGTGTACTGCGTGGCATCGTCGTTGACGTCCCAGCTTTCCAGCAGATAGGGGCGGAACGTGTATTCGGACGTGTACTTGACCAACGGCTCGAGCGCCTGGCGCTCGGCATTGGCGATTTCCGACCAGTCGGCCTTGCGCGGGTCCTTGGGATCCTTGATCCACTGGGCGATCTTCAGCGTGCCGCCCTTCTTGCCCTTTACCTCTTCGGCCTTCGCCGGCGTCGGATCGGCGAGCCCGAGCAAGCCGTAAGCCATTGCCGTCGATGCGCCGAAGACGCTGGCCATGGCCAGGAATTCGCGGCGGTCCACCTTGCCTGCCTTGGCTTCTTCGGCCATGGCCAGGATGTGATCCGGAACGCGATCGCCATTACTCTTATAAATTGTCATGACTTAACTCCCATTGTTGGCTTTCCGCCTTTTAACATTCCGCATCCAGGCCATGATGTCAAAGACGGCGTGGATTGAGAACATGTTAGGGAATGTGCAACTTTGAAAGGGGAGCGGTTCGCGTGATAACGACAGTCTTGGCGCAAATTTGCTACTGTCCGATGGATTCTTCTGGAATCTCGATAGTCGATTAAACTGAGACATTTACTCCAGCCCGAACAGCGCCAGAATCGATCCATCATGAGGCCAAAAGCCCTGCCGAATTATCAGTATTCCTTCTCGTAGAAGATGCCGCCCTTGGCTTCGCCGGCATCGTTGGCCTCGCCGCGCAGCTTGACGCCGCGCCCGACATTGAGGTCGATCGTAGCCTTGCCCGAGCCCGGCTTGTCGCCCTTCTGGATCGTGACATAGGTGCGGTCGTTGAGGTATTTGCCCGCCGAAACCGCCGTGCCGCCCTGGTCGTCGGTGGTGACGTCGAGATCGTCGACGCCAATGGCGCTGCGCAGGTTTTCCAGAAGCGACGTCGAGCCGCCGACGCCGGCCAGTTGCCCGGCGGCCTCGGCTAACTGGGCGATCTGCAGCGGCGACAGGTTCGACATCGAGCGGCCGAAGATCAATTGCGCCAGCACCTCGTCCTCGGGCAGCGCCGGCACCGAGGAGAAGGTGAACTTCGGATTGGTCGCTTCGCCCGACACCACGATGGTGACGGTGGCGCTGGTCGTCGTCGTGGTCGCCGTCAAATTGAGATAGGGCACCAGCGAGCCGGAAAACCCGACCGTGCCTTCGGTGAAGGTCAGCCGCTTGCCGAGGATCGACAGCCGTCCGCGCTGCAAGGTGAAGGTGCCGACCGCTTGCGGCGACGAGGCCGGGCCGGTCAGCCTGAGCGAGCCGCCAAGTTCGGCATCGACGCCCCTGCCCTGGATGAAGATCTGGTTCGGGGCGTTGACCGTGACATCGAGCGCAAGGCCGCTACCGCCGCCCTTGCCGCTGGTCGTCGGCGGCCGCAGCGCCTTGTCCTGTGCCTTGACCGCAGCTGGCGCGTTCTTGTGCTTGACGTCGAGCGCCGCCAGCGAGCCCGGCAATTTGTCCGGAACCGTGATCACCGTCTTGGCGAGATTCACGGTGCCGGCAATGACCGGTGCGGAGGTCAGCGGTCCCTTGATCGTCAGGTCGCCCCCGAGATTGGCGGTCACCACCCTTCCGTCCGTATAGCGGCCGTCGACCAGCTTGATCGACAAATCGGCCGGAAAACCCTGCGCCGGGTTGATGCCGACCGTGCCGCTGGCCGACAGGCTGCCGCGCGTCGACAGCGTTCCGGTCAGCCGGTTGATCCTGGCGACGCCGCCGGCAATCGTGACATCGGCGGCGAGATCGTTGACGGCGAGGCCGGAGCGCGCATCGACAAGGCGCGCACCGGAGGTGCTGACGCTGCCACCGATGACGGGCGATGTCGCGGGACCGCGCACCTGCACGTTGACATTGGCGGTTCCAGACAGCGACAGGCCCTGCGCGGCAAGCTTCTGGCTGAGCAGGCCGAACGGCACGGCTCCATTGAAATCGAGCGCCAGCGTCGGCGTGCCTGCCGTCGTCACCGTGCCGCCGCCCTTGAGACCTAGGCCGGCTGCACCGCTGACATTGGCGTTGAAGGTCAGCTTGCTGGCGGCAAAGGTGCCGGATGAGGAAATATTCACCGCGCCGACACCAGCACCTCGGGTCTGCGAGGTCTGCACCCCGGCCGCGTCGATCTTGAAGGCAATGGCAGGGTTCGCCGGCGCGCCCGTCACCTTGACCGTGCCCGAAATCGAGCCGGCGGCGTCGAGCCCCGGCGAGAAACTGTTGGCCAGCGACATCGGCACCCGCGCCAGTGTCGCATTGATGTCGAGCGCCGTGCCGACCTTGCCGGTCACCGTCGCCGTGCCACCCCCAAGGTTGAGCACCAGCCTGTCCAGCGTCGTCGTGCCATTGGCGATGCTGACGGTCGAGGCTTGGGCAATGGCCGCCTTGATGCCCTGGACGGTCGCCTGGCCGGAGGCAAGCTCGATGGTCGTCGTGCCGTTGGCCACTTTCACGCGGCCAGCAGCCTGTGCCGGAATGCCCTTGACTGTGGCGCCGCCGGAAAAACCGGTCCAGTCGCCGTCGCGCTTCAAATCGACATCGATGCCGCTGATCACGGTGCCGCCCGACGTGACGGTGTCGGCGCGGATCTTTCCGGAGATCACGGGCGCCGCCAGATAGTTGGCGACCAGCGCATCGATCGAGACGGCTTTCGCCTGCAGGTCGCCGCGCGTAATCGACGCTGTCGCCGCCTTGATGGCGACCTGGGGTGCTGCGCCATTCTTCGAGAAGGCAATCGTGCCGCGTACGTCGCCTTCGGCCTTTTCCAGCGCCAGTGCCGCCAGCGGTCCGATATCAGGCAGGTCGAGCGCGATGGTGCCGACCGGCACGAACTTCTCGTCCAGTGCCAGATCGCCTGAAATCCTGTTCTTGCCGAGCGACAGCAGCAGCCCGTTGATGGCGCTCTTGCCGTCAGCCGTCGCCAGCACCGCGCTGCCTTGCAGCGCCTGGCCGGCGACATTGCCGGTCAGTTGCACGTTGGCTGCCGGATTGGCGGCATCGGCCTTGCCGGTGGCGGTCAGCTTCAACCCGGTGATCTCTCGCGCCGCCACCAGCAGCCTGTCGCTGTCGACCGTCAGTGACAGGTCCGGCGCGGTGGCCGGCCCCTGTGCCTTCAACGCAAAGGCGATGGCGCCCTTGGCATCCTTCGACAGCAGAGAGATGTCGCTCAGCGCGCCCTTGATGTCGGCGGCCACCTTGTTGTCGGCAAGGCTGGCTTGCCCGTCGGCGGTCAGCGCACCCGAGGTCAACTTCAATCCGCCTATGTTGATGCTGCCCCTGGGATCGCGCTTCAGCGTGGCGCTGATCTCAGCGCGTTCGCCAAGGATGCCGCGCGCCGCCGCCGGCAAGGCCGACGATGGGGCATCCGCCTTGAGATTGAGGTCGATGGCACCGTCTCGCAGCGATACCTGGCCGGCGACCTGGCTGTTCAACGCATCGCTCTTCAGCGAGCCGCTGTCGATGGCAAACAGGTCGGCCGTCAGGCGGCCGCTGACGGCTGCCGTGACCTTGCCGGCGATCAGCGGCGCGATCACCGGATTGTCGAGACCGACCTTGTCCACCGACACTGTGCCGGAAACCGGCCCTGCACGGTTCTTGAGATCGAACGCATCCGAATGCAACGCCAGGGCAAGCCCGTCCACCCTCGCCGGACTGGTGACGATCGAGGGCAGGATCGCGGAGACATCCAGGCGGGCCCGCGTGCTCTCGCCCGCCACCTTTGCCGACAAGGACTGAACCTCGATCTTGACCGGGCTCTCGGCGCTGCCGACAGTCAGGGGCAAGCTGGGGCCGGATGATATGAGATCGAGCACAAAATCGCTGGCGCCGTTCGGGTTGAGGGTGCCGGTCGCCTTGCCGGAAATCTTGTCGCCGGTCAGCGTCGCCTGATCGAGCATCACGCCGCCGGCAATCGTGTAGCTGCCGGCCGCATCGACGGCGAGCGGTCCGAGCCCGGCCTGCCGGGTCTGGCTGGTTTCGATTCCGGCCAGTTGCGCATTGAAGCGGACATCGGGCGCGGCCGGCGGTCCGGTCACACCAGCCGTGCCGCTGAGCGTTCCCACAGCATCGAGGCCGGGCGAAAATTCATTGGCGAGCGCCGCGGGCAGTGCCGAAAATTGCGCCGCGAGGTCGAGCGTCTGGCCGGCGGTACCCGACAAGGTCACCGAACCGCCGCCGACATCGAGCGCCAGCCTTTCGATGCTGGCCGTGCCGTTGGCAATGCTCAGTGTCGACGCCTGGGCGATTGCCGCCTTGATGCCGCGAACAGTGGCTTCGCCCGAGGCAATCTCGATGCTGGTCGTGCCGTCGGCGATCTTCACCCGGCCGGCAGCGGTTGCCGGAATGCCAGCTATGGTGGCGCCGCCGGTGAAATTGGTCCAGTCGCCATCGCGCTTCAGGTCGACGCCGATATCGCCGATTTCGGTGGTTCCCGAGGTGACGCTGCCGGCCTTGATCGAACCGGCGATCGCAGGCGCCTTGAGATAATTGGCGATCAGCGCATTGACAGTGATGGCCTTGGCCGTCACCTCACCGCGCGCGATCGACGTGCTCTTGGCATCGATCGCAACGGAGGGCGCGTCGCCCTCCTTGGCAAAGCGGATGGTGCCGTCGATATCGCCCGTCACCGCTTGCCCGGCCAGTGCGGCCAGCTGGTCGATGGCAGGTGCATCGAGCGTCAGCGTGCCGAGCGGCATGAATTTGTCGTCGAGCGCGAGATCGCCCGAGACCTTGTTGTCGCCCAGCGAGACCAGGAATCCGTTGATCGAACGCTTGCCTTCGCTTGTCACCAGCGCTGCTTTGATGTCGAGCGGCTGGTCGTCGACGGAGCCGGTCAGCGATACGTTGGCGGCGGGACTGTTGATATCGGCCTTGCCGTTTGCCGTCAGCTTGATGGTCTTCACCGTGCGGCCCGATGCCGTCAGGCTGTCGCTATCGGCGGTAACCGTGAAATCCGGCGCCGTCATGGCGCCACTTGCCGACAGCGCGAAATCGACGCTACCGGCAACCGGCACGCCGACTGTCGGCGACAGCACGGAAACATCGCCCAGTTTGCCCTTGATGTCGGCCTGGATGTCGGTGCCTTGCATGCTGGCCGTGCCGGCGGCGCTGAGCGTGCCGGACGTGAATTCGATCGAGTTGGCGGCGAAGGATCCCTGCGGATCGCGGGTCGCGCTGGCTGAGAATTTCACCCGGGCGCCTAGCACCGAGGCGATCTGCGGCGGAAAGGCCGTCGCCACGGCATCCGCGTTCATCTTCAACTGCATCGACAGGTCGGCAAGCGCCACCGTCGCCGTCAGCGAGGCGTTGAGCGCGTCGGAACGCAGCGTGCCCCGGTCGATGGCAATGGCATCCTTGCTGACCGACCCGGCCAGAGCGACATCGATCTTGCCGGTGATCAGCGGCGCCAGCGTCGCCACGTCGGTGTTGAGGCCGCCCGCCTCCAGCTTGACGGTGACCGGCCCGGCGCGGTTCTGGATGTCGAAGCCGTCGGAATGGATCTGCGCCGCCAGATCATCCAGCCGCGTGCCGCCGGCGACGATGGAGACGAAGGAGGCGCCGATGTCGATGATCGGCGCCTTGCCGTCGCCGAAGGCGCGGGCGGTGGCATTGCTGATCGCCAGCGTGATCGGCTGCGCCTTGCTGCCGACGCTGATCACCACGGGTGGACCCTTGGCGGCGAGTTCGACCGAGAGGTCGCTGGCGCCGGCAGGATCGACAATGCCGGTCGCGGTGCCGTGCACCGCATCGCTGTCGATGTTGGCGCGGTCGACACTGACGCCACCGGCCGATGTGGCGGTGCCGGCAACGTCGAAACTGGTCTTGCCGGCAAACAGCGGCTTCAAATTCTCCGGCAGGAAGCGCGCGAAATCACCGTCGCCCTTGGCCTCGATATGATTGCCCTTGTCGGTCAGTTGATGGCGACCCGTCAGCTGGGTGACGATCTTGCCGTCGACTGAGAACGTGCCGATGCCGTTCCAATTGGCGAGCGGCCCGGTGCCCGAGACATTTATGTCGACCGGCGGCGTGTCGGGCAGCTTGAGCAGGTTGGCGATGATACCGCCTGCCGGCTCCGAGGCCTTCAGGTCGAGATCGAGCCTGTTGTCCGCCGGCGCAAAGTGGATCTTGGCGTCGACATTACCTTGCTTGCCGTCATGGCGGGTGATGTTGAGCACCGTCTCGACCGCCAGTGGCGCGGCATCGGCCTTGACCGATCCCTTGGCCGCAAGCTCTGCGATGCCGCTGCCGGCAAGGTCTTGCCCCAGCGCGATTTCGGGCAGGTCGATCTGCTTGATGTCGATGGAAACCGGCAGCGTCGTCGTGCCGCTCGGCGCCGGCTGTTGCGTGCCGGCCACCGGCAGGCGGGCCAGTTCGATGCGCTCGGCAGCGATACGGTCGGCGCTGAAGCTTTTCGACAGCAGCGCCAGCGGCGACCAGTCGACGGCCACCTTGCGCGCCACCAGCCAGGCGCCCTCGCGATCCTCCAGCACGACATGATCGACGCTGAGCGCCCCGGACCAGATGCCGTCTATGCCGCTGACCGTGATCTTGCGGTCGTCGTTCGAGGCCAGCCGCGAAATGATGCCGGCGAGATTGTCGCGGCCGCGCTCGGTCTTGGTCAGCACCACCAGCGCGCCGATCGCTCCCGCAACCACGATCAGCAGCGTGTAGAGAACAATGCGGAGGATGCGCCAGACTGTTTTCATCGCTCAGAATGCCTGTCCGATGCCGGCATAGATGCCGAAATGCGGGTCACCCGGATCGCGGTTGAGCGGCACGGCGGCATCGATGCGCAACGGCCCGAACGGCGTGACATAGCGCAGGCCGACGCCGGCGCCGACCTTGACATCGGAGAAATCGGGGACCGACTTGGTCGACACGGTGCCGGCGTCGACGAACGGCACGATGCCGATCGTATCGGTGATGGCGATGCGCATCTCGACCGAGGTTTCGAAGAATGACAGGCCGCCGATCGGCTGGCCGGTGAAATCCTTCGGACCGATGCCCTGATAGGCGTAGCCGCGCACCGAGCCGCCGCCCCCGGAATAAAAGCGCCGGTCGGCCGGCACATGTTCGAGGCTGGTGCCGACGATCGAACCGATGGCGACACGTTCGGCCAGCACGAACTTCGAAGCCGAATCCAGCGACTGATAGGCCGACCCTTCGCCCTTCAGCTTCAGGAACGCCGCACCGCTCAAAATGTCGTAGCTCGGCTCGGCATAGGCCAGCACCCGGAAGCCGCTTGTCGGGTTCAGCCGGTTGTCCCGGTTGTCGTAGACATATTGCAGCGGAATGCTGGCGATCAGGTATTTGTGCTTGCCAAAAGCATCGTGGATGCGGGAATAGTCGAGCGCTACCTCGGCGGAAACCGTCTGCTTCTTGGTCAGTTCGTAGGACAGGCCGGTGCTGCCCTTGACCGAGAAATGGTCGTAGGCGTCAGGATGTTCGAGCACCGTCTTGACGCTGGCGAAGAACTTCGATGCCGGCCCGATCACGCCCGGCTTTTCGAACATGATGCCGGCATTGTAGTTGAGCTCGCCGAGATCGTTGCTGCCGATGCCGCTGATCTTGCCCTCGATGCGCAGCTTCTCGGCCCGGCCGAACAAATTGCGGTGGCCCCAATAGCCCTCAAGGCCCAGCCCCTCGGTGTTGGAAAAAGTGCCGCCGACGCCGAAATAGCGTGGCTTGCGCTCGCTGACCTGGACGCCGATCGGAATGTTGCCGTCGGCATCGAGCGTGTCGGCTTCCTTGAACGTCACGCTGTTGAAGACCTCGAGCGCCAGCAGCCGGTCGCGCGCGTCGTCGATTTCTTGCGGCGAGTATTGCCGGCCGCGCTTGAGGCCGGTCATGTATTCGGTGAAGTCGCGGTCGACCTTTTCGGTGCCTTCCACAGTGGTGTCGCCATAGCCGGCGACCGGCCCGGCGGCGACCGTCAGCGTCACGTCGAGCGTCGAGGTGGCATGGTCGGCGACGATCTGGCGGTCGGTCACCTTGGCCAGCGGCCTGCCTTGCTCTTTCAGCGTCCGCACGATCAGGGCTTCAGCCTTGAGCACAGCGCCGGATCCGGCATCGCCGCCTGAAATCAGGCCGTAATCGGCGCTCATCAGCCCTGCCGCATCGCCCTCAAGGTGGATATTGCCCAAGGTGAATTTCGGCCCGGTGACAATGTCGATGACCACGGGAACCGGCTTCGGCCCCTTGAATTCGGCATCCGGCGGCAAATCGTCGAGCGGCTTGCCGTCGATGGTGACGGTGACGACGCCTTCGTAACGGGCATCGGCATAGAGCGCGGCGACAAGCTGTTCGCGGTCGCTGCGCGCTTTGGCCATCAGTCCGAGCGAACCGGAAACCGGACGCTCCTCGTCACTCTTCAGCGCCGAGGCATTTTCGAGCTTCTTGACCAGATCCTTGTCGGCGTCGGGGGCGGAAATGGTCACGGCGTACCGCAGAGGATCGACGATATCGGCATCCTCGTCGCTGGACGACCCCCACAGCTTGATGCCGAAAAGCTCGAAAGCGGCCGCCGGGCGCGATTCGGCGGCGAGCACGGTCGAGCACATCATGGCCAGCAGCAGGGCGCGCGGAAGCGCACGCCCTGGCGCGCGACCTCCTGACATCTGCTCTTCATGCGCCGGCATTAAGACAACCTAGATTACAAAACTAAAATTGGAATGAAGTTCTGAAGCGCTCGTAAAGGGGCCACAATCCAATTGTCTGAAATAGGGCGGGCTTGGAATTCACACCTTTTGCGTCGCCGCAAGAAAGCGTGATCCCCTGTCCTATGGAGGTACTACCGGTCATCGGCCGGAAAGGAAACCGTTGGCAGGCGGAACCCTGCCGCGTCCTCGTGTTGACAAGCCTGACTGAAGCTTGATCATGCCCGGACGTCAGCTGTGTCTGGAGGGGTGTTATGGCAATGCGCGCGGCTCGTGGTCTTTCGATTCTGATTCTCGTGTTTTTTGCCTGGGCCAATGTCCTGGCCTGGAGCAGCGCCGCGCAAGCGGCCGAGGCCCGGCGAATAGCGACAACTGACAATTCCGATTATTTCGGCTTTGATCTCAGGTCCGACCAGAATGTGACAATCGACCAGTGCAAGACGACATGCCTGGGAGACCCGGCCTGCCGCGCCTTCACCTACAACAAAAAAGCCAAATGGTGCTTCCTCAAATCCGACTACAACCATTTGAAAACCTTCAACGGCGCGGTCGCGGGCAAGGTCGTCAACATCGATGGCGACCCTGATATCGGCGCGCCGCCGGAACTCGCCTTCTTCCCCAACTGGATGTCCGATCAGGCCCAGCAATACCGCAACAAGCTGCTCGGCCCGGCCTATGACAGACCGACAGAAGGCATGGCTGCCTTGCTGAGCGCCGCCGAACAGGCCGTGCTGACCGGCGATCACCGCTCCGCCATGCTGAAATACGAGGCCGCGGTCTCGGTGCTGCCCGATGATGGCCAGCTCTGGCTCGACCTGGCGCGTGAAACGCTGGCCGTTCAGCCCGCCGCAAGCACCTCCGAAGCATCCACTTTGCCGGCGAACGGCACGTCGGCCGCTTTCAATGCCTATAAATTGCTGCGCACCACCAAGACGCGCGCCGAAGTGCTGGCGCTGCTCGGCAACGGGCTCGACAAGCGCGATCTCTACCGGCCGGCGCTGCAGGCCTATGAGGCCAGCCTTGCCCTGAACCCTTCGCCGGCGGTCCAGGCCGACTATGCCGATCTCAAGGCCCGCAAGGGTTTTCGCGTCATCGACCATACCGTCGACGCCGACACCAGCGCGCCGCGCATCTGCGTGCAATTCTCCCAGGATCTGGTCAAGACCGGCGTCGACTACGCGCAGTTCGTCACCGTGGACAATGCACCGCCCAAGGGCGTCGAGGCCAAGGACAAGCAAATCTGCGTCGAAGGACTGGAGCATGGCCAGCACTACGACGTCACCTTCCGCGCCGGCCTGCCGGCGGCAATCGGCGAAGTGACCGCGGCCCCCGTGGTGCTGTCGATCTATGTGCAGGACCGCGCACCGTCCGCCCGCTTCACCGGTGACAGCTTCGTGCTGCCGGCTGGCGCGCGCCGTGGCATTCCGATCGTCACCGTCAACATGAACGCCGCCGAGATGAAGCTCTATCGCATCGGCGATCGTTCGCTCGCCCAGCTTCTGTCGGGCTACCAGTTCCTGCACCAGCTCGACGGCTATGACATCTCCAACATTTCCGAGCAGATGGGCGCGCCGGTCTGGCAAGGCCAGCTCGACATCGCCAATGATCTCAACAAGGAGGTCACCACCTCCTTCCCGGTCGACGAGGCGGTGCCGCAGCGCAAGCCCGGCGTTTACGTGCTGACCGCCCAGGCCGTCAACGACAAGAGCGACGACTACAATTCGATGGCCACGCAATGGTTCGTCGTCTCCGACATCGGCCTGTCGACTTATACCGGCCAGGACGGGCTCAATGTCTTTGCCCGTTCGCTGGGCAGTGCCAAGCCGATAGCAGGCGCCGAACTGACCCTGGTTGCCAGGAACAATGAGGTTCTCGGCACGGCGACATCGGATGCTGACGGCCATGCCGTCTTCAACCCCGGCCTGACGCGCGGCGACGGCGGCATGGTGCCGGCCGTGCTGATGGCCAAGCAGGGCGACAATGATTTCGTCTTCCTCGACATGGGCCGGGCCGGCTTCGATCTGTCCGACCGCGGCGTCACCGGGCGCGCGGCGCCCGGTGCGCTTGACGTCTATGCCTGGACCGAACGCGGTATCTACCGCGCCGGCGAGGATGTTCATGTCGCGGCCCTTGCTCGCGACGGCGCCGCCAAGGCAGTCGAGAACCTGCCGCTGACCTTCATCTTCTCGCGCCCCGACGGTGTCGAAAACCGCCGTATCGTCAGTGACGGCGCATCCGCGGGCGGCCATGCCGTCGACCTGCCGCTCGAACCCAACGCCATGCGCGGTACCTGGTCGGTGTCGATCTACACCGATCCCAAGCAGCCGGCGGTGGCCAGCCACATGTTCCTGGTCGAGGATTTCGTACCGGATCGCATCGAATTCGACATGAAGGCCGACAAGCAGGAAATCGCCCTGGGCGAAACCGCCAATATCGACATTGACGGCCGCTTCCTCTATGGCGCTCCGGCGGCCGGCCTGGCGCTGGAAGGCGAGCTGACGCTGTCGACGTCGCGCGACTGGGACCGCTTCCAGGGCTTTTCCTTCGGTCTCGCCGACGAGCAGTCGGCCGAACCCACGGTCACCCCCCTCGCCGATCTGCCGGTGGTCGGCGATGACGGCAAGGTGACCTTCCCGGTCTCCGTCGACCAACTGCCCTCGACCACCAAGCTGGTCGACGCCAAGGTGACGGTGAGGATGCGCGAATCCGGCGGCCGCGCCATAGAGCGCTCGCTCAACATCGGCATCCGCCCGCAAGGCCATATGATCGGCATCCGTCCGGATTTCGCCGACAATGAAGTGCCGCAGGGTGGCACCGCCAAGTTCAGCCTGATCGCCGTCGATCCCGACGGCAAGCGCGAGGCGCTGAAAGGCGCGCAGTGGACGCTGGTCAAGGTCGAACGCAATTACCAGTGGTACCGCTCCAACAATTCCTGGAACTACGAGCCGGTCAACTTCACCAAGTCGATCGCCAACGGCCAGGTCGACCTCAGCGCCGACGGCGACGCAACGGTCTCCGTGCCGGTCGACTGGGGTCAGTACCGCCTCGAAGTCGAGACATCGGATCCCGAGGGACCGGCGACAAGCTACGAGTTCGATGCCGGCTGGTATGTCTCCTCGACCACCACCGAAACGCCTGACGGCCTCGAAATCGCCCTCGACAAGGACAATTATGCCGCCGGCGAAGTGGCCAGGCTGAAAGTCTCGCCGCACTTTGCCGGCGAACTTCTCATCAACATCGGTTCCGACAAGCTGTTGAAGACCGTCACGGCATCCGTGCCGGCCGGCGGCAGCACGGTCGACATCCCGGTCGGCGACGACTGGGGCGCCGGCGCCTATGTCACCGCAACCCTGTTCCGGCCCGGCGAGGCGCAGGAAACGCGCATGCCGGCGCGCGCCATCGGCGTGAAATGGCTGAAGGTCGATCCGGGCTCGAAGAAGCTCGCCGTCACCTTGACGCCACCGGACAAGACCATGCCGCGCCAACAGCTGTCGATCCCGGTTTCGGTCGCCGGCGTGCAGCCGGGCAGCAATGCCTATGTCATGGTTGCCGCCGTCGATGTCGGCATCCTCAACCTGACCAACTACAAGGCGCCGGATCCGGAGAACTGGTTCTTCGGCCAGCGCATGCTGGGCATGGAAATCCGCGACATCTACGGTCGCCTGATCGACGGCTCGCTTGGCAACACCGGCAAGCTCAGGACCGGCGGCGACGGCGCCAACATGCAGGCGCAAGGCAGCCCGCCGACCGAAAAGCTGGTCGCTTTCTTCTCCGGTCCTGTCGAGCTCGACGCCGACGGCAAGGCGCGGATCGACTTCGACATCCCACAGTTCAACGGCACCGTGCGCGTCATGGCCGTCGCCTGGACCAAGGAAGCGGTCGGCCACGCCCAGTCCGACGTGATCGTGCGCGATCCCGTCGTCATCACCGCCGGACTGCCGCGCTTCCTGGCGCCCGGTGACGCCGCCGTCATGCGCATCGATGTCGCCGACACCGATGGTCCGGCCGGCGACTACGCCTTCTCGATCGAAACGACGGGCGACCTGTCGACGGGCGACAAGCCCCTGCCCCAGAAGCTGACGCTCGCCCAGGGCAAGCGCCAGACGCTGACCGTGCCGCTGATCGCACAGACGGCCGGCAATGCCTCGCTTACCATCAAGCTCGCCCATGCCGACGGCACCAAGGTCGAGCAGACGCTCTATGTACCGGTGCGTCCGGCGCAATTGCCGGTCACCACCCGGCTGGTGGTCGACCTCAAGGGCAATGGCGGCGCGCTGCGCGTCGACAAGGAACTGCTGGCGGCAAGCCTGCTTGACGGCGCCTCCGTCAGCGTCGGCGTTTCGCAGGCGGCAGCCTTCGACGTGCCGTCGCTGCTGATGACACTCGACCGCTACCCCTATGGTTGCGCCGAGCAGACCACCAGCCGCGCCATGCCGCTTCTCTACGTCAATGAGTTGGCATCCGGCATCGGCATGGCCAGCGATCCCGATATCCATGGCCGCATCCAGGACGCCATCTACAAGGTTCTGAGCTATCAGGCCTCGGGCGGCAGCTTCGGCCTGTGGGGTCCGGGCTCCGGCGATCTGTGGCTCGATGCCTATGTCACGGACTTCCTGACCAGGGCGCGCGAGCAGAAATACGACGTGCCGAGCCTGGCCATGAACCAGGCGCTGAGCAATCTGCAGAACTCGCTCGGCTACGACCAGAGCGTCCAGGACCGTGGCAGCGAGATCGCCTACGCCCTCTACGTTCTGGCCCGCAACAAGAAGGCCTCGATCGGCGACCTGCGCTACTATGCGGACACCCAGCTCGAAGCTTTCTCAAGCCCGATGGCCGTTGCCCAGCTGGCGGCAAGCCTGGCGCTCTACGGCGATACACCGCGCGCCGAAGCCACCTTCAAGACTGCCTTGCAGTTGGCAAAGTCCACCACCGACTACGACTACTACCGCTCCGACTACGGCTCGCGGCTGCGTGATGGCGCGGCGATGCTGGCGCTGGCGGCGGAATCCAAGCCGGTGCCGACAATCGTGCCGGAACTGATCAAGCTGGTGACCAGGGAACGCGCCGAAGCCCGCTGGACCAGCACCCAGGACGAATCCTGGATGCTGCTTGCGGCCCGCGCGCTGAAGGAAGGCAATGATTCGATCACGCTGGCCGTCAATGGCGCGGCGCATTCCGGCGGCTACTCCAACCAGGTGGAAGGCTCTGACCTGGCCGACAGCCCGCTGACCATCGCCAACACCGGCAAGACCCCGCTGCAGGCAGTCGTTACCACCGTGGCGTCGCCGGTCCAGCCCTTGCCGGCCGGCGGCGACGGCTTCACCATCAGCCGCACCTACTACAAGCTCGACGGCACCGAGGCCAATGTCACCGAGGCGACGCAGAACGAACGCTATGTCGTCGTGCTCAAGGTCAACGAGCAGAACAAATGGCCGTCGCGCCTGCTGGTCACCGACCTGTTGCCGGCCGGCTTCGAGATCGACAATCCCGGCCTGGTCTCCAGCGCCCAGCTGACGAACTTCTCCTGGCTGGCGCAGACCGATGCGGCCCATCTCGAATTCCGCGACGACCGTTTCGTCGCGGCGTTCAACCCGGCCGATGGCGATCATGACCACAATCTGACACTCGCCTATGTCGTGCGCGCGGTGACGCCGGGTACCTATGCGCACCCGGCGGCAACGGTGGAGGACATGTACCGGCCGCAATATTCGGCCCGCACCGCCACCGGCATGATGGAGGTCAAGGCGCCGTAAGGCTCCGATGGTGATGGACGCGATAAGCAAAGTGCCCCCTCACCCGCCCTCCTCTTCGCTCGGTCGACCTCTCCCCGAGGGGAGAGGAGACGACCAGCGCCGGCGCCAGTCTCTTCTCCCCATCGGGGAGAAGGTGGCCGCGAAGCGGCCGGATGAGGGGGCGTCTTTCCAGCCATGAAGATACTTCGCAAACTCGCTATTGGAGCCGCAGGGGGCGCCTGCCTTTTGGCGCTCTCCGCAGCCAGCCTCTGGGAACTCGACCGTGCTTTCCCACCCCCGCTTCCAGCCGAACTCACGGTCTCCACCGAAGTCCAGGATCGCGACGGCGAATTGTTGCGCGCCTTTGCCACGCCGGACGGGTACTGGCGGCTCGAAACCCGCCTCGACCAGGTCGACAAGCAGTTCGTCGACATGCTGGTCACCTATGAAGACAAGCGTTTCTGGGACCATGGAGGTGTCGACGTGCTGGCGCTGGCCCGCGCCGCCGGCCAGTTCGCCACCAGCGGCCACATCGTCTCCGGCGGCTCGACGCTTTCGATGCAGCTTGCCCGGCTGATCGAGCCGCGCGAAAGCCGCAGCCTCGGCTCCAAGGTCAGGCAGATGCTGCGCGCCATCCAGATCGAGCGGCGATTGTCGAAACGCGAAATCCTCGAACGCTACCTGACGCTGGCGCCTTATGGCGGCAATCTGGAAGGCGTGCGCGCCGCCTCGCTCGCCTATTTCGGCAAGGAGCCGAAACGGCTCACCGTTTCCGAATCCGCCCTGCTCGTCGCTCTGCCGCAACTGCCGGAAAAGCGCCGGCCCGACCGCAATTTGAAGATCGCCCACGCCGCCCGCGACCGGGTGCTGACCCGAATGGTCTCCTCCCGCCTGCTCGGCGAGCGCGAGGCCGCACGGGCCGCCCTCGACGATGTCTCGGACCTGCGCCGCACGCTGCCGGCGCTCGCCGCGCACGCCGCCTATGCGATGTTGCCCAAGGCCGTCCCCGGCCAGCCCTTGCAGCTGACGATCCGCAAGAGCGTCCAGGAGGGGCTGGAACAGGTGGCGAGGGACGCGGCCACCAAGCTCGGCCCTCGCCTGTCGGTCGCTATGGTGCTGGCCGACTCCCGCACCGGCGACATCCTTGGCGAAGTCGGCTCGGCCAATTTCTTCGACGCCAGCCGCTCCGGCTGGATCGACATGACAAAGATCGTCCGCTCGCCCGGCTCGACGCTGAAGCCCTTCATCTACGGTCTGGCCTTCGAACAGGGCCTGGTGGCGCAGGAAACGCTGATCGACGACAGCCCCGTCGATTTCTCCGGCTACCGACCGAAGAATTTCGATATGGGCTACCAGGGCGATGTCAGCATCCGGCAAGCGCTGCAATTGTCGCTCAATGTGCCGGCGATCCGCGTGCTCGACGCGGTCGGGCCAACGCGGCTGATGGCGCGCTTCCGCCAGGCCGGCGTCAGCCCCATACTGCCGGTCAACGAAGCCCCGGGCCTGGCCATCGGTCTTGGCGGCGTCGGGGTGACATTGCGCGACCTCGTCCAGCTCTACACAGGGCTCGCCAATGGCGGCAAGACGCACACGCTGCATGATGGCACCGAGCCTGCCAATGCCGAGCGCACCAGCGCCACCATCCTCGACGGTCAGGCCAACTGGCAGATCATCGACATATTGTCGGGCGTCAAGCCGCCCGAGGGTGCCTTGCAGCGCGGCATCGCCTACAAGACCGGCACGTCCTACGGATACCGCGACGCCTGGTCGATCGGCTTCGACGGCCGCTATGTGCTGGGCGTCTGGGTCGGCCGCCCCGATGCCGGCGCGGTGCCCGGCCTTTCCGGCTATGTCTCGGCCGCTCCCATCCTGTTCGAGGGTTTTGTCCGCTCGGGCATCGCCACCGTCCCCTTGCCGGGCAAACCGCCCGGCATGTTCAGCCCCAGGCGCGAGGACCTCCCGGTGACGCTCGCCCGCTTCGGCGCCGGGTCGGACGGACTGGTGCAGGCGACAGTGACCGAACCCGCACCGACCATCATCTTCCCGCCCGACGGCGCCCGCGTCGATCTCGGCACCAGCTCTGCCGACGCCTCGCCGCTTGTGCTGAAGCTGCAAGGCGGCCGCGCGCCGTTCCGCTGGCTGGCCAACGGCAAGCCGCTCACTGGCATCGACCGTCGCCGCACCGCGACCTGGCAGCCCGACGGCGCCGGCTATTCGACACTGACCGTCATCGACGCCGCGGGGCGTGCGGCGAGTGTGAAGGTGTTTGTCGAATAGATCGCGCCAAGCGATTCATGGAATTGGCTTTCCACAGGCTCAGCGGATAGCAGGATACTCACCCCATGCCTGTTCCGAGGCACCCCCCTCTGGCCTGCCGGCCATCTCCCCCGCAAGGAGGGAGATCGGATGTCCTTTCCGCTTTCGCCAACTGTCAAAGACAATACGCAACGGCAAAGCTGCCAATCTCCCCCCTTGCGGGGGAGATGCCCGGCAGGGCAGAGGGGGGTGCCTCGCGCCATCTTCTATCGTCAGCAGCCTCAGCACTGGCAGCAACAATCCTTATCGCGGCAACCACACTCCCCGCTTTGGCCGATGCCCTGCCCGCCGGCTTTGTCCGGCTCGCCGATGTCGATCCCTCGATCCGCCAGGACATACGCTACGCCGGATCGGATAATTTTCTGCATCGCAAGGTGGACGGCTATGACGCCCCGGCCTGCATCCTCACTGGGCAGGCGGCAAAGGCACTGTCCGCCGTCCAGAAAGCGATCGCCGCCAAAGGCTTGACCCTGGTGTTGTTCGATTGCTACCGCCCTGCCCGCGCCGTCGCCGACATGAATGAATGGACGCGCGAGGGCGGGCCGCCCGATCCGCAATGGTATCCGAAGGTCAGGCGCAGCGACCTGATCGCCAACGGCTATGTCGGAGAGCTGTCGACCCATTCACGAGGCTCGACCGTCGACGTCGCCATCGCCCGGACGGACCGCAGGTCCAGCCCCAACCCGGCCTGTGGCGCGGTTGATGCCGACACGCTCGATTTCGGCACCGGCTTCGACTGCTTTGATCCGATGAGCGAAACCGCCCACCGCGGCCTTGCCAGTGAAGCGGCGGCAAACCGCAAGATGCTTGTCGACGCCATGCGCGCTGGCGGCTTCAAGAACTATGCAAGGGAATGGTGGCACTTCACGCTGAAAAGCGAACCGTTCGCCAGACAGCGTTTCGACTTTCCCATCACCGCCGATTGATGCACCGGACCAAATTCCACACCTTGCCTCGGCACCGCCCCTTGCTAGATAGGCTGAGTGGCCGGGCCATGGATTCTTCCTTTGGCCGCAAGAGGAAAATATTTCTCCTAACGGCGAAATGGCGTCGAACATTTTCTCAAGAGGGGCAAAAAAGGCAACATTGAATGCATCTAATTTCTACCAATTCGGTAGATTTGGCGCGGGTTCAACGGAGGCAGAAATGACCAAACCTCATTTCAGGAAACTGCTCGGCGCACTGGTCGCCACATCTGTCCAGTTCGGCACGCTCGGTTTCGCGTTTGCCGATACCACCATTCTCAACGTGTCCTACGATCCGACACGCGAGCTCTACAAGGCCTATGACGAAGCTTTCGTCGCGCATTGGAAGGCCGAGACCGGAGAGACGGTCACCGTCCAGCAGTCGCATGGCGGATCGGGCGCCCAGGCCCGCGCCGTGATCGATGGCCTCGACGCCGATGTGGTGACGCTGGCACTTGAAGGCGACATCAATGCCATCGTCTCGAAGGCGAAGAAGATCAATCCGGACTGGCGCACCAAATTCGAAAACAATTCAGCGCCTTACACCTCGACCATCATCTTCCTCGTTCGCAAGGGCAATCCCAAAGGCATTCACGACTGGAGCGACCTCGTCAAGGACGGTGTCCAGGTGATTACGCCTAATCCTAAAACCTCCGGCGGCGCGCGCTGGAACTATCTCGCCGCCTGGGCCTACGCTAACGCCAATGACGGCGGCGACGAGGCCAAGACCAAGGAGTTCGTCGGCAAGCTCTACGCCAATGCCCCGGTGCTCGACACCGGCGCGCGCGGCTCGACCGTGACCTTCGCGCAAAAGGGCTTGGGCGATGTGCTTATCGCCTGGGAAAACGAGGCCTATCTGGCGCTCGACGAGTTCGGTGCCGACAATTTCGACATCGTCTACCCGCCGACCTCGATCCTGGCAGAACCGCCGGTGGCGGTGGTCGACGCCAATGTCGATGCCAAGGGCACGCGCAAGGTCGCCGAAGCCTATCTGAGCTGGCTCTATTCCAAAGAAGCGCAGACGATCATCGCCAAGAACCATTATCGTCCTGCCAAGCCCGATCTGGTGCCGGCCGAAGACCTCGCCAAGCTGCCGCCGATCAAGCTCGTAACCATCGACGATCCACAGTTTGGTGGCTGGAAAAAAGCACAGCCTTATCATTTCGGCGATGGTGGTATATTCGACCAGATCTACAAGCCCCAGTAAGCAGTCGATATTCAGGACGACATGACCACAGCACCCGCCCAGGCGGGGTGGCGATTCAGGCAGCCGAGCGTAATTCCGGGTTTCGGATTGACGCTCGGCTTCTCGCTTGCCTACCTCACCCTCATTATCCTCATCCCGCTATCCGGGCTGCTCTGGCGCTCGGCCGCCCTTGGCTGGCCTGAATTCTGGGCGATCGCCACCGATCGCCGCACCATCAATGCGCTGAGAATCAGCTTCGGCACCGCCTTCGTCGCAGCTGCGGTCAACGTCGTCTTCGGCACGCTGGTCGCATGGGTGCTGGTGCGCTACCGCTTCCCCGGCCGCCGCATCGTCGATGCCATGGTCGACCTGCCCTTCGCCCTGCCGACGGCTGTGGCCGGCATCGCGCTGACCACGCTCTACGCGCCGAACGGCTGGATCGGCAAATTGCTGATGCCGCTCGGCATCAAGGTAGCCTATACGCCGCTCGGTATCGTCATCGCGCTGATCTTCATTGGCCTGCCCTTCGTCGTGCGCACCGTGCAGCCGATCATGGAGGAGATCGACAAGGAAGTGGAGGAAGCCGCCGCCACGCTTGGCGCCAATCGCTTCCAGATCATCACCCGCATCCTGTTTCCGGGCCTGGCGCCGGCCATCGTCACCGGCTTCGCGCTCGCCTTCGCGCGTGGCGTCGGCGAATATGGCTCGGTCATCTTCATCGCCGGCAACTTGCCCTACAAATCAGAAATCGCACCGCTGCTGATCGTTATTCGGTTGGAGGAATACAATTATCCGGCGGCAACCGCGATCGCGGCGATCATGCTCGCTTTGTCGTTCATCATGCTTTTGGTCGTCAACCTCGCACAGTCATGGAGCCGCAAGCGCTATGGCTGACCCGGAGATCAAATCCTACGAACCGCATCATGAAAGCCAGTCGGCGGCGGTCACGGAAAGCCGCCCTGCGCGCCTGGCTCTGATGGCCGTCGCCTTCGCCTTCCTCGGCATTTTCCTGCTCTTGCCGCTGATCATCGTCTTCAACGAAGCCTTCGCCAAGGGCATCGGTGCCTACACCGAAGCGCTCGGCAGTGCCGACACCCGCTCGGCGATCCGGCTGACGCTGCTGGTGGCGGCGATCTCGGTGCCGCTCAACATCGTCTTCGGCATCTCCGCCGCCTGGGCGATCGCCAAGTTCGAGTTCAAGGGCAAGGCCTTCCTGACCACGCTGATCGACCTCCCCTTCTCGGTCTCGCCGGTCATATCGGGCCTCGTTTATGTGCTTCTGT
The DNA here is from genome assembly GCF_040317955.1 of Mesorhizobium sp. M1342. Taxonomy (NCBI): domain Bacteria; kingdom Pseudomonadati; phylum Pseudomonadota; class Alphaproteobacteria; order Hyphomicrobiales; family Phyllobacteriaceae; genus Mesorhizobium; species Mesorhizobium sp. M1342. The sequence continues at coordinate 12,123 of NZ_JAMYLI010000029.1, read as the reverse complement.
TCGGCGCCCAAGGGCTGCTCGGCACCTGGCTGAAAGCGCATGGCATCGTCATCCTGTTTGCCGTGCCGGGCATCGTGCTGGCCACAATCTTCGTCACCTTCCCCTTCGTCGCCCGCGAGTTGATCCCGCTGATGCAGGAACAAGGCAATGGCGACGAGGAGGCAGCGCTTTCGCTCGGCGCCAATGGCTGGCAGACCTTCTGGTACGTGACCTTGCCCAACGTCAAATGGGGGCTGCTCTACGGCGTGCTCCTGTGCAATGCGCGTGCCATGGGCGAGTTCGGCGCGGTATCGGTGGTGTCGGGTCACATACGCGGCCTGACCAACACCATGCCGCTGCATGTCGAAATCCTCTACAACGAGTACAACGCCGTCGGTGCCTTCGCCGTCGCTTCATTGCTTGCGGGCCTGGCGCTCGTCACGCTGGTCTTGAAAACACTTCTCGAGATGCGCTACGGCGCCGAGATCGCCGCAACACGCGGGCACTGACAAAGGGACCACTATGGAAGTTCGCGTTGCCAACGTGCGCAAGGAGTTTGACCGGTTTCCGGCGCTTCACGACGTCTCGCTCGACATCAAGTCGGGCGAACTGATCGCGTTGCTGGGACCGTCCGGTTCCGGCAAGACGACGCTGCTCAGGCTGATTGCCGGGCTGGAGCGGCCGACACGGGGAAAGATATTCTTCGGCGACGAGGACGCCTCGCACAAGTCGATCCAGGAGCGCAATGTCGGCTTTGTCTTCCAGCACTATGCGCTGTTCCGGCATATGACGGTGGCGGACAATATCGGCTTCGGCCTGAAGGTCCGGCACGGACCGTCGCGCCCGCCGGCGCAGGAGATCCGCCGTCGCGCCTCCGAGCTTCTGGACCTCGTCCAGCTTTCAGGGCTCGAAAAGCGCTATCCGGCGCAGCTCTCCGGCGGCCAGAGGCAGCGCGTGGCGCTGGCGCGCGCCATGGCGATCGAGCCCAAGGTGCTGCTGCTCGACGAGCCGTTCGGCGCGCTTGACGCGCAGGTGCGCCGGGAATTGCGCCGCTGGCTGCGCGAAATCCATGACGCCACCGGCCATACCACCGTCTTCGTCACCCACGACCAGGAAGAGGCGCTGGAGCTTGCCGACCGCGTCGTGGTGATGAGCCAGGGCCGCATCGAGCAGGTCGGCACCGCCGACGATATCTACGACACGCCGAACTCGCCCTTCGTCTATGGCTTCATCGGTGAATCAAGCTCGCTTCCCGTCAAGGTCGAGAATGGCGAGATCTGGCTCGCCGACCGTCCGATCGGGATTGCCGCGCCCAACGAGCCCTCGGGCGATGCGACGCTCTATTTCCGCCCGCATGATGTCGAACTGCTGGACGGCTGCAGCGGCTGTATCGCCGGCACGGTCGCCGCCAGCCGCCGCGTCGCCGGCACGCGCCGGGTCGAGCTTGAGATCGGCGGAGAGCGCCAGCGGGTCGAAATCGAACTGCCCGTCGACCACCCCGCGGCGCAGAAAAGCCGGGTGGCGTTTCGCCCCGGACGCTGGAAACTTTTTCCGGCGGCTTGATCCTCTGGTCGAGGGCTACGCCAGCCAGTTCTCGACCTTCAGGCCTTTGATCCGGTTGAACTCGCCCGTGTTGGCGGTCACCAGCGTGGCGCCCAATGCACAGGCATGAGCGGCAATAAAAAGATCGTTGTGGCCAATGGTCTGGCCTGCCGCTTCAAGCTCGGCGCGAAGTCCGCCATACTCGGCATCCACCGGCACATCGAGCGGCAAGACAGGAATCTCGGCCAGCAAGTCTTCAACCTTCTTGAGCAGCTTGGCCGATCCCTTCCTGGCGCAGCCATATCGCAATTCCGAGGCGACCACGATGCTGGTGCAAACCGCGTCATCTCCCTCGCGCGACATTGCCCTCGCGGCCTTGCCAGCCGGGTTTCGGATCATGTCGCTGATGATGTTCGTATCCAGCATGAACCGCATCTAGAAAATGTCCTCGGATTTGACTGGCGTGTCGTCGATCTCGGGGAAGTCGTCTTCAGGATCGAGCGGCGGCTCTTTCGCCCACTGGGCGAGCAACGCGGTGAGGCCAGGTTTGCGAACCGGCTCGATGACAAGACGATCGCCTTCCCGGCTGATCAGGACTTTTTCGCCGGGAAGCTCGAACTCGACAGGAATGCGCACCGCCTGGCTGCGGTTGTTGCGAAACAGCTTCGCCTCCTTGGGCGGCGTTGTTGAATGACGGTTCTGGGGCATGTTGCAGCTCTTTTGTATATGCCATTTGTATATGCCAAACAGCGCCACGGTGCAAGGCCCGGGAAAACTCGGCACAGGAGACATCGCCTGCCATCGCACCCCGGAACGTTTCGGTCTGATGGCGGTCGGCTTAATTCATGCTTCGAGCGACACGACTATCCTTTCGTCACGCCTTTCAGCGACAGCACCAAGGTCATTGGGTTTTTCGGCGAAGCCGCAAAACCGTAGTGTTCGTAAAAGGCTTTCGCCTCATCCGATATGGCATGAACAAATATCCCGCGAATCCCGAGGATCGTCGCGGCGCGACCTGCCCGTAAAACGGCGTCTTGCAGCAGCGCGGCACCCAGCCCCTTGCCTTGCCAGCCCGCGTCGACGGCAAGACGCCCGAGCACGACCATCGGAATGGGATCAGGCATGTTGCGACGAATGGCGCCGGGTGCCTGCGCGAGATCAAGCCCGCCCGAAGAGAGGCAGGAATAACCGACAACGCGCGCGTCTTCCGCCACCACATAGGTACGCGACGCGCCGCTGACCTGGTTGGCTCGCGCCCTCAGGCGAAGCCATTGGTCGAGACTTTCCGTCCCGCTTCGAAAAAGGTCGAGATCGTGATTTTCGGCCAGAGGCGCGGGCGCCGATAGTATCATCCCTGCCACGGCCTGGGCACGTTCATAAGGCGTGCAAAACCTTCACCGCTTGGCGTCTCATCGAGGATGTCGAGATAGTGCCGATAGCTCTCGGGATCCACCTTGATCAGTGCCTGGTCGAGCAGCGTGTCCTCGGCCGCACGATATGCAGCATCGATCATAAAGTCGGAGCGGGTCTTCCCGCGTATTTTCGCAGCACGGTCGATCAATATGCGCACATCCTCTCGGATGCGCAGATTGACAGGCTTGGCGTGGGTCTCGGGTGTGGTCTTTGTCATGGCAGCGCTCCTTGTCGCTCCCGTAGCACACCTGCATACACAATGTGTATCTTTTTTCGGAACAGTCAAACGAATTGGAACGATCGGCGTCCACCGAGGCGAAGTCGCACTTGAAAGAAAAAACTACGAACCTTCTATTCCGGGGATAGGTTTTCTAGAAGCGATGCATTGATCCCCGGACCCATGCCTCGTCGCACACCACGCACCCCGGCTATGGTCCGACCATAAACACATTGCATCGGAGCCTCTTTTCATGAAGCGATTTTTCCTCGGGCTTGCCACCGTCGCCGGCCTGTTCCTCGCATCCTCCCCGGCCTGGTCGGCTGACAAACTGCTCAACGCATCCTATGATGTCGGCCGCGAACTGTTCGTGCAGGTCAACAAGGCTTTCATCGCTCAGCATCCGGGCGTCACCGTCGACCAGTCGCATGCCGGCACTTCGGCGCAGGCGCGCGCCATCGCCGAGGGCCTTGGCGCCGATGTCGTTACCTTCAACCAGGTCACCGACATCGACTTCCTGGTCAAGAAGGACCTCGTGTCGGCAGACTGGCAGAAGAACTTTCCCGACAACGCCTCGCCCTTCTATTCGCTGCCGTCCTTCCTGGTACGCGCCGGCAACCCCAAGCATATCAAGGACTGGAACGATCTCGTGCGCGACGACGTGCAGGTGATCTTCCCCAATCCGAAAACCTCCGGCAATGCGCGCTACACCTATCTGGCGGCCACCGCCTACGCCAAGGAGGCCTTCAAGGGCGACGACGCCAAGGTGAAGGAGTTCATCACCAAGCTGTTCAACAACGTGCCGATTTTCGACACCGGCGGCCGCGCCGCGACCACCACCTTCGTGCAGCGCGAGATCGGTGATGTGCTGATCACCTTCGAGTCGGAGACGCGCGGTATTCGCAAGGAGTATGGCGACGGCAAGTTCGAGCAGGTCACGCCTTCGGTCAGCCTGCTGGCCGAATTCCCCGTCGCGATCGTCGACAAGGTTGCCGACGAGCACGGCACGCGCGATCTGGCCAAGACCTATCTCGACTTCCTCTACACGCCGGAGGGCCAGGACATCGCCGCCCGCAACGGCCTCAGAGCCCGCGACGCCGCTGTGGCGGCAAAATACAAGGCCGATTTCCCCGATATCCGGCTGCTGACGGTGGAAGACGTCTTCGGCGGCTGGGACAAAGTACAGAAAGAGCATTTCGCCGCTGGCGGCCTGCTCGACCAGACCTACGGCAGCCGCTGAAGGCCGCGATATCTGCGGAGTAGACGGAAAAGCCGGCGCCCTGCCGGCTTTTTTCGTTTTTGAACGCCGAAAACCTGGTTATCAGCAGAATATCCGCCTTCTCAGTGCAAAACGTTACAAAGAATCAACGCGTTTATGCCTAACGTGCAATTTGGTGGCTGTTTGCGAAACATCATCGCAGGGCGAAGACGTCATTATTTGCACACAAACAGCCGGCAGATGCGAGTGGTTGGGGCTTTTATGGGTTGATCTGGGCATGCTGACAAAAAAAGGCAAATACGGCCTCAAGGCCCTCGTGCATCTGTCTGGCCTGCCGGCCGGCCAATTGGCCTTCGTCAATGACATCGCTGTGGCCAACAATATCCCGAAGAAATTCCTCGATGCCATCCTGGGCGAGTTGCGCAATGCCGGCTTCGTCCAGAGCCGCAAAGGCAAGGAAGGCGGCTACCGCCTTGCCCGGTTGGCTTCCGAAATCAAGATCGGCCATGTCGTGCGCGTGCTTGACGGGCCGCTGGCGCCGATCCCTTGCGCCAGCCGCACGCAGTATCAGCGCTGCGAGGATTGCGACGAGGCGACCTGCCAGGTCCGCCACATGATGCTGGAGGTGCGGCAGGCTATCGCCGAGGTGCTGGACAATCGCAGCCTCGCCGCCATGCGCGATGCGGACAATGACGATTTTCCGGTCGAGCTGACGTCGCAGATCTAAACCACCGACTGCAAGCTGACCGCGCTCAGACAGACATGAGATTCTTCCATTGAAGAGGGAGTTCTCCAAATCCCGGGTTGCGAAGACCTGAAATCACAGGAGAACCCCATACAGTTTGGCCTACCCGTTCAAATTGGACGCAGCCTCGAATACATCGCGTGCGGACGTCGTACCCGCCACGTGCTCCGTACCCGCCACACCGAGGTCCATCCATCCCGCATTCACGGCCTCGTACATTTCTTCGGCAGGTCCGCTGTGGCCCTTCGGGATGCCGAATTGCTCGAGCGCCTCCGCCCACCCCGCACGCGGGATTGCAAAGGCTTTCACGTCGAGATTCAGGACTTCGCCCAATTGCTCGGCGACGTCGTCCGCGCTAACCATCGAACCAAGCTCGACGATGCGCTGCCCTGACCACATTGGCCCGGTCAAAAGCGTTGCGAATTCCGCGCCGATGTCGTTCGTCGCGACCATTGTCGATTTCCGGTTTGTCGGATTGTAGAAAGCCGGCAGCGTTCCGCCCTGCGCGACCTGCAACCCGAAAAGAAAATTCTCGAAGAATCCGCCTGCGCGCACAAAAGCAACTGGCGATGTCAGGTCGCGAAAACCTTGCTCCAGAAGCGACAAGGCCGCGATTACCCCGTGCCCGCTGGTTCTGTTCGCCCCCATAGACGAAAGCGCAACCACTCGCGGCGGCGCTGTCTTGGTGAGCGCCTCGACATAGCTTGCAATCACGCCCTTTGCTTCCTTGTAATCGGGCGAAGGCGCCCAGACAGGGGGCAGCATGACGAACGCGCCTTCGACGCCTTCGAGCGCTCGCTCGATGGCTGCCGAATCGTTCCAATCGCCGTCAACGAGCTCCACGCCCCGGTTCGCCCAGCTCAACGCCTTCTCGCGGTCGCGAACCAGCGCGCGCACCTTCTTGCCTTGCGCTAGCAAATGCCTTGCCGTCGCGCCGCCCACGTTTCCCGTGATTCCCATTACTAAGAACATGTGTTTTCTCCTGATGTTTAGGGACAGAGCTGCCCCTGTTGGTTCAATGGATGAGCGGCAGAATGGCCCGGATACGGGGATCGCGCAGATAGAGGCCGCCCCAGGTCATCGCGCCCAGAAGCAGGGAAATGATTTCCGGCGGCGACCCCAACTCACCGATGCGGAGATGGGCGCAGATGGCACCTCCCAGAAAGCCAGTCACCAGGATCGCGCCGAGGACGGCGGTGACCGGGATGGCATAGAGGATGGCGCAGGCGAGTATGATCGGACCCACGACACCGGTCAGGTCCATCGCGAACCCGGTTTCCTGCAACATGCTCGCGATCCGTGCCGGCGCGAAAAGCTGAACAGTGCCGTCTGCCATCAAAGCGATAACGACAAACGCGCTCATTATCCGGCCGGCCCACAGGGCGCGATGCAAGGTCATAGTTTCAGGTGTCTGATGCAGGTTCACGGTTTCCGACACTTGTCATTCTCCATTGGGAAGATCCCATGTTCCAAGCTTACTGTGCCCCCAAGACGTGATAAACACCGAGGAAATGAACCGACTGTTCTCTTTTCGGGAAACAATACCGGGGCACGAAAATGCAAAATCTCGAACCCATCCTCATTTTCATAACGGTAGCGGAAATGGGGAGCTTCACCCGCGCAGCCGACAGCCTGGGCATCCAAAAGGGGAGAGCCTCAACGGCGGTCCGGAAGCTGGAAGAAGATCTCGGTGTCAGGCTCCTGCACCGGACGACGCGCAGCGTGCGGTTGACGGAAGACGGACGCGCATTTCATGCCCGTGCCCGCGATCTGCTTGCTGAAGTCGATGATCTGCACTCGATGTTCGCCGGCGATCGCGTGGCACTTCGCGGGCGTTTGCGGGTCGACCTTCCAACCGAAGTGGCGCGCACAACGATCGTGCCGGCCTTGCCGGATTTCATGGCGGCGCACCCCGAGTTGGAGCTGGAGGTGTCGAGTACGGATCGGCAAGTCGATCTGGTTCAAGAGGGGTTCGATTGTGTATTGCGGCTTGGACCCATTCGGGACGAGACGCTGATTGCCCGCCCACTGGGCCTGTTGCGCATGGCCAACGCTGCCAGCCCCGCCTATCTGGCGCGCCATGGCGTCCCTCGGTCGCTGGAAGATCTCCGGCGTCAGGAACATAGGACAATTCACTTTTCGACGGTGCTGGGCGCGAGACCCTATGGATGGGAATATCCGGACGGCGACAGCTACGCGACGCTTCAGTTGCCAGGTGGGCTACACGTCAACAGCGCGCAGACCTACGAAGCCGCCGCCCTCGCCGGCCTTGGTGTGATTCAGGCGCCACTCTTGGGCATTGGCCGATACTTGGAGAGTGGAGCGCTTGTCGAGATCATACCCGATTTTCGTCGCCGGGCGCTCGCCGTGTCCCTCGTCGTTGCGCATCGGAGCAATCTGTCGCGCCGAGTCCGCGCATTCATGAAATGGATCGAAGATGTGCTGACGCCATATATGGAATAGCGACACGAATATCTTCGTCCGACCCTCGAAATCAACATTTCTGAAGTTGTGTCTGCCGATCGGCGGTCCGGCGTCGCGGGCGCCGGCTCAAGCACGGACATGAGTACCGGGCCGTGCTCAGCCCCGCGCTGGCGCCGGAGGCGTCTGTCACCCCGGCAACGGACACCGCCAGGGATGGCGCCAAGAACATGGCCGTGCAGGCTCACTACATCCTGCTCAAGCGTGACCGCCTGCTGGAGGCGCTGAGGCTCTACCCCGAGCAGATGCTGACGTGGTCCCGCCGGCAGCGGCTGACCGAGGCCCAGGACAGCACCGGCATCGGCACTGACGATGAAAGTTCATGACCGGCGTATCAGTCGGACCGCGGCAGCGACGAGCTCACCGACCGGGCGCGTCGCATCGAGCGTCAGGGCCCGCTCCTCCACTGCCGGCGGCTCGAGGATGGCGAACTGGCTGTCGACCAGGCTTGCCGGCATGAAATGGCCCTTGCGGTTGCCGACACGCTGCCTGGCCGTGGCAGGGTCGATCTCCAGATAGAGGAAGACGATTTCCGGGCAGAAGCCGCTCAACCGGTCGCGGTAGCTGCGCTTCAGTGCCGAGCAGGCGGCAACCACGCCCTGTCGGCCGCCCACCGACTCCGCGATGCGCTCGCCGATCGCGTTGAGCCAGCCTTCGCGCAGTTGATCGGTAAGGGGTTCGCCGCTTGCCATGCGTGCGACGTTTTCCGGCGGGTGCAGCCTGTCGCCCTCGATAAAGGTAACGCGCAGCGCGGCCGCCAGCGCAATACCGACGGCCGACTTGCCGCAGCCGGCGACGCCCATCACCACGATGGCCGGAGACACCGAGCCGGGAGCGCCCGCTGGCGCCTGTGCTGCCTTTTCATCCACTGTCAGCGGCTTGCCGGCGCGCGGCCGTAGAGCAGCAGCATGGCGACGATGACGACACCATAGATGATCTGCCGCCCCGCCTCCGGCATCTGCATGACCGACAGGATGGATTGCAGCAGCGTGATCAGGATGACACCGGCGACAGTGCCGAGATAAGAGCCGCGTCCGCCCAGGATCGAGGTGCCGCCAAGCACCACCGCGGCGATCGACGGCAGCAGATAAGCGTCGCCCATCGACTGCGCCGCCTTGGAGGCATAGCCCGCCAGAAGCACGCCGCCGAAAGCCGAGAGCCCGCCGGAGACGGCGAAGGCGATCATCACCACGCGCCGCGTATCGATGCCGGAGAGATAGGCCGCGCGCTCGCGGTTGCCGATGCCGTAGACGGTGCGGCCGAAGCTGGTACGGGTCAGCACGAACACCATCGCGGCCCCGATCAGCGCCCAGATGATGACCGCGTTGGGCACGCCAGGAATGGCGAAGCCGGTCGCCAGGTAGCGCATCGCGCCCGTCGCCGAATCCTGCGGCGAGAAGCCGCCGGTGTAGACCACCATCAGCCCTTGCGCGACGGCGTTGGTGGCCAATGTGATGATCATCGAGGGGATGCGCAGATAGGCGACGCCGATGCCGTTGACGACGCCGATCAGCATGCCGCAGAAAATACCGAACGGAATGGCCAGCGCCACGCCGACCGGGCCGTAGGCCGCCGCAGCGCAGGCCATCATGGCGCCCGCCGCCACCGCCCACGGCACCGACAGGTCGATCTGACCGAGCAGGATGACCAGCATCATCCCGGTGGCGATGACGCCGAGGAATGAAGCCACCTTGAGCTGCTGCAGAAGATATTCAGGCGACAGGAAGCTTCTGGAATAGAGGCTGCCCAGGAACAGCAAGAGAACGATGCAGGCAAAGGCCGTCAGCACCGCCGGATCGGCACGGCGGATGAATCTGGGCACGCGGCCGGCAATGCCGCCAAGCGTCGTTTCGCTCACAGGAACCACTCCAGCCGGTTGCGGACCCGAAACAGGGCGAAGGCGCCGAGGCTGACGGCGACCAGCAGGATAACGCCCTGGAACAGCGGCTGCCAGAGCGGATCGAAATCGAAGACGAACAACAGGTCGCCGATGGTGCGGAAGGCCAGTGCGCCGAAGATGGCGCCGATGGCGCTGCCCTTGCCGCCGAACAGCGAAACGCCGCCGAGCACCACCGCGGCGATCGAAAACAGCGTGTAGGAGTTGCCGCTGGCATAGGCCGCTTCACCCGTATAGGTGAAGAAGGTCAGGAACAGTCCGCCGATCGCCGCCAGCAGGCCGGCCAGCGTGTAGGCGGCGAACTTGCCGCGCCGGATCGGCACGCCGGACATGTAGGCCGCCGTCTCCGACGACCCCGCCGCATAAGCCGCGCGGCCGAGCACCGAGCGGCTGAACGGCACCCAGATCACCAGCACGACGGCCAGCAGGACGACCAGGCTCGCCGGCACCACGCCGAACGCACGGCCGGTCAGCGCGTCGGCCAGATCCTCATTGACCGAGCCGCCCGGAAATGGCCGCAGCAACAGGCCGATGCCGTAATAGACGGCGCCTGTGGCAATGGTGGCGACGATCGGCTGCAGCCGGCCATAGATGACGATGGCGCCGTTGATCGCGCCGCACAGCAGCCCTACCGCCAGCACGGCGATGACACCGAGCGTCGTCTGCATCGGCGTGCCGACCACCAGCCAGGAGGCGAGGCAGTTGGTGAGCAGGAAGATCATGCCGACGGACAAGTCGATGCCCGCGGTGATCACCACCAGCGTCTGCGCCATGGCGACGAAGGCGAGCAGCACACCCTTGTTCGACGCCGTCTGCACGACATTGGCGGTGAAGCCCGCCGGATGGTTCGAGGTGTAGATGACGAACATGACGATGAAGATGCCGAACGCCAGCAGCGTTCCGCGCTGCTCGGCCAGCCAATAGCGCCAATCTTTCACGCGCTTGCTCCCAGGCCCACTGGGCTCTCCTCGCCATGGATGTTGAGCGCGCTTGATATCAGCGCCCGCTCGGTGATCTCGGCACCGACCAACTCGCGCTTGACCGCCCCGTCATAGAGCACCAGCACGCGATCGCAGCAGCCGATCAGTTCGTCATAGTCGGTCGAGTAGAACAGGATCGCCGCACCCGCGTCGGCCAGTTTGCGCATCAGCTGGTACAGTTCCTGCTTGGTGCCGACGTCGATGCCGCGCGTCGGATCGTTGAGCAGGATGATGCGCGGCTGGCGCATCAGCCATTTGGCGATGACCACTTTCTGCTGGTTGCCGCCCGAAAGCGCGCCGACCGGAATGTCGAGGCCCGCCGTCTTGATCGCCAAGAGGCCGACCATGTCGTCGATCAGCCGCTGCTCGGCGGCGCGATCGATGATGCCGGCCTTCGACAGCCGGTCGAGCGCCGCGAACGACAGGTTCTCGCGCACCGTCATCGGCAGCATCAGCCCTTCGGTCTTGCGGTCCTCGGGAATGAGCGCCATGCCGATGCCGTCGTCGCGCGCAACGGATGGACTGGTGATCGAGACAGACTTGCCGTCGATCAGGATCTGGCCGCTGAGGCCCCGCAGCACGCCGAAGAAGGCGAGCAGCAATTCGCGCTGGCCCTGGCCGTCGAGGCCGCCAAGGCCGACCACCTCACCTGCCCTGACGGTCAGCGAGATATCGTGCAGCCGGTCGGCCCATGAGAGCTTGCGGGCCTCGAGCCTGGGGGCCGCGGTGGCAGGCACGGCCGCCGGCTTGGGCGGAAAGATATGGCTGTATTCGCGGCCGATCATCAGTTCGACCACCTCATTGTCGCTCTTCGAGCCGGCTGCATAGCTGGCGACATTGCGGCCGTTGCGGAACACCGTGCACTGATCCGCCAGTTCGGCGATCTCGTTCATGCGGTGCGAGATGTAAAGCAGCGCCAGCCCTTCCGAGCGCAGCCGCTTGAGCACCGCGAAGATCTTCGAGACATCCGCGGCGGTCAGCGCGGAGGTGGCTTCGTCGAGGATGAGGATGCGCGGCTTGCGTGCCAATGCCTTGGCGATCTCGACCATCTGGCGGCGCGACAATGGCAGGTCCTTGACCAGCGCCAGCGGGTGGATGTCGGCGGCGCCGGCGCGAGCAAGTGCTTCTTCGGCGATGCGGCGCTGCGCCTTGCGGTCGATCATGCCGAAGCGTTTGGGCGGATCGGAAATGACGATGTTGTCGGCCACGCTGAGCTCAGGGACCAGCGACAGTTCCTGGAAGATGCAGACGATGCCGGCCTTGTTGGCGGCCCCCGGAGAAGCGAAGGTCGCCTCGCGCCCGTCCAGCGTCATGCGGCCCTCATCGGGCGCCACGACACCTGCCATAACCTTGATCAGCGTCGATTTGCCGGCGCCGTTTTCACCGAGAATGGCGTGGATGCTGCCGGCTTCGACGACAAGCTCGGCCTTCTCCAGCGCCCGTACGCCGCCATAGCGCTTGGATATGCCTTCCATACGAAAGAGCGGAGCCGCACCGTCCATCGGCCCTCCCAGGGCGATTGTGGGATTGAGACAAGCGCCCCGGCGCCAGCCGCGGCGGCCGGTGGCCGCCCGCGGTGGTTTTATGGGTTTTCTTTGGGTGGGCCATGTTTTTATGGGGGGGGGAATTGATTGCCGAGGGGGGGGTGGT
>NZ_JAMYLI010000028.1:0-89098 GCF_040317955.1 Mesorhizobium sp. M1342 | reverse complement strand
CCCCCCCCCCCCCCAACCCCCCCCCCCCCTCCCCCCCCCACCCCCCCCCCCCCCCCCCCCGCCCCCGCCCACCCCACGCCCCCCCCCCCGCCGCGCCCCGCCCCACCCCCCCCACCCCCCCCCCACTTCAGAACTTTCCCCGAAAAGTGGTTTCCCTTTGCCGAGGCATGCGGTAGACCGCGCTCCCCAGCCAAATGGCAGACACAAACAATTCGGTTCGGCAGAGCAGCCTGTCCCCGGGCAGCGCGCGATTTCTCGGCGCCTGTCGGCTCGCCGACGACAAATACAGGAACTTGTCATGCGACCAGCCTTCGGCGGCATCGACTTCGGGACTTCGAACTCCACCGTTGGCGTGGTCCGCAACGGGCAGCCGCGGCTCGTCGTGCTTGAGGACGGCCAGGTGACGCTACCCAGTGCCGTATTCTTCAACTTCGAGGACAACCGCACCTGCTTTGGCCGCCACGCCATCGCCAACTACACCGACAGCGTCGAAGGCCGGCTGATGCGTTCTCTGAAGAGCGTGCTCGGCAGTTCGCTGGCCCATGAAAAGACCCGCATCAAATCGCGGTCGATCGGCTTCCTGGAGATCGTCGGCATGTTCCTCGGCCATCTCAAGAAGAGGCTGGAAGCAGATGCCGGCGATACGGTCGAGACCGTCGTGCTTGGCCGGCCGGTGCAATTCGTCGATGACGATGCCGAGGCCGACGCGAAGGCGCAAAGCGAACTCGAGAACGCCGCGCGTGCCCAGGGCTTCAAGCACATCGCTTTCCAGTTCGAGCCGATCGCGGCGGCGCTCGACTACGAGCAGAAGGTGACGCGCGAGGAACTGGCGCTGATAATCGATATGGGCGGCGGCACGTCGGACTTCTCGATCGTGCGCGTTTCACCGCAGCGCTCCCGGTCGCTCGACCGCAAGGACGACATCCTGGCCAGCCGGGGCGTCCACATCGGCGGCACGGATTTCGATCGGCAGCTGAGCATCGCCCATGTGATGCCGCAGCTCGGCTATTTGACGCCAACCAAGGACGGCAAGCGCAATCTGCCGGCAAGCTACTTCATCGATCTGGCGACATGGCAGCGCATCAATCTGGTCTACACCGCCAGGGCGATGACGCATCTGCGCCAGATCCGCTACGAGGCCGAGCGCGCCGACCTGGTCGGCCGTTTCATCCACATCGTCGAACACCGCTATGGACACGCGCTGGCGGCACTCGTCGAGAAGGCCAAGATACAGCTGACCGACAGATCGTCCGCAGATGTCGTGGTGAAGCTGCCGGGTGCGGAGTTCGCCGCCGAAATCACGCGCAACGGGCTGGATGCCACGATCGCCAGGGATATCGAGCGTGTCACAGCAACGGTGGCGCAGACCATCCGTGACGCCCAGGTGAAGCCATCCGACATCACCGCGGTGTTCCTGACTGGCGGATCGACCGCGATCCCGCTGGCCAGACGAGAAATCCTGTCGCTGGTGCCGCAGGCGTCCGTCATCGAAGGCGACATGTTCGGCTCGGTCGGACTTGGGCTGGCGCTAGATGCCCAACGGAAGTTCGGCTGATCAGGGTCCATTGATATTCAGGTGATGCCGGCCTGCAAATGGCTGGTACCTGCGCTTCCGGTGCTCACGTACTTTAAGTACGCTCCGCTCCGGTTCTCGGCGTCAGCCATTTTCGACTCGGCCTGACCTGAATCTCAACGGACCCTATCTTGGCGCGGACCCGTTCATCTCCGTACCCAGATGTGCCTTGAGCGCCATCTGGGCCAGGCTTGCCTGGCGATCGCGATGAGTGATCATGGCGAAGTCGCGTTTCGGCAGTTCGAGCGGCACCGATCTCAGACCGCCTTCGGCCACGGCGCGGGCCACGACAAGCTCCGAAATGATGGTGGCGCCGGCTCCTGCCTCGACCGCCTGGCGGATAGCCTCATTACTCGGCAGCACCAGGAATATCTGGAGGTCGGCGAGCGAAATCCCTTCGTGGCGCGCCAGATCCTCCAGCACCTCGCGCGTACCCGAACCACCCTCGCGGATGATCCAGCGCAGACCCTTGATGTCAGGGCGGCCGGGCGCGACTTCGGGGATCTCCGGATGCGCGCTGGCAACCACCAGCATCAGCCTGTCGACGTCGACCTTGGTGCGGCGCAGTATGTCGGACTCGGTGCGGCCTTCGACCAGGCCGAGATCCGCAGCGCCATCGAGGACATTGGCCTCGACCTGCCTGGTGTTGCCGATGGAGACGCTCAGCCTGACGGCCGGATAGGCTTCGTGGAAGGAAGCCAGCCGGCGCGGCAGCCAGTAGCTGGCGATGGTCTGGCTGGCGGCGATCGAGAGGCTGCCGGTGACGGTCTGTGAGACATGCTCCAGCACATTGCGCGCGGCGGCGGCCCGCTCGAGCACGGCCTTGGCCTCCGGCAGGAACCGGTGGCCGGTCTGGGCAAGCTCGATGTTGCGGCCGACGCGGTTGAACAGATGGACGCCGTGCTGTTCTTCAAGCGCCCGGATGGCGGCCGATGCGGCCGACTGCGAAATGCCCAGCAGTTCCGCCGCCTTGGTCATATGGCCGCGCTCTGCGACGGCGACGAAAATCCGCAACTGGTCCAGGGTCATGTCTGCATTAAGAACCAATATCGATCGAATTTACAAGAACAACTGATTAGACAGATCGATAGCTTTATTCTAAGTTTTCGAACGAAGTTAGAAAAAATTCGCCGAGAGATCGCAGAGAACAGAATGATCGGGCGGTTCAGATCCCTGCTTGCGCATTGGACCCGCGGCATAAGACGGCGGCTGGCCAGCGATCGCTACCACCCGGAAGAGCATTACATGCGCGGCCCCGGACCGAAGACGCGGGCCAAATCCATGGGCCGTACAGGCGCCACCGGATCATGATGCAGGGACCGCCGCGCGGCGCGAATTCGGCACCATCGCAACGCCCGCTTGCCGACACGCGAGCGCCTGACGAAGGCGACGGCGTCGACACCTCGCCTGATGTTTCCGACAGCATCGCCAAGACGACCTGCTACATGTGCGCCTGCCGCTGCGGCATCGATGTGCACATCAAGGATGGCAAGGTCCGCTACATCAACGGCAACAAGGACCACCCGGTCAATCGCGGCGTGATCTGCGGCAAGGGCAGCTCCGGCATCATGCAGCACTACAGCCCGGCAAGGCTGAAGAAGCCATTGCTGCGCACCGGCCCTCGCGGCTCCGGCGAATTCCGCGAGATCGAGTGGGAAGAGGCGTTTTCGATCGCCACCGAACGGCTCTCGGCCATCCGCCGGACCGACCCCAAGAAACTGGCCTTCTTCACCGGCCGCGACCAGTCGCAGTCGCTGACCGGCTGGTGGGCGAGCCAGTTCGGCACGCCGAACTTTGCCGCCCATGGCGGCTTCTGCTCGGTCAACATGGCGGCCGGCGGTCTCTACACGATCGGCGGTTCGTTCTGGGAGTTCGGCGAGCCCGACTGGGACAACACCCGGTATTTCATGCTGTTTGGCGTCGCCGAGGATCACGATTCCAACCCGATCAAGATCGGCCTCGGCAAACTCAAGGCGCGCGGCGCCAAGGTCGTCTCGATCAATCCGTGCCGCACCGGCTACAATGCCATCGCAGACGACTGGATCGGCATCCGGCCCGGCACCGATGGGCTGTTCGTGTTCGCCCTCATCCACGAATTGCTCAAGGCGGGCCGCGTCGATCTCGATTACCTGCTGCGCTACACCAATGCCCATGTTCTCGTCGTGCAGGAGCCGGGTGCCGCCGATGACGGGCTGTTCGTGCGCGACGCCGACGGCAATCCCCTGGCGTGGGACAGGGTTGCGAAGACGCCTGTCGGCGCCACCGATGCCAGTGCGAAACCGGCACTGACGGGCAGCTTCACGATCGGCGGGCGCCACTGCGTCTCGGTGTTCCAGCTCATCGCCGACCGCTACCTCGATGAGAGCTATGCGCCGGATGCGGTCGCCGAGCGCTGCGGCATTGCCGCCGATACGATCCGCAGGATCGCCGCCGAACTTGCGCATGTCGCCTTCGAACAGACGATCGAACTGCCGATCGCGTGGATCGATTGGGCCGGGCGCCGGCACGAGACGATCAAGGGGCGGCCTGTTTCGATGCACGCCATGCGCGGCATCTCGGCCCATTCGAACGGCTTTCACACCTGCCGCGCCATCCATCTCCTCCAGGTGTTGCTGGGCACGGTGGATGTTCCCGGCGGCTTCCGTTTCAAGCCGCCCTACCCCCGCTCCGCTCCGCCCGGTCCCAAGCCAGCCGGCAAGACCGTCAAGCCGATGACGCCGCTTGACGGCATGCCGCTCGGTTTCGTCTGTGGGCCGGACGATTTGCTGGTCGATGAGGCCGGCACGCCGCTTCGCATCGACAAGGCCTATTCCTGGGACGCACCGCTGGCGGCACACGGCCTGATGCACACCGTCATCCGCAATGCCTGGGCCGGCGATCCCTACAAGATCGACACGCTGATGATGTACATGTCGAACATGGCGTGGAATTCCTCGATGAACACCGTTGAGACCATTGCCATGCTGACCGACAGCGACGAAGCGGGCAACTACAAGATTCCCTTCATCATCTATTCCGATGCCTATTATTCCGAGACCGTGCCGTTCGCCGACCTGGTGCTGCCGGATACCACCTATCTCGAGCGGCATGATTGCATCAGCCTGCTCGACCGGCCCATCAGCCATGCCGACGGACCGGGCGACGCCATCCGCTATCCCGTCGTCGAGCCGGACCGCGACGTCAGGCCGTTCCAGTCGGTGCTGATCGAACTCGGCGCCCGGCTCGGCATGCCCGGTTTCGTCGATGAGGACGGCACGGCCAAATACCGCGACTACGCCGACTACATCGTCAATCATGAGCGCACGCCCGGCATCGGCCCGCTCGCCGGCTGGCGCGGCAAGGACGGGACCTCGACCGGCAGGGGCGAGGCCAACCCGGACCAGCTGCAGCGCTACATCGACAATGGCGGCTTCTGGCATCACGATTTCGCCGACGACCAGCGCTACTACAAGATGGCCAACCGCTCCTATCTCGACTTCGCCGAGAGCATGGGCTTTATCCCCAAGGCCGAGCCGATCGTCTTCCAGCTCTACTCCGAACCGCTGCAGCGCTTCCGCCTTGCCGCGCGTGGGCATGGCCCTGTCTTGCCACCAAAGGGTGACCGCCAGCGCATCGAGACCTACATGGACCCGCTGCCCTTCTGGCACATGCCCTTCGAGGAAGCGGCCGTCGACCTGGAAGAATATCCGCTGCATGCGCTGACGCAGAGGCCGATGCACATGTACCATTCCTGGGGCTCGCAGAATGCGTGGCTGCGGCAGATCACCAGCCAGAACCGGCTGTTCGTGCATCACCGGACGGCAGCTGGCCTTGGCCTTGTCGATGACGACTGGGTGTGGATCGAAAGCATCAACGGCAGGGTGAAGGGGCAGATCAAGCTGATCGACGGGGTCAACGAAAGCACGGTCTGGACCTGGAACGCCATCGGCAAGCGGCGCGGCAGCTGGGGGCTGAAGGACGACGCGGCCGAGAGCAACCGTGGCTTCCTGCTCAACCATATCATCGGCGACCAGACCTCGGCTGACGCTCAGGGCAAGCGCTATTCGAATTCCGATCCGGTCACCGGCCAGGCGGCTTGGTTCGACCTGCGCGTGCGCATCGTCAAATGCGCAGCCGAAGAAGCCGGCTTCACCGAGCCGCAATTCGAGCGTTTCCGGCAGCCGCCGCATTTCGAACCCTCACCCGACATCCTTCGCTTCGGTGCCGAATTCCGCAGGGCAAGAGAGGCGACCGAATGACCTGTCTGCCAAGCCAAAGCGGCAAGAAGCTCGGCCTCGTCATCGATCTCGACACCTGCGTCGGCTGCCAGGCCTGCGTCACCGCCTGCAAGGAATGGAACACCGGCGGCCACATGGCACCGCTGACCGACATCGACCCCTATGGCGGCCATGTCGACGGCGTCTGGTTCAACCGCGTGCACGCTTACGAGCACACGACCGAGATGGGCGGGCGCACCGTCAATTTTCCGCGTTCCTGCCTGCATTGCGAGACACCGGCCTGCGTCACCGTCTGCCCGACCGGCGCCTCCTACAAGCGGGCCTCGGACGGCATCGTGCTGATCGACGAGGACAAGTGCATCGGCTGCAAATTGTGCAGCTGGGCCTGTCCCTATGGCGCGCGAGAATTCGATACGGACGTCGGGGTGATGAAGAAGTGCACGCTGTGCGTCGACCGCATCTACAATGACAATCTGGCCGAAGAGGACCGCGTACCGGCCTGCGTCGCCGCCTGCCCGACCAGCGCCCGGCATTTCGGCGATCTCGGCGATCCCCTATCGGCGGTTTCGCAACTGGTGGCGGAGCGTGGCGGCGTCGACCTGATGCCTGAGCTCGGCTATCGCCCGACCAACAAATACCTGCCGCCGCGCGCCCACACCACGCGCGCCGCATCGGTGGCAGCACCCGCACTCGAACCGGTGCGGGCCGAAGGCGGTTTCCTCGGCTGGGTCGACCGCATGCTTTCGAACTGACCCATGCATCCAGCCTTCTCCGTCGTCTTCTTCACCACCGCCACCGGCGCCGGCTATGGACTGCTGGCTCTGCTGGGCATGTTCGGAGGCTTCCAGATCATCCCGCCCGATTTCTGGCTGGGCTTCATCGGCATGGGGCTGGCGCTCGGCTTGATCGTAGCCGGACTGTTGTCCTCGACGGGTCATCTCGGCCGCCCCGAACGCGCCTGGCGGGCCTTCTCGCAGTGGCGCAGTTCCTGGCTGTCGCGCGAAGGCGTTGCCTCGGTCATTACTTTTATCCCGGCGGGACTGTTCGGCATCGGCTGGGTGTTTTTCGGCAGCAGCGGCGGTTGGGTGACGGTGGCCGGATTGCTGACGGCCTGTGGTGCCGTCGTCACCGTCTGCACCACAGGCATGATCTACGCGTCGCTGAAGCCGATCGCCCAATGGCACAGCCGCTATACGCTGCCGGCTTATCTGATCTTTTCGGCGATGACCGGCAGCATGCTTCTGAATGCGCTGCTGCAAGGTTTTGCTGTCGGCTCGAAAATTCTTCTGGTGGCTTCCATGCTCCTGACCTTGCTCGGCTGGAGCTGGAAGCTGGCGACCTGGCGCTACAATGACCGGCTGGAAATTCCGACCACCGCCAACACCGCGACCGGGCTGGCCGGCGGCACGGTGCGGTCGCTGGAATGGCCCCACACCGAGGAGAATTATCTACTCAAGGAAATGGGTTTTCGCATTGCACGCAAACACAGCGCGCGGCTGCGCCAGATCGCACAGGGTCTGGCCTTTGCCTTGCCCGCCCTGCTGCTCGCGGCTGCTTTCGCCCTACCCTGGCCCTTCGCAGCGGCGCTGTCGGTGCTCGCCGTGATCGTGCAGTTCGCCGGCATGTTGGTCGAACGCTGGCTGTTTTTCGCCGAAGCGAAGCACACCGTCACGCTCTACTACGGCGGGTAGGGAACGCCAACATGCCCTCGCAATTGCTGGATGTCAGTTAGTGTTGTCGTAAGTTGTGGCTCGGAAGAATGTGTCGTAGTTCTAGGAACGGCATCTTCCGGATTGGCATAGCAGGCGATGATCCTCACTCCCTTCAATTTAGCGCCGCATCTCGCACGAGGGGTTTGCGTTGCAGGCATTTTGGTTTTTGCCTCCCACGATTTAATAGCAGGCGCGCTCGAAGCCGACGCCGCCTTTGAGGCGAAGAATTATACAGAAGCGTACAAAGAATGGACGGCCCTCGCCTTAGGGGGCGATATCACTGCGCAGTTTAATGTCGGATTTCTGTATTCCAGGGGGCTTGGTGTGCCTCTGGATTATTCCAAGGCTGCCGAATGGTGGGATAAGGCGGCGGATCAGGACATGGCAGTGGCCGAGTTGAATCTTGGTCTTTTGTATTCTTGGGGAAAAGGCGTTCAGCAAGACGATGCGAAAGCGGTGGAACTTTGGCGCGGTGCCGCTGTTCAAGGTTTGGTCGAGGCTCAGCAATATCTTGGATACATGTATTTTCTTGGCAAAGGAGTACCCCAAAGCGGTGCCGATGGGGTTCTTTGGTCGACCAAAGCAGCGGAACAAGGCAACGTTGACGCGCAGGTAAACTTGGCCACTGCCTACCTGACCGGCGAGGCCGTGGATAAAAACGACAAGCTGGCCTTTTATTGGTACGAGAAGGCCGCGCAGCAAAATAACGGCAAAGCGCAGTTCAACTTGGGCGTGATGTACTTGAAAGGCGTTGGTGTCGAGAAGAATATCGAGCTTGCTGTCCAATGGCTGAAACGCTCCGCAGCGCAAGGGCATAATGGTGCGGAAGAGGCGCTCGACCGCATACAGGCAGCATTGAAGAAAACTTGAATTCCATCAAGACTAAGCGGCGACCTCAGCCCGGCCGCAGCATCGAGCCGGAAATGGCAAAGATGCGTTGGGCGCCCAGCATATAAGCCATCAGCGTGTCCAGCCGGAACAGCCCGGCATAGGCGCGGTCGAGCACGTTGAGCGAGCCGGTATAGGCGCCAAAGGCCGGCATGATCATGCGGCCGCCATCGCCGGCAAAGCAGCGGCGCCGCACCGAGCGGCCCTGCTGCACGATGCGGGCGCAGGGATGCAGATGGCCCGCTATTTCGCCTTCGACACGCTGCTTCGACGGCTCATGCCGGAACAGCAGGGAGCCTATAGCAAGTTCACGCACCGTTTCGCCGGGCAGATCGGCTGGAGCTTCCGGATCATGATTGCCGGCAACCCAGAACCATTGCCGGCCTGATATCAGCGCTTCCAGCCGCTCGCGGAAGCTTGCATGCATGCGCTGGGCGCCGCCGCCATCGTGAAAGCTGTCGCCCAGGCTGATGACGATCGAAGGCTGGTAGTCTGATATCACCGCCTGAAGCCGCAGCAAGGTCGCACCGGTGTCGTAGGGCGGGATCAACGTGCCGCGCCGTGCCAGCGACGAACCCTTTTCCAGATGCAGATCGGACACGGCCAGAAGCCGCAGATCCGGAAAATAGAGCACGCCGCGCGGGTCGCAGACAGCGCGCTCGCCGGCGATGCCGACGAGATCGGCCTCGGCGATCAGCGATATGCGCGCCAGCGAAAATTTCATTCCACACTCATTCCCGGCCCCATGGCCTCCTCGACCAATGTCGCCGCATCCATCAAAAGCGTTTCATCGGCTTCGCCATGGACCGGCATCTTGCCGATCTCGAGCATGATCGGCACGGCGAGCGGCGATATCTGTTCGAGTGCCTTATGCACGATTCGACCCTGGATGCGCGAGAGCATGTCGGCAAGTCTGCTTACATCGAGCAGACCGGTCGCTGCGTCGGCGCGTGTTGCCTGCAGCAGAATGTGGTCCGGTTCATGGCTGCGCAGCACATCGTAGATCAGGTCGGTCGAGACCGTGACCTGGCGACCACTCTTTTCTTGGCCCGGATGGCGTTTCTCGATCAACCCCGAAATCAGCGCGCAATTGCGGAAAGTGCGTTTGAGAAGCCAGCTGTCGGCCAGCCAGGCTTCGAGGTCGTCTCCAAGCATGTCCTGGTCGAAAAGCGCGCCAAGCGAAGGCTTCCTGGCTTTGAACATCGCGCCCATGTCGCCCAGTGACCATATCGCCAAAGCATAATCGGTGGCGACGAAGCCGAGCGGCCTGGCTCCTGCTCTGTCAAGGCGGCGGGTGAGCAGCATGCCGAGCGTCTGGTGCGCCAGCCTGCCCTCGAACGGGTAAGCCACCAGATAGTGGCGGTTGCCTCGTGGAAAGGTCTCGATCAGCAGGTCGTCGCGTTTGGGAAGCACCGATTTGTCGGCCTGGTATCGCAGCCAGTCGGCGACCTGCTCGGGCAGCTTCTTCCATCGCTGCGGGTCGTCCAGCATGATGCGGACCTGTTCGGCGAGATAGGTCGAAAGCGGGAACTTGCCGCCGCCATAGTAAGGCACCTTGGCATCGCTGCCGGGCGCGTTCGACACGAAGCATTCATTCTCGCGGATGCCTTCGAAGCGCAGAACCTTGCCGGCGAACATGAAGGTGTCGCCATGCGTCAACGTTTCGAGGAAGGCCTCCTCGATCTTGCCGAGAACCCGGCCGCCGCGCGAAGCCGCACCTTTGCCGCCGGCCTTGATATAGCGCACATTCAGCGCCGGAACCTCGATGATGGTGCCGACATTCAGCCTGTATTGCTGGGCGACGCGCGGATTGGACACCCGCCAGAATCCATCCTTGTTCAGGCGTATGCGGGCGTAGCGCTCGTAATTCTTGAGCGCATAGCCGCCGGTGGCGACAAAATCGATGACGCGGTCGAAAGTCGGCCGGTCGAGGCTGACATAGGGTGCTGCCGTTCGCACTTCCTCGAACAGATCATCGGCACGGAACGGCGCGCCGCAGGCGCAGCCGAGTACATGTTGCGCCAGCACGTCGAGACCGCCATCGATCAAGGGAGGCGTGTCCTGCGCGCCGAGATAGTTGGCGTCGAGGGCGGCCCGGCATTCCAGCACCTCAAAGCGGTTGGCCGGGATGAGGATCGCCTTGGACGGCTCGTCCATGCGGTGGTTGGCGCGGCCGATGCGTTGCGCCAGCCGGCTCGCCCCCTTTGGTGCGCCGACATGCACGACCAGATCGACATCGCCCCAGTCGATGCCGAGGTCGAGCGTCGAGGTGGCGACGATGGCGCGCAGTGCGTTTTCCCCCATCGCCTTTTCGACGCGCCGGCGCTGGGCGACGTCGAGCGAACCGTGATGCAGCGCGATCGGCAACGTATCCTCGTTGACCCGCCACAATTCCTGGAACAGCAGCTCCGCCTGGCTGCGCGTGTTGACGAACAACAGGGTCGTCTTGTGGCGCTTGATCTCTCGGTAGATCTCAGGCGTGGCGTAGCGCGCCGAATGTCCCGCCCATGGCACCCGCTCTTCGGAATCGAGGATAGAAATCTCCGGTTTCGCGCCCCCGGTGACGACGATCAGTTCCGCCATGTCATGGTCTGTCGAACCCTTGGGCGGATTCTGGCTGACCAGCCAGCGCCGCAACTCGTCCGGCTCGGCCACCGTCGCCGACAGCCCGATGGTTTGCAGACCAGGGACAAAGCTGCGCAACCGCGCCAGACCGAGCGCCAGCAGATGTCCGCGTTTCGACGTCACCAGCGAATGCAGTTCGTCGAGCACGACGTAGCGCAGATCCTCGAAGAAACGTTTAGCATCGCCGGCCGCAATCAGTAGCGCCAGTTGCTCGGGCGTGGTCAGCAGGATGTCGGGCGGCACCAGCTTCTGGCGCTGGCGCTTGTGGGCGGGGGTGTCGCCGGTGCGCGTTTCGATGGTGACAGGCAGGCCGATCTCTTCCACCGGCTTGCCGAGATTGCGCTCAATATCGACGGCAAGCGCCTTCAGCGGTGAGATGTAGAGCGTGTGGATACCGCGACGCGCCTGGCCCGGCTTTCTCTTGGGCCTGTTGGCCAGTTCGGTCAGCGAAGGCAGGAATCCGGCCAGCGTCTTGCCGGCACCGGTCGGCGCAATCAGCAGGACTGATTGCCCGGCCTGGGCTTTCGCCAGAAGTTCGATCTGATGGGCGCGCGGCGACCAGCCTTTCTCACCAAACCATCTGATGAATGGTTCGGGCAGGGCCACGGCGGCATTCTGTTCGGCAAGGCGCGGCTGCTCTGTCACCCGCCAGAGGTAGCGCGACGGCGGCTAATCGCCAAGAAGAATCGGAACAAAAGGGGATCGTTCTTCCCTAAGGCCGCCGAAACCCTGTCGGGCTGCCATAGAGATAGCCGATGCGCGCGACGGCGTCTTTCAATCCCTCGTGCGACACCAGCATGGTGTGGCCATTGGCGTGGATCATCGTGTCGGCATCCGTCATGACGGCGACATGGCCCTTCCAGAACACCAGATCGCCGCGTCGCAAGCCTGAGAAATCAGGTCCCGGTTCGAGCGGCTCGCCAAGTGTCGCCGCCTGCATGTCCGAATCGCGCAGCACGTCGCTGCCGGCCATGCGCATCGCCAGTTGCACTAGGCCCGAACAGTCGATGCCGAACCCGGAAGTGCCACCCCAGAGATAGGGCGTGCCGAGAAACGCCTCGGCAACCGCGACATAGTCGGAGCCAGCTTCACTGAGCGGCCGCAGGTGACCTGCGATCAGCGCCTCGCCGGAAGGCAGGACCGCATAATGCGTACCGCGCGTCTCGGCGGCCTCCGTCACTGTCACCGTCGATCCCATCGACAATTGTCCGGCGATCGGAAAGCGCAGATCCGGCCCGGGGTAAAGGAAGGTGCGCGGCACGCAGACGATGTGAGTGGCCGCGTGATCCCGGCCCCCGAGCATCGTGTCGGCGACATAGCCGACATAGCCGTCGCGTTCGGCCTGGACCCAGGCCCAGCCTTCAGCGACATCGAAGACCAGGACATCGTCGCCGAACAGCGCTTGCGTGTTGACGCCGGCATCAGGCCGCGGCGCCTTGCGCATATCGGCCACTGACGCGATGACCCGCGCCGGCCGGCCGGCGACGAAGCGGTCGGCGGCGACCTCGCCCTTCAGCCTTGCATCGGCGAGATCGGAGCGAAAAGCGTGAAGGCGGGCATCCCTGGCGGTCAAATCGAGCACTCTGTTGAAAAGGTAATTCGCTCACATCGGCAGTTCGAGCGCCTTGGCGATGATACCATCGCCGAAGCGCTCGACAAAGAGCGCGCCCTCGACCGTGCGCCTGATCAGAACATTGCGCTTGTCGAGTTCGTCGCGATGGCGCGAGACGAGTTTCAAAGCGCCCATCGTGTCGAGCGCGCGGGTGATCACGGGCTTGGTGACATTGAGGCGCGCGGCGAGCCCGCGCACGGTGTGCGGCGGCGGATCGAGATAGATGGTGAACAGGATTGCCGTCTGGCGCATGGTCAGATCGGGCGCGTCGTCGCGCACCTGCGACAGCATCACCTGCTGCCACAGTCGCAAGGCCTGGCTCGGGCGCATCGCAATCGACATCGCGCCAGCATGACGGCAAATTGTTTCGGTTCCGTTTCAGTCAAAGCGATTGCCGTCTCTCGCCTGCAACCGTCAGCCGTAGCGTTTCGCGATGATCCGCTCCAGCGCGCGGATGCCTTGTGCCTCACCGCCGGCGGGGCCATGCGGACGGTCAGCCGGGTTCCAGGCGAAGATGTCGAAATGCGCCCAGCCCGCGGTTTTTTCGACGAAGCGCTTGAGGAACAGCGCCGCGGTGATCGAGCCGGCGAAACCATCCGGGGTGACATTGTTGATGTCGGCGATCTTCGACGACAATTTTGCATCGTATGGCTGCCACAGCGGCATGCGCCACAGCGGATCCTCGACCGCGACGGAAGCCGCCGCAAGATCGGATGCCAGCATTTCGTCGCCGGTGTAGAACGGCGGCAGATCGGGGCCGAGCGCGACACGGGCAGCCCCGGTCAGCGTCGCCATGTCGATCAGAAGCTGCGGCTCCTCCTCGTCGGCCAGCGCCAGCGCGTCGGCCAGCACCAGCCGCCCCTCGGCATCCGTGTTGCCGATCTCGACAGTGATGCCCTTGCGGCTCGCAAGCACGTCCCCGGGCCGGAAGGCGTTGCCGGCAATCGAATTTTCGACCGCGGGAATGAGCACGCGCAGCCGCACATTCAGCCCGGCAGCCATGATCATCGAGGCAAGGCCAAGGACATTGGCGGCACCGCCCATGTCCTTTTTCATCAGCAGCATGCCGGACGATGGCTTGATGTCGAGACCGCCCGTGTCGAAGCAGACGCCCTTGCCGACCAGCGTTACCTTCGGCGCCCCTTGCTGCCCCCACTGCATATCGATCAGGCGCGGCGCGCCGGCCGACGCACGGCCGACAGCATGGATCATCGGGAAATTCCGGTCGAGGAGATCGTCACCCTTGACCACCGAGACTTCGGCCTTGTGCCTGGCAGCCAGGGTCCGCACCGCCTCCTCCAAATCTTCCGGGCCCATATCGCTGGTCGGCGTGTTGACCAGATCGCGTGTCAGGAAGACGCCATCGGCAATGCGGCGAACGCGCCCGGCATCGACGCCTGCCGGCAGGCCGAAGCGCAGCGCCCTGCCTGACTTCTTGCCGTAACGGGTGAAGACATAGCCGCCGAGCACCAGTGCGGTGGCCGCGAGTTCGGGCTCGACCGGCGCCGAGGCGAAATGCCAGTCGCCTTCCGGCAAGGCCTTCGACAGTGCGCCGAGGGCGAGCGCGCCCTCGCCATCGCCGACGCCGAACAAGGCGCCGCCGAGCGCCCCGTTTTCGCCGGGCACGACCAGCGTCCTGCCTGCCTCGCCGGAAAAGCCGTTGGCCCTGGCCCAGGCGACAGCGGCCGGCGCAAGGCCGGCCGCGTCCAGACCGTCCCTGGCGATCAGATGGACCGGCAGCGCGCCCGGCAATGTCTTCCCGACGAGTTCGACAGGCATGCGATGTTCTCCGTGTGAGTCGCCATTCTTAACCGTCCGTTAGGGTTAACAGAATATTTCTGCGGGAGGGAAGACGGCCACGCAATGGCCGCGCATGAATGGAGGCTTAGGTGGCCATGCCGACCAACCGCAGGATCGATGCCAGGGGAAAACGGCTCATCATCACGGCCCTTGCGCTGGCGCTGGCGGCGGGCGTCGCCGGTTGCGGAACCGACAAGCTCTCCACCGGCTCTATCGCACGCACCGGCGGCAAACCGCTGGAAAGCATGTCGGCCGGGGAACTGCACAATGCCACCGGCGCACTCGGCCAATCCTACGCGAAGAACCCCAACGACAAGCGGATCGCGACGAATTATGCGGCGGCATTGCAGATGGATGGCGACGCCGATCAGTCGCTCGCCGTGATGCGCAAGCTCGCCATCGCTTTCCCCAAGGATCGTGACGTGCTTGCCTCCTATGGCAAGGCGCTGGCCGCCAATGGCCAGTTCGAGGCGGCGCTCGACGCCGTGCGCCGCGCTCAAACACCGGAATATCCCGACTGGAAGCTGGTGTCGGCCGAAGCGGCCATTCTCGACCAGACTGGCCAGAAGGACGATGCACGCCAGCTTTACCGCAAGGCGCTCGACCTCAAGCCGAACGAGCCTTCCGTGCTCTCCAATCTTGGCATGTCGTATGTGCTGGAAGGTGACCTGCGCACCGCCGAAACCTATATGCGCTCGGCCGCGCAGCAGCCGAATGCGGACAGCCGCGTCCGCCAGAACCTGGCACTGGTCGTCGGCCTGCAAGGCCGGTTCGACGAGGCCGAGAAGATCGCCTCGCAGGAGCTCTCGCCCGAACAGGCGCAGGCAAACGTCGCCTATCTCAGGCAGATGTTGGCCCAGCAGAATGCCTGGAGCCAGCTCAAGGACCAGGACAAGCCGAAATCCGCGACCAACTGAGACCACAATCCCGATGCCCAACGAAGAAGCCGCGCTGCATGCGCGGCTTCTTCGTTTGAGGGAATGCAGGAATTTACCTCGCCGCTACTGGGCGTTTGTTGCCGGCGCCGCATGATCGCCGAAGATACCGCGTTGGCTGACCTGAATGCCGGCGGGACCCAAAATGATGGCGAAGAGCACCGGCAGGAAAAACAGGATCATCGGCACGGTAAGTTTTGGCGGCAGGGCGGCCGCCTTCTTCTCGGCCGCATTCATGCGCATGTCGCGGCTTTCGGCGGCAAGCACGCGCAGTGCATGCGCCACCGGCGTGCCGTAACGCTCGGCCTGGACGAGCGCCTGCGACACCGACTTGACCGAATCCAGGCCGGTGCGGCTTGCCAGGTTCTCGTAGGCCTGCTTGCGCTCCGGCAGATAGGAAAGCTCGGCGTTGGTGAGGATGAATTCTTCCGCCAGCGCCACCGATTGCGCACCGATCTCGTCGGCGACCTTGCGCAGTGCCGCTTCCACCGACATGCCCGATTCGACGCAGATCAGCATCAGATCGAGCCCATCCGGCCATGCCATCTGGATCGACTGCTTGCGCTTGGTGGCGCGGTTGTTGACGTAGATGACCGGTGCGTAGAAGCCGCCGTAAGCAACGAGGACGCAGACGAACAGCCTGATGACCAGTGGCTTGTCGGGCAGCCCTCCGAGCACGAAGATGTAGATTGCGGCCAGCGCGAAACCGACAAAAGGAAGCACGAGACGGAAGAAAAGGAACCGCGTCAGCGGATTCTGTCCACGAAAACCGGCCACCTTGAGTTTCTGCAATGTGCTCTCATCGGCGAGCGCGCGTCTCAGATCCAGCCGGTCGACAATGTTGCGCATGCCGATCGACTGTTCCTCGCGCAAGCCCTTGCGACGGCGGTCGGCCTCGACCGCAAGCCGGGCGCGCTGTTGCGCACGCAGTTCGTCGCGTTCCAGCGCAACGGATTTCATGCGTGACTTGAGCTGGTTTCCGCCAAACGCCGGCAGCAAGGTGAGGACGGTCGCAAACACCGCTATCGCGACCAGCATCGCGATCAGGAAGCTCGGATCCGTCAGGGTCTTGATGACTTGCTCGGTCATGCCAGCATCCTAGACTTCGAAGTTCATCATCTTGCGCATCACCAGGATGCCGATCGACATCCAGACCGCAGAGCAACCAAGGATCAGGTTTCCGACGCTGGTGTTGAAGAGCGGCATCAGGTAGGCCGGGCTCGACAGGTAGACGAGAAAGGCGACGATGAAGGGCAGCGCACCGATGATCGCGGCGGACGCCTTCGCTTCCATCGACAGCGCCGCGACCTTGGCTTTCATCTTCTTGCGATCGCGAAGCACGCGCGAAAGATTGCCCAGCGCCTCGGAGAGATTGCCGCCGGCCTGCGATTGAATCTGGATAACGATGCCGAAGAAGCTTGCCTCGGTGCAAGGCATGGTTTCGGGCATGCGCAAGGTCGCGTCGGGGATAGAGAGGCCCATCTGCTGTGAATCGACGATGCGGCGAAACTCGGTCTTCACGGGTTCGGGCGATTCGTTGGCGATCAAGCGCACGGCGTCGTTCAGCGGCAGGCCGGATTTGACCGCGCGCACGATGATGTCGAGCGCGTTTGGAAATTCGTTGAGGAATGCCTTGACCCGGCGGGCGCGACGAAACGTGACGAACCAGCGCGGCAGGCCCAGCCCCCCGGCCAACAGCACGCCCGGCAAGGCGATCAGCGGGGCTCCGGCCACAAAGGCGACCATCGTCAAAACGATGCCGCATATTGCGGAATATATATAGAAACGCTCGATGGTGGTCTTGAGGCCGGCCTGACGAAGCTGGGCTTTCAGCGGCGGTTTCTTGACGCGGCTGTCCTTGGTTTTCTGCTTGGCGTCGAGTTCGTTGAGAGAATCCTGAACCGATTTGCGCCGCTTGGTGGCTTCCGCCACGCGGTCGCGCGAGGCCTTGACGACGGAGCGATCCGTCTCGGCGGTCCTGATCGTTTCGAGCCGCTTGCCGGCCTGTTTCTCGTTGCTGATCCGGGTGAACAGAAATGCATAGGCGACGGCGCCGGCGCTGAAGCCGGCGAGCACGACAAACGCCAGTACTGTGCCGTCAATTCCAAACATTGGCCCGAACCCTTACACCCCAGCATACGTCAGTCAGCGCGTTTCTCCATCGCCTCGAGCGCAATGGCGAGACGCTGCTCCTCGCCGTAATAGCGTGCACGCTCCCAGAAATGCGGACGGCCGATGCCGGTCGATACGTGCTCACCCAGCAGCCGGCCGTTGGCGTCCTCGCCCTTGATGTTGTAGAGGACGATGTCCTGCGTGATGATGACGTCGCCTTCCATCCCGATCACCTCGGTGATGTGGGTGATGCGGCGCGATCCGTCGCGCAAGCGCGCCGCCTGGATGATCACGTCGATGGAGCCGACGACGATTTCGCGCACTGTCTTTTGCGGCAGCGAATAACCGCCCATGGCAATCATGGATTCGATACGGTTCAGGCATTCGCGCGGGCTGTTCGAGTGGATCGTGCCCATCGAGCCGTCATGGCCGGTGTTCATCGCCTGCAGCAGATCGAACACTTCGGGTCCACGCACTTCGCCGACGATGATGCGCTCGGGCCGCATGCGCAGACAGTTCTTGACCAGGTCACGCATCGTCACCTCACCCTCGCCCTCCAGATTGGGCGGGCGGGTTTCGAGGCGTACCACATGCGGCTGCTGCAATTGCAGCTCGGCCGAGTCTTCGCAGGTGATGACGCGCTCCTCGCGGTCGATATAGTTGGTCAAGCAATTGAGCAGCGTCGTCTTGCCCGAACCGGTGCCGCCCGAGATCACGATGTTGCAGCGAACACGGCTGATGATCTTGAGGACTTCGGCGCCCTGCGGCGAGATGGCGCCGAACTTGACCAATTGATCGAGCGTCAGCTTGTCCTTCTTGAATTTGCGGATGGTGAGCGTGGCGCCATCGATGGAGAGTGGCGGCGCGATGACGTTGACGCGGGAGCCGTCGGGAAGGCGCGCGTCGCAGATCGGGCTGGATTCGTCGACGCGGCGGCCAACCTGGCTGACGATGCGCTGGCAGATGTTGAGGAGCTGCTGGTTGTCACGAAAGCGGATGCCGGTCTGTTCGACCTTGCCGTTGACTTCGATGTAGACGTTCCTGGAGCCGTTGACCATGATGTCTGCGATGTCGTCGCGGGCGAGCAGCGGCTCGAGCGGCCCATAACCGAGCACGTCGTTGCAGATGTCCTCGAGCAGCTCTTCCTGCTCGGCGATCGTCATTGCGAAGTTCTTGATCGCGATGATGTCGTTGACGATATCGCGGATTTCCTCGCGCGCGCTTTCAGGATCAAGCTTGGAAAGCTGCGACAGATCGATGGTGTCGATGAGCGCGGAGAAGACCTGGCTCTTGGTATCGTAATAAGTTTCGCTCTTTTCGCGCTGTGCCCGCTTCGGCTCAGGCGCCAATGGCGGTGCCTCGACCGCACGGCGCGCCGGCGGTGCGACAGGCGCGCTTGGCGCCGCCGCGGGCCGGGTCAGAACCGCCGTGTCCATGGAACCTGCAGCCGGCGGCGCAACGGGCGCCGGTGCTGGCTGGCGAAATTCCGGCGTGAACCGGTTGCCGTCGTCGCTGCCTCTTTTACCAAACATGATCGACTACCGATTCCACTGCTGAAGCGTCACTTCTTGTTGCGCGAGAGCTTGCCGAGCAGGCTGCCGAGCCCGGCCTTCTTCTTGATCTTGATTTCGCTGCGCCCGGTCAGCACATGCGCCATTTCGTTGATCATCGCGACGACCGGGTTCTTGGCATCCATTTCGCCAAGCATGCGTCCGTTGTTGGCGGCATTGCCGAACAGCAACGGATCAAAAGCAATGACCGACATTGGCGACAAGCCGAGCGGCTCGGCGAAGTCGGACGGCGAAATCTCCGGGCGCTTCGGCACGCCGGCCTGGTTGATGATCAGCTTGGGCGGCGGATCATTGGGACGAAGCCGCTTGAGCATATCGACGAGGTTCTTGGTGTTGCGCAGATTGGCAAGTTCCGGTGTCGCGGTGATGACGATCTCGTCGGCCTTGACCAGGGTGTTCTTGGTCCAGCCCGTCCAGGCATGGGGGACGTCTAGCACCAGAAGCGGCACGCTGCGCTGGGCGGTGTCGATGAGCTGAACGAAGGCCTCGGGATCGAAATCATAGACCCGTTCGAGCGTCGAAGGTGCTGCCAGCAGCGACAGATGCTCGGCGCACTGGGTCAGCAGCCGGTCGAGATAGACTTCATCGATGCGTTCCGGTGAAAACACCGCCTCGGCGATGCCTTGCGCCGGATCCTGGTCGAAATTCATGTTGGCGGTGCCGAAAGCCAGATCGAGATCGGCGACGACCACTTCGGATTTGAACAGGGAGGACATCGCCCAAGCCACATTGTGGGCGATCGTCGAGGAGCCGACACCGCCCTTGGCGCCGACGAAGGCGATCGAGCGGCCGAGCGGCTCGGCTTCCGGATCGATAAAAATCGACGACACCACGCTGACGATGTCGGCCATCGAGACCGGCGCGATCACATATTCGGAAATGCCGTTGCGGATGAGCTCGCGGTAAAGGCCGACATCATTGTAGTGGCCGATCACCACCACCTTCGACGTCGGATCGCAATATTCCGAAAGCTGGGCGAGTTGTTCCAGCAATTGCTTGGGCTCGCTGCGCGATTCCAGCAGGATCAGGTTGGGCGTCGGCGCCGATTGGTAGAATTCGATGGCGGTGGGGACGCCGCCCATATGGACCTTGAGATGCGCCTTCGTCATGCGGCGGTCCTCGCCGGCGCGCTCGACCGGGTTGGCGACACCCTCGGTCTCGCAGAATGCCTGGATCGAGATGCGCGGGATCGGCCGCAACGCCTGCATCGCGGCGATGTCCTGCTGCGAGGTATCGCTGCCATCCACCGGGGCGTCGTAGGCAAGGTTGCTCATCGTCATGCTCTTTCCCGTGGCCTGTTCTATCCGAGACTGGCGGCTTAGTAGTCTACTTCCGAATTGCCCAGGAACTCATCCGAAATG
Source organism: Mesorhizobium sp. M1342 (assembly GCF_040317955.1). Taxonomy (NCBI): domain Bacteria; kingdom Pseudomonadati; phylum Pseudomonadota; class Alphaproteobacteria; order Hyphomicrobiales; family Phyllobacteriaceae; genus Mesorhizobium; species Mesorhizobium sp. M1342. The sequence goes on along the minus strand of NZ_JAMYLI010000028.1, from coordinate 68,692 downwards.
CCTCTTGCACGGTAGACATCGATCACCGCGCCGCGATTTTCAGCATCGATTGTGGACGGCTTGCGCGGGCCGAGCAGATCGGCCGGGTTGGCCATCTGGGCGGCAAGATTGTTCTGATAGGAGCAGCCGAAGTCGGCATAGTGCTTATTCTCCGACGTATCGACGAGGTCGGCTGGCCAGCGTCCGCATTTGTCGGTCTGCGCCCTCACCGCAACATAAGCGACGCGGACCGGCGAGGATATCTCGCTCGAGGCGGCCTGGTAAGAGGTGACGACAAGCCGGTTGCGCTTGACGCCGCTGGCGATCGCGAGCCGGGCGAAATCACGGGCCGCCGCGGTCGCGGCGACCTCGTTGGCCGATCCGCTCGGGACCTGGATCGTCAGCGTCGGGGCGGCACTTCTGTCATAGCCATCGAGGAAGCCAAGAAGTGTATCGCGCTGAGAGCCGGTCATGCCGCGGTCACCGGCACCAACCGGGAGGTCGATCTTTTGATTCTTCTCGGCGATCACGATCGGATGGTTGGTGCGGTAATCGTCCGGAATGGCGCCGACCGTGATGCTGTCGCGCTGGGCGCAGCCGGCCAGCAGAGCCGCCACCGCAACCGCCAGGACAGGAACGGCTCCCCGGCAGACCCGCGAGCGGCCAAAGCGCATCGCTGCCGCGATGGTGCTTGCCTTCAATGCTGACTGAGACATGTCCGCTTCCCCGCTCACTTGTAGATGAAGCCGACAACGCCGTGGTAGCGGCCGTTGGGCTTGTCTGTCTGCATGGTGCCGTAGACGCGATTGACGCGGCCAAGGAACATGCCGGCGCCATCGCTGGCGGCGTTGAAATTGTCGTCCGGCTTGGCAAGGTCGTTGCGTGCTACCGGCTTCACCAGATAGGGCGTGATGATGATCACGAGCTCGGTCTCGTTGCGCACGAAGTCCCTGCTGCGGAAGAGCGCGCCGAGCACCGGTATCTTTGTCAGTCCGGGCAACCCATTGACGGCTTGCCTGACATCGTCGCGAACCAGGCCGGCGATCATCATGGAGCCGCCTGAGGGCAGTTCCACCGTCGTATCGGCAAGACGCTTGCGCAGCGACAGGGCATTCATTCCGGGACTGGTCACGCCCGAGGAGAGCGATACGGATCCCTCGGTTGTCGGCTCGGAAACCGACGTCCTGACCTTCAGGCTTATGCGGCCGGGAGACAACACCACCGGCTGGAATTCCAGGCCGATGCCGTACTCGATCTTGTCGAGGGTGTAGGTTTTCAGGCCAGTCTGGTTGTCGGAGGATACGTTCTGGGAGACGCTGCTCACCATATTGTATTCACCGCCGACCTTGAAGGTCGCCTTCTCGCCTGATACGGCGGTCAGGGTCGGCTCGGCCAAGGTCTTCATGACCCCGGACTGCTCCATGGCGTTGATATAGGCCTGCAGCCCCGACGCGCCGATCTGGAAGCCCGAATTCGACAGCTGCTTGCCAAGGCCGGTGAAGTTGTCGCTGATCGAGCCGTAGCTGATGCCGTTGCTGCCACCGCTGCCGACCATGTTGACGCCAAGTTGCTTCATCACCGAACGGCTGACTTCGGCGACCGTGACCTTCAGCGTGACCTGGTCGTCGCCAATGATCTGCAGCAGGTTGACGATCTTGCTGGTGCGGCGCTCCTGGTCCGGGTTGTTGATGTCGACACCGCTCTGGGCCGAACCGCCGGCCGCCGTCTGCGAATATTGTCCCGTCGTCGCTTCACCACCCGAAACGAAGATCGTCGCCAGGTCGACCGCGCGTTTTGCGTCCAGCGGCGTGTCGACCGTTCCGGTCAGGACGACGTTGTCGTTGAGCAGTTCCACCTTGATGGTGGACGTCGGCAGGAAGCGCCTGATATAATCCTCAAGGCCGGCAACATCGCGTTCGACAGCCAGGTCCAGGCTGACGATCTGCTCGCCATTCGGGCCGAAGACAAAAATGTTCGTCTCGCCGACCGCCTTGCCGAACAGATAGATGCGCCGCGCGGTGCGGGTCACCGCATCGGCAACTGCCGGGTTGGCAACGAGAATGTCGTAGGCATCGCTCGGCAGGTCGATGACCACAGACTTGTTGAGGCCGAGCTTGACGCGCTGGGTGGCCGTCGATGCCGTGACCTGCGCGTTCTTTGCCTCGACGACGCTGCCTTGCAAATTCGATCCGACGAGCAGCAGGCCGAACGCCGCGGCTACAATTGCCGGCAGTTTACCGCTTAGCCTCATTTCCTTGCTCCCACTTCGGAAACTTCGCCCGACTTGATCAGCCTCACCGTTCCCCTGCGGCCATTGCCGGAAACGAGATAGTCGGCCTCACCCAGATTCTTTTCCTGCGTGTCCGCGACTGCCCGCAGCGCCAGGGTCAGGCGATCCGCCATCTGTTGGGCGACGGTGATGATCTCCGCCTGCTTGGGCGTCAGTTCCAGCGTTGCAGTCTGACCTACCCTGGTCTTCTTGCCTTCCTCGTCCTCCTGAATGGTCTGGTCGATGGCCAGGACGCGGATGTTCTTGAGGATGGTCTCGGTGTTGAAGCCGGCGGCGCCGCTGGCGGCATCGGCCCTGCGGGTCATGATGACGTCGACGAAATCGTTGGGAAGAATGAAGCCGCCGGCCGACGTATCGGCCGAGATGGCCGTGGCGACCGCCCGCATGCCGGAAGGCAGGATCGACGACATGAAGCTCTGCCCCTCGCCGATCAGCTTGGACCGCCGCAGCGGTTCTCCGGCATACATCGCCACACGGGCAACGGAACTCTTCAGCTTGTCCAGTGCCTCGGGCTCGGCGGTGCGGGTGATGAAATTCGCGTTGACGCCGTCGGCGGGCCAGGATTGCCAGGCGATGTTGTTTTGGATCGGGCTGCCCATCGGAACGTCGCCTGAAAGCACAAGCACATCCTGGAGTGCCACTGCCGGGGCCTGGGGACCGGAATCGACGACGACCTGGGGCGGCGGTGCCACCATGTTCTTCGCGACATAGCCAGCGCCACCCGCCGCAGCCACCGCCACGCTCAGAATTATCAATCGCGATGCTGGCATTTGTCCGAACCCTTGCCCTGGCAAACCACGTAGCCAAGCCGGACTTTGCAGCGGCAATCGTCAAAACAAGGTTAATGTAATGCTTACGATCGTGATTAATTTAAGGTTTACATAAATTAGCCGGAATGTGGTCTGGACGGCCAAAATGGCCGGGCCGGCCCTGTTGAGAACGGGGTTTCGGCAATGCTGACAGACAATAAAAATAAGATCGTGCTCAAGCCGCCAGCCTGGCAAGCGCCCATACCATCAAAGGCGAATCCGGATAGGTCAGCAACCCGCCAAGGCCGAGCGCGACGCCATAGGGGACACCTTTTGCCTCGTCGGCGAAATGGCGCAGAAACGGATTTTGGCCGGTAACGGCCGCAAGCAGCGACTTCCGGTAGAGGATGATGGCGAGCGTCAGCAGGCCGCCGATGATTGTCGAGGCGACAAAATATTCGACGAGATTGATATTGAGGCCCATCCACATCGCGCTGGCGGCCAGAAGCTTGGCGTCGCCGCCGCCCATGCCGCCCATTGCAAACAGGCCGAACGTCACAGCCAGGACCAGGGCGCCGGCGGCGAAATGTCCGCCATAGACCGCCCAGTCCATACCCGTCAGCGGCGCGACCAGCGCGAAAACGACGACGAGCAGCACCGGCACGCGATTGGCGATCGTCATCGACAGCATGTCGGAGATCGCGGCAAACAGCATGCAGAACGGAAAGACGACGAAGATCAGGGCTTCAAGCATCGGCGCTATGCCTATTGTCCGATTTCACGGGGCTCAATCTAAGTATGTTCGATTAACGATTGATGAGGCCAGGAACGAAAAGACGACCTATACTGGCGGCGGCATAGAAAAAGGGCCACCACGTGGCGGCCCTTTTCCAGAACGCAATCCAAATGCTCGGCGATAAGGCCGATCAGCTGCCGCTCGGCGTGCCGTTCAAGGTGGTTCCGATGTTGGTGAACTTAGCATTGAGCGCATTGCCGAGCGTGCCGGCGCCAGTGATGATGGCGAGCGCGATGAGAGCGGCGATCAGACCATATTCGATAGCGGTCGCGCCGGATTCGTCCTTCACAAAACGTGCGATGAGATTAGACATTCGAGAGCTCCTACTCCACGTGTTACAGCACTTCCGTCAACTTCTGTGATGGTTGATCGGATGCTGCCAATCTAGGGAGAAGCTCTTTCGATCGGCTTAAGAAACAGCCTTACCGATTCCTTTCCCGGTTCGAACATATTGCGTGGTTAACCTGGGGCTAATATACCACTGAGCCTTCTCGCCCCGGGTTTGTGGACTTCCGGACAGCGCCCGGCGGGCGTCCTTGTCTGCCATCGCATCATTGGCGACACCGCATGCTTAACCGTTGGTTCACCAATCTCGTTCATGTTCCGTTGATCAGTCCGCCTGCGTGGAGCGCCTCAATGGCCCAGCCGAGATCGTCAATCCTGATTGCCGCGCTTCTTGCCGTCTCGAGCTTCGTCGCGCCCGCCATGGCCGGCGCCGGCATCGAGGTCACGATGAACCAGGCCAAGATCGTCAAACTGTCGCGTCCCGCCGACACCATCGTGGTCGGCAACCCGGCAATCGCCGACGCTTCGGTGCAGGACGCTTCAACGATCGTGCTCACCGGCAAAGGCTTTGGGGTCACCAATCTGGTTGTGCTCGATACGGACGGCAGCCCCATCGTCGACGAGCAGGTTACCGTGGTGCGGCAAGCCGCCTCGTCCGTGCGCATCTATCGGCGCGCCGAAATCCAGACGATGTCGTGCACACCCTATTGCGAAAGCTCGTACAAGAGCGAAGCGGAGAAGTCTTCGGAAGCGGAGATGAGCGTCAGCCGATAGGTGGCGTTGCCGACTGCCGTTCCGGTTATTGGCTGGTTAAGAGGCCTGCGCCGACTTTAACGATCATCCAAACCGGACCTCAATCGGTTTGCGCTAATGCTCCTTCCGAGACCGCATAGAGATCGGCAGGATTGGACATGAGCACGGAATTCGGCTGCGCAGGCGACCACAGAGCGGGACGCCGAAGGTTTTTCGCCCGCTTCCTTCGTGACCGGCACGGCGCCACGGCAATCGAATTCGCGATCCTTTCAGTCCCCTTCGCGCTGCTTGTCTTTGCCATTCTGGAAAGCTGCATCTCGTTTGCCGGCCAGGAGGTGATGGCCAACGTCACCGACGATGTGGCGCGCAAGCTGCGCACCGGCCAGTTGAGGGCGGCTGACGTTGCCGGAACCAATTTGAGGGACATGATCTGCACGAAACTGCAGATCATCGTTTCCCAGGATTGTCCCAATCAACTGCTGGTGGATCTTCGCCAATATACGTCGTTCGCCGATGCGGCCACGGCTGGCTTCAAGATCCAGAACGGCGATGTCGTACTGACGAAAGGCACCGCAACCCAATCGTTCTCAGTGACAGCGGGTGCGGCGGAGTCGAGGAACATGCTTCGGGTCTTCTACAAGTGGCCTGTTATGACCGATCTGCTGGCGCAGTCGATGGGCGGCAACAAGACCCTGCATTTCGCATCGGTGACCTGGCAGAACGAGCCGTTCGACAACTGAGCGGAATGCACGAGCAGTATAAGAAAAGGGCAAGGGCATGATGCGTGCGGGGGCACATCTTATGATTACGGGAGTTTGGCGGAAAGCAAGTCGATTCTGGTCCGATCGCCGTGGCATCGCGGCGGTTGAATTCGCGTTGATCATGCCAATTCTGCTGATCATGTATTTCCTCACAATGGAAGCGTCGCAAGCCATCGAGACCAGCAAGAAGGTCAGCCGTATCGGCAGCATGGTGGCCGATCTCGTCACCCAGCAGACAAGCGTCCTCAAGGCGGATGTCGACGCCATCATGCAGATCGGCAGCGTCACCCTTCAGCCCTACAACCGCTCGCCCCCTAGCATCACCATCACGGCGATACAGGTTACGCCCGATGCGACGAGGGCACTGGTGGTTTGGTCACGCAAATTGGTCGCCGGCGTCGCCAGCCGTGGCGCCGGCGCCACCACCGAGACAACGATCCCGACGTCGCTCAGAGTCGCCAACACGTTTCTCATTCGCGTCGAAAGCAACCTCGGCTATACGCCAGCCATCGCGTGGAGCGCGAGCAGTCAACAGAAGCTTGGACTGACCTCGGCTTTCAGCAACATAACCATGGGCGAAACCTATTATCTGCGCCCCCGCAGAAGCGTGACGATCCCTTGCAGCGACTGTTGAACAGAACCAGCTAGGCCCTGCGCAGGGCCGCTACTGCTGCGGCTCACGGTCCGAAACGAAGCGCACGATAGCAGCGGCCATCTCGTAGTCTTTTGGCGCCACGCGAGCGAAGCCGCCGGAATGTCCCGATTCCAGGAGGGCGTAGATATCGGGCGTCGTCGACTTGAGGTTGGTGAGGAACACGGCAAGTCGACGCTTGGCTTCCGGGTCGAGATCGCTGCGGACCGCGTGCGGGCCGTATCTCAGCAGACCCGACGTCCACACGACACGAAGCGCCGTCACCGAGAGCCCTGCCGCCTCCAACCTGGCCTGCGTGCCCGACGGTTCTCGCGGGCCGTCGGCAGCGGCCGTCACCCAGCCAAACAGGCCATCAGCCTTGCCGTCGACCAGCATCGTCTCGGCCGCCGCGGCCGAATCGGCACGGGCCAGAAACGGTGCATCTTCCGCGATCTTGCGGCCTTCCGCGGCCAACGCCGCCAATGGCAGGAGAGAACCGCCGACGCTGTCCGAAGGCGCCATGGCGATACGATGGCGGTCCATCGCCGCAAGGTCGGGCAGCTTGCCGTCCCGCGTCAGCAGAACGGAGCGGATGCCGATCGCGCCGTCTGAATCGACCGGAGCGACAAGCGGTTCGATACATAAGCAGCGCTGCGAGGCCGTTGCATAGGCGGTGGCCGAATAGATCGCATATTCGATGCGGGAATCGGCCTGCGCCTCGATCAGCGCGGCATAATTGCGGGCAACGACAAACTCGACCTTCATGCCCAATGCTTTGGTGTAGGCGTCGGTCAACACAGCCAGCCCCGGAACGGCGTTGCCGGCACCTGGCTCGGCAACGATGCCTATGCGAAACGTGCCGATATCATCGCGCCAGTCGGCATGCGCCGGGTTGGACCAGAGCCCGACGAGCGCGCCCGGCCCCAGCAACAGAGCGGCATATGTCTTTAACGCAACCCTCATGACAGAACCGCCGTCTGTTTTCCCGGATCGATGCTCAGATCGTCATTCCCAAACCGCTGCGCACTTTTGGGCGACGCACTGCTTGCTTTGGGCAAGTCGTTGCCCCCAAAACCGCTGCGCACTTTTGGGCGATATGCACTGATTGTCACGCCTGCCCGTTGCCGTTTGGTTTCCGAATTGCCAATGAAGTCGCGGAACCCTATGTCTGGTCGGTCAAACTGGCAACAACTTGATGGCGCGCGCTTTCCTCTTCGTCCTGGATTCCTTCGGCATCGGCGGCGCGGCCGACGCCGACCGCTACGGTGACGCCGGCGCCAACACATTCGCGCACATCGCAGAGGCCTGTGCGGAGGGCCGTGCGGATCGCGAAGGGTCTCGTAGTGGACCGCTGTTTGTCCCTCATATGGCCTCACTCGGGCTTGGCAAGGCTGCCGAAACCGCGACGGGACTGGGATTTGCCAACAGCGGGGCGGATATGCTCCCAACTGCCTTTCACGGCGCCGCACAGGAGGTTTCGAGCGGCAAGGATACGCCATCCGGCCATTGGGAAATCGCCGGCCTGCCGGTGCGCCTCGACTGGGGCTATTTCCCGGATACGGTTCCGGCCTTTCCGGCCGAACTGACCGAGGCGATCATCCGTGAAGGCAAGGTGCCGGGCATTCTCGGCAATTGCCATGCGCCGGGCACCGAGATCATCGAGCGCTTCGGTGAGGAGCACATCCGGACCGGCAAGCCGATCTGCTACACGTCGGTCGACTCGGTCCTGCAAATCGCCGCGCATGAAGTCCATTTCGGCCTCGACCGGCTTTATGAATTCTGCCAGGTGGTGCGCAGGCTGGTTGACCCGCTGAGGATTGGACGGGTGATCGCGCGGCCGTTCGTCGGCGAAACCACCGCCACTTTCGAGCGGACATACAACCGTCATGACTACGCCGTGCCTCCGCCGGAACCGACCCTGCTCGACCGGCTGACGGCGCGTGGCAGCCGTGTCATCGCCGTCGGCAAGATCGGCGACATCTTCGCCCATCGCGGAATTTCGCAAGTGCGCAAGGCGGCAGGCAACATGGCGATGTTCGACGAGGCGCTGGGTGCGATCGATGATGCCGGCGACGGTGACCTCGTCTTCGCCAATTTCGTCGACTTCGACACCGAATTCGGTCACCGCCGCGATGTCGCAGGCTATGCTGCCGCGCTCGAGGCCTTCGACCTGCGGCTGCCGGAAGCATTTGCGAGGCTGCGGCAGGGCGATCTTCTCATCCTGACGGCCGACCACGGCAACGACCCGACCTGGGGCGGGACCGATCACACGCGCGAGCGCATTCCGGTGATCGGCACTGGACCGGGTCTCAAGGGCGGCGACATCGGACTGAGAACGACATTCGCCGACATTGGCGAGACCCTGGCCGAGCATCTCGGGCTGGCGCCCGGACGCTACGGCACTTCTTTCTATACGGCGATCGGCGGTCATGCCTGAATTGCCGGAAGTCGAAACCGTCCGGCGCGGACTTCAGCCGGTTCTGGAAGGCGCCACCATCGCCCGCGTCGAGGCGCGCCGACCGGATCTGCGCTTTCCATTTCCCGAGAAATTCGCGCAGCGGCTGACCGGCAAGACGATCACGGCACTCGGCCGCCGGGCCAAGTATCTGACGATGGACCTGGAAGGCGGGCCCGTGCTGATCTGCCATCTCGGCATGTCGGGCTCATTCCGCGTCGAGACGGCCGATGGCAGCGACATGCCCGGCATCTTCCGGCACGACCGCTCGAAAAGCTCCAATCACGACCACGTCGTCTTCCATGTCGAGTCTCCAACCGGTGCCCGGTCCCGCGTGATCTTCAATGATCCGCGCCGCTTCGGCTTCATGTTGTTTGCGGAGGGACTGCCGGACGTTCACCCGATGCTGGCTGGACTTGGCGTCGAGCCTACGGGCAACACATTGGACGGTGCGCTGCTCGCCTCATTGATGAAGGGGCGGCGATCACCACTGAAGGCAGCGCTTCTCGACCAGAGGCTGATCGCCGGGCTCGGCAACATCTATGTGTCGGAGGCGTTGTGGCGTGCCGGCCTGTCGCCGCTGCGCGAGGCGGGCACGATCGCCAGGCCCGGAAAGAAAGCCCAAGCCCAAAGCGAACACCTCGCGCAAGCCATTCGTTCGGTGATATCGGATGCGATCGCAGCCGGCGGCTCCTCACTGCGGGACTATATGCAGACCGATGGGTCGCTGGGCTATTTCCAGCACGCCTTCGCCGTCTACGACCGCGAAGGCGAGGCCTGCTCCAAGCCCGGCTGCGGCGGCCACATCGAACGGATCGTGCAGAGCGGCCGATCGACCTTTTATTGCCGGACATGTCAGCGGTGAGTTTGAGCAATTCCAGGAAAAGTGTGAAACGGTTTTCCGTCGAGAATTGCGTCGAGACAAGGAGATGGGAGCGGTTCTGCGTTTCCGTGAAACGATGAACCGCTCTAGACGAGCGTGAGCAAGGAGAAGCAGCCATGGCCTATGAGACGATCATCACCGAGACGCACGGCAAGGTTGGGCTGATCACGCTGAACAGGCCGCAGGCGCTCAACGCGCTGAATTCGCAGATTCTGACCGAAGTGGTGGCAGCCGTGAACGGGTTCAGCGCCGATCCAGATATCGGCGCCATGGTCATCACGGGTTCCGAAAAGGCTTTCGCCGCCGGCGCCGATATCAAGGAGATGCAGTCCATCTCCTACGCGGACGCCTACGCTCAAGACTTCTTCGTCGGCTGGGAGGAACTGACGCGGGCGCGAAAGCCTATTATCGCGGCGGTGGCGGGCTATGCACTCGGCGGCGGCTGCGAGCTGGCGATGATGTGCGATTTCATTATCGCCGCCGACACGGCCAAATTCGGCCAGCCCGAGATCAGCCTCGGCGTCATTCCAGGCATGGGCGGGTCACAAAGGCTGACCCGCTTCGTCGGCAAGTCGAAAGCGATGGACATGTGCCTGACCGGGCGGATGATGGATGCCGCCGAGGCCGAGCGTTCTGGTCTGGTGTCGCGGGTCGTGCCTGCCGGCGAGCTTGTCGAGGAGGCGCTGAAGGCCGCAGCCAAGATCGCCGCTTTCTCACTACCATCGGTGATGATGGCGAAGGAGGCTGTCAACCGCGCCTTCGAGACGACGCTTGCCGAGGGATTGCGGTTCGAGCGCCGGCTGTTTCACTCGCTGTTTGCACTGGACGATCAGAAGGAAGGCATGGCGGCCTTTGCCGAGAAGCGGAAGCCGAATTTCACCAACCGCTGACGCCAATCCCTTGGCCGCGAAGAAGATGGCTGTTGGCCGCCAAAAAGAAGACCGGGCAGCGTTGACGCGCCGGAAAAGCTGAACTATAAGCCGCACCAACCGAGGCGGCCCCGTGGCTGCCCGTTTGTTTTTTGCGCCCTGCGGCATTCCGCATGCGCCGACCAGATCAGAAGAGAGGCATCATGGCCAATACATCCTCGGCCAAAAAGGCAACGCGCAAGATCGTCCGCCGCGCAGCGATCAACAAGAACCGCCGCTCGCGCGTCCGCACCTATATCCGCCAGGTCGAAGAGGCGCTTGCCTCCGGCGACAAGGCTGCCGCACAGGCTGCCTTCAAGATCGCGGAGCCGGAATTGATGCGCGCCGCGACCAAGGGCGTGATTCACAAGAACACGGCGTCCCGCAAGGTGTCGCGACTGGCTCAGCGGGTCAAGGTACTGTCGGCCTGACATTACTTGCCTAGACTGACGTTCTTCGAACCCGGCCGTTTGTGCCGGGTTTTTTCGTTTGCCGGCAAGCACTTAAAAAGAATGTCCGGAAACGGCGTCTTAGGCGGATTTCACAATTGGGAATAGTTTGCCGGCATATGCATGCCTGCTGTTGATCGGCATGCTTGAAAAGGGCCAGCTTAATGATTCTTAACTGTCAGAAATAGCTTATAATTTTCAGACACTTACTGATGGTGATCCACAGCTTGTCCACACCGGGCCGACCCGATCGGGGACAAGTCGCTGTCAAGCGAATTATTTCAGAATATTTCTCTCAGCGTCCGGTTTTTCATATTCGCCGGAAAAGGGTTTGAATCACAATGGCTTTGTTAAAATGTGCCGTCACGGCACGCCACTCGAACCCGCCTCCAGTAACCAGATTCCTTAAAAATCCGTTAGACGTGGCCTTGCCCTATCCACAGCGATTTCGGTAGTGTCGATCTATCGAAAGGGACGGGCTCTGGCTCTTAACCCAAGCCTGAATCGGCCAGCTTAAATTGGCGGGATTTGCAACGCGGATCAAGTCCGCGGACGGGTTTGGTTTGTCTTTTTCGATACGGTAGGGGACTGGCGTAACTAGACATGGCAGGTAGACGGCGCGCCGGCGCTCCTTTCGCCGGACGGTGTTGTATTGCCCTGACATACCCAACGCGGACTGGCTTCCATGGGCCGGCACCGGTTCCCGCAGATAATGGGCGACGTTCATCTGCCGGCGGCGGCAGCGGACATCGTAGCAAAGACTTAGGTCGCCGGAACCGGATGCAGGAGGCGCATCCCCGGTGGAAACAGGTACGGAAGAACAAGGAAAAGATCATGCAGAGCGGCATCGAAAGGGAGCTTACGGGCGACCTCCCATTTCCTGGAACTTTGATCGGAGCAAACGACATGGCGGTGTCTAGCGACGCGGAACAGAAATTCGACCGGGTCAAAGCCCAGTTGAAGGCGCGCCTGGGAACCGAAGTCTATTCGAGCTGGTTTGGCCGCATGAAGGTCGCCGAGGCTTCCAAGGGCATCGTCCGCATCTCGGTGCCTACTGCCTTCCTGCGCTCATGGATCAACGGCCACTATCTCGACCTCATCTCCGAGTTGTGGAAGCAGGAGGATCCCGATCTCCTCAAGATCGACATCGTCGTGCGCACGGCAACCCGTCAGGGACGCAGCCAGGCCGAGCCAGAGGTAACGCCAGCACGCAGCAAGGTGACACGGCAGACGCAGACGGCGCTTGCCGCCGGCACAGTCAGCCCCAGCCGGGTGGAGCGCGCACCGGCTCCGCGTCCGGGCACACCGATCGAGAGCGAATTCCGCCACAACGTTTTGGGATCACCGCTCGATCCGCGCTACACGTTCGGCTCCTTCATCGAGGGACCGTCGAACCGGGTGGCCTTCGCCGCCGCCAAGGCAGTGGCGGAATCGCAATCGAGCGCGGTGCGCTTCAATCCGCTTTTCCTTCACGCAACCGTCGGGCTCGGCAAGACACATTTGCTGCAGGCCATCGCCGCGGAATCGCTGAAGCAGAACCCCAAGTCGCGCGTCGTCTATCTCACGGCCGAGTATTTCATGTGGCGCTTTGCCACCGCGATCCGCGACAACAACGCGCTGACGCTCAAGGAACAGCTGCGCGACATCGACCTGCTCATCATCGACGACATGCAGTTTCTGCAGGGCAAGTCGATCCAGCACGAATTCTGCCACCTCATCAACATGCTGCTCGACAGCGCCAAGCAGGTCGTCGTCGCCGCCGACCGGCCGCCATCGGAACTGGAATCGCTCGAACCGCGGGTCCGTTCGCGCCTCAATGGCGGTGTCGCGCTTGAAATGTCGGCGCCCGATTTCGCCATGCGCCTCGGCATGCTCAAATTGCGCCTTGCCACGGCCAGGAGCGACGACGCGTCGCTCGACATTTCGGAGGAGATCCTCAATCACGTCGCCCGCACCGTGACCGGCAGCGGACGCGAGCTGGAAGGCGCCTTCAATCAGCTTTTGTTCCGTCAATCCTTCGAGCCGCAGATCACCATCGACCGGATCGACGAAATCCTCGGCCACATCTATCGCACCGGCGAGCCGAAGCGTGTCCGTATTGAGGACATCCAGCGCATCGTGGCGCGTCACTACAATGTGTCGAAGACCGAATTGCTGTCCAACCGGCGCACGCGCACCATCGTCAAGCCGCGGCAGGTCGCCATGTACCTGTCGAAGGTGATGACGCCGCGCTCGCTGCCTGAGATCGGACGGCGTTTCGGCGGCCGCGATCACACCACGGTGCTGCATGCCGTGCGCAAGATCGAGGACCTTTCCGGCAACGACAACACGCTGGCGCAGGAACTTGAGCTTCTGAGGCGGTTGATCAACGACCAGGCCTGATCCTCCGGGGATGGCAGAGCCGGAACAATACCGGAATTCAATGGCTTGCCAGTGCGGCGCTGGGCCTGGATCGGGCTCGTGGCGCCGCCTGGGAGCGATCTGGATTTCGGTTTTACGACACTGGCTAGCGGACTTCGGGCGCGTTATCCCCAGAAAGCCCGCCTAGCCGGCCTGAACCGGTGGCGCGGGCTTGCGTTTGCTGGTTTTTTCCTGTCAGTTTACGCAGATTCTGAGCCTGTTCAGACCTTTCGCGGGACGCCGCCCACTGGTGACCCGTCATTCATTCAAGCGAGCCTGTTTCGTCATGCGTGTTATCCTGGAACGGTCAAATCTCCTGAAGTCGCTCAACCACGTCCATCGTGTGGTCGAGCGGCGAAACACCATACCGATCCTGTCCAACGTGCTGCTCAGCGCCGAAGGCGCCAGCCTTGAAATGAAGGCGACCGATCTCGACCTCGAGGTGACCGAAGCGACGCCCGCCAAGGTGGAGCGCGGCGGGGCGACGACAGTCCCGGCACATCTGCTCTACGACATCGTGCGCAAGCTTGCCGATGGCGCCGAGGTGATGCTGAAGACGGACGAGGACGGCAACGCCATGACGGTGACGTCTGGCCGCTCGAGCTTCCGCCTTCAGTGTCTGCCGCAATCCGACTTCCCGGAGCTCTCGGCCGGATCCTTCTCGCATATCTTCCGTCTCGACTCGGTTGCCCTGAAAGGCCTGATCGAGAAGACCCAATTCGCCATCTCCACCGAGGAGACGCGCTATTACCTGAACGGCATCTACCTGCACACGCATGAGGTCGGCGGCAAGCTGAAGCTGCGCTCGGTGGCGACCGACGGCCACCGCCTGGCGCGCGCCGAGATCGATGCGCCAGCGGGTTCCGAAGGCATGCCGGGCATCATCATTCCGCGCAAGACGGTGAGCGAGCTGCAGAAGCTCGTCGACGATCCGGATGTCGCGGTCACCACCGAACTGTCGGACACCAAAATCCGCTTCACCATCGGCAGCGTGGTTTTGACCTCGAAGCTGATCGACGGCACCTTCCCCGACTATCAGCGGGTCATTCCGACCGGCAACGACAAGAAGCTCATCATCGACCGCCAGAGTTTTGCCGCCGCCGTCGATCGCGTCTCGACCATCTCTTCCGAACGCGGCCGCGCGGTGAAGCTGTCGATCAGCGAGGGTCAGGTGACGCTTGCGGTCAACAATCCCGATTCAGGCAGCGCCACCGAAGAGCTGTCCGCCGACTATTCATCCGATCCGATCGAGATCGGCTTCAACGCCAAGTACCTGCTCGACGTTGCCGCGCAACTGACCGGCACGGAAGCCAAGTTCATGCTGGCCGACGCCGGTTCGCCGACGCTGATCCACGACATGGCCGACGAGACCGCACTCTATGTGCTGATGCCGATGCGGGTGTAGCGGCACGGTGTCAGCACTTCGGTCCTGTTGTGGACCGGCGGCAAGCGCGATATTTACGGCAACTCCTAGAGCAATTCCAGGAAAAGTGTGAAGCGGTTTTCCGTACGGAGTTGCGTCAAAACAAAGAGATAGAGCGGTCCTGCGTTTCCGTGAAACGATGGAGCGCTCTATAGGCGGATAGCGGTTGCCGGGACAGAACCATATAAGTAAGCTAACACTTACTAATTTCCGCAACTATGCGGCGCTGACGATCGATCTGGCGCCAGGTGCCGTGGTTTTTTCCGGCGACAACGGCGCCGGCAAGACCAATCTCCTCGAAGCGATCTCCTTTTTGACACCGGGGCGTGGCTTGCGCCGCGCCCCTTACGCGGATGTCGCACGCGAGGGCGGCGACGGCGGCTTTGCATTGCATGCCCGGCTCGACGGACCTGACGGCCAAGTCGAGATCGGAACAGGCATTTCCGGCGGCGACACCGCCGGCGAAGGCGGCAGGCGGGTGCGCATCAACGGAGCTCCGGCGCGTTCGGCCGAGGACATGCTGGAATGGCTGCGCGTGGTGTGGCTGACGCCGGCCATGGACGCGTTGTTCACCGGGCCGGCCGCGGATCGCCGGCGCTTTCTCGACCGGCTGGTGCTGGCGATCGATCCCGGCCACGGGCAACGTGCGATCGATTACGAGAAGGCGATGCGTGGCCGTAACCGCTTGCTTACTGAAGGCTCTCGAGACGACCGCTGGTTCGACGCAATCGAGACGCAGATGGCCGAAACCGGTGTGGCGATCGCCGCCGCGCGAGCCGAGATGGTGCGCCTTCTGACCGCCATGATCGACAGGCTGCCCGACACGGGGCCATTTCCGCAGGCCGATATTGGCCTTTCGGGAGACCTGGAAGCCGAAATTGCGACCGCGCCGGCAGTCGATGTCGAGGAGCGCTTCCGCCGAACCCTTGTCGAGGGTCGTGACCGCGATCGCGCTGCCGGGCGCACGCTCGAGGGCCCGCATCGTTCGGACCTGATGGTTCGGCACCGCCCCAAGGCGATGCCGGCCGAGCTTTGCTCGACAGGCGAGCAAAAGGCGCTGCTGGTCGGCATCGTGCTGTCGCATGCAAGGCTGACCGGCGAAATGTCGGGCATGACGCCGATCCTGCTGCTCGACGAGATCGCCGCGCATCTCGACAGCCGGCGCCGCACGGCGCTGTTTTCCATCCTGGAGGAACTGAACTGCCAGGCGTTCATGACAGGAACCGATGCTGCGCTGTTTTCCAGTCTCCAGGGACGCGCGCAATTCCTGACTGTCGACCATGGGACGGTTGGGCCAACCGAAGACCACTGACAAGGTTTTTCAGTCCCTGTATGATCAGGCAATGACCACTGCCGCCCTGACCGCAGACGAGATCGAACGCTATGCCCGCCACATCGTGCTGCCGGAGATCGGCGGAGCCGGCCAGCAAAGGCTGAAACAGGCCCGGGTGCTGGTCATCGGCGCTGGCGGGCTGGGCGCGCCGGTGCTTGAATATCTCGCCGCCGCCGGCGTCGGCACACTAGGCGTGGTCGATGACGACACCGTTTCGCTGTCCAATCTGCAGCGCCAGGTCATTCACGGTACCGACACTGTCGGCCTGCTGAAAACCGATAGCGCCAAGGCGGCAATCGTTCGCATCAATCCCAACACAATTGTTGAAGCGCACGCAATCCGGCTGACCACGGACAATGCGCCCGCCCTCGTCGCCCGCTATGACATCGTCGTCGACGGTTCCGACAATTTCGAAACGCGCTATGCCGTGGCCGATGCCTGCGCGAGCGAAGGCAAGCCGCTGGTGCATGCCGCCGTCGGACGCTTCGATGGTTCGGTAACGGTGCTGAAGCCATTCGAAGACGGCAAGGACGGCAAACCCAATCCAGGCTATCGCGATCTGTTTCCCGAGGCGCCGCCGCCGGGCCTGGTGCCGTCCTGCGCCGAAGCCGGCGTGCTTGGCGCGCTGACCGGCGTCGTCGGCACGCTGCAGGCCATGGAGGCGATCAAGCTGATCACCGGCGTCGGCGAACCGCTGGTCGGCCGGCTGCTGCTCTATGACGGGCTGGCGGCGCGCTTCGACACCATCCGCTACAAGAGAAGCTGAATTCTTGGACCGGATCGAAGCTGCCTCCATCACGCGGATCCCGACCGATTTCGACCGCTGGGACGATGTGCTCGCATTGATCATGCGCGCTTTCGCCTCGATGGACGGCGTCATCGACCCGCCCTCCTCGGCCCACCTTTTGACCACCGACACTCTGCGGGACAAGGCGCGGTGGGAGACCGGCTTCGTGGCGCTCAAGGGCGATCGGATCGTCGGCTGCGTCTTTGCCCTTGAAAAGGTGACAGAGTTCTATGTCGGCAAGCTCGCGGTCGCGCCGGACTGCCAGGGACAAGGCATTGGCCGGCGGCTGATGCAGGCGGTCGAAGACCTTGCCCGCAGCCGCGGCAAGGCGGCAATCGAGCTTCAGACGCGGATCGAGCTGACCGGGAATCATGCGGCCTTTGCTCGCCTCGGCTTTCGCGAAACTGAACGGACGGCGCACGAGGGCTATGCCAGGCCGACCTCGATCACCATGCGCAAAGCTATCCCGTAAGGTTTATCTTACGGTTTGTGGGCCGCGACAGCGTCAGGTCCTGAGCGGCAGCACGCGGTCTGGTGGGCGGTGGCCGTCAACGAAGGCGCGGATATTGATGATGACCTTTTCACCCATGTCGATGCGGCCCTCGAGCGTCGCCGAGCCCATATGCGGCAAAAGCACGACCTTGTTCTTGGCGGCGAGCTTCAGCAGCTTGCTGTTCAAGGCCGGCTCATGCTCGTAGACATCGAGCCCGGCGCCGGCGATCTTGCCGTCCTGGATCAGCTTGACCAGCGCTTCCTCGTCGATGATGTCGCCACGTGCGGTGTTGACGACATAGGCAGTCGGCTGCAGCAGCGCCAGCCGCCGCGCCGAAAGCAGATGGAAGGTTGCCGGCGTCGAGGGACAGTTGACCGAGATGATATCCATGCGGGCCAGCATCTGGTCGAGGCTTTCCCAATAGGTCGCCTCCAACCCGTCTTCCACGGCCGGCAGCACGCGGTGGCGATTGTGATAATGGATCGACAGTCCGAAGGCCTTGGCCCGCCTGGCGACGGCGGTGCCGATGCGGCCCATGCCGACAATGCCGAGCCGCTTGCCCCAGATGCGCCGGCCCAGCATCCAGGTCGGCGACCAGCCGGCCCATTTCTTGTCACCGGTGAGCACATTGGCGCCTTCCGCCAGCCGCCGCGGCACCGCCAGCATCAGCGCCATGGTCATGTCGGCGGTGTCCTCGGTCAGGACATTCGGCGTGTTGGTGACGGTGATGCCCCTCTTGGCCGCGGCCGCGACATCGATCTTGTCGACGCCATTGCCAAAATTCGCGATCAGTTTGAGGTTGTCGCCGGCCTGGGCGATCAGTGCGGCGTCGATCTGGTCGGTTACCGTCGGCACCAGCACGTCGGCCTCCTTGACCGCCGCGACCAGTTCCGGCTGCGTCATCGGCCGGTCCTCGACATTCAGCCTTGCGTCGAACAACTCGCGCATGCGGGTCTCGACGGGGTCGGGCAGCTTTCGCGTGATGACGACGAGAGGCTTCTTTTTGCCTGCCATTGTTTCCCTCTCGAGTACTTGCCGCAATTCCGAACGCAAAACCGCTTCACACTTTTGCTGGAATTGCTTCTAACCCGATCTCGTTGAGACCTCTTTAACCAAGACCGGCGAAACTGAAAGCCGGTCGCGGTGCCGATTACTCCCTGTAACAAGCGGTGCCGCCGAAGACAAAGAAAAAGGGGCGCCGAGGCCGATGGGCAAGCGCCGAAAGGAATGAAAGTGTCTGGTTTCGCGTCGCTTCGCCTGACCCTCAGCGCAGCATTTCTCGGCGCTCTGCTTTATTCTCCGCTTGCGGGCGCGCAGAGTGCCGCAGCACCTGCCCAGGGCGTCGTCACGCTTGGTCCGAGCGGCCTGCCGCTGCCGCGCTTCGTCAGCCTGAAATCCGGCCGCGTCAACTCGCGCGTCGGTCCCGGGGCCAACTACTCGGTCGACTGGATGTATATGAAGGCCGGCCTGCCGATGGAGATCATCCAGGAATTCGACACATGGCGCCGCGTGCGCGATGCCGATGGTTCGGAAGGCTGGATCAACCAGTCGCTGCTTTCCGGCCGACGCACGGCAATCGTCGCACCATGGCAGCGCGGCAAGGGCGCCCAGATCGACCTTCTCAACAGTCCCGACAAGGACGCAAGAGTGGTCGCGATGATTGAACCTGGCGTCATGGGTACGATCAAATCCTGCGACGGCCAGTGGTGCGAAATGACGTTCGACGGCCACACCGGCTGGCTTGCCCAGTCGGTTGTCTGGGGCGCCTATCCCGGCGAACGGGTCAAGGACTGACAACTTCATCGCGAGGCTCGGAAGAACTCGGGATCAGAAATAGGCCGGCAATCACGGATACGGCAACAAGGTGCTTGCGCCTCCGCTTCATCAAACTCAATTGCAGCATTGTCATTCACGCCGCCGATCGCTCGCGTCCGTTGCGAATGCGGCAGCGATTGCGCCTCTCAGCGGGTTGCTCAACCGTGTCAGGAGCGTAATCCGGCTGGCTGGCAAATCCGGCAATCCATGCGACCGGTTCAGTATCACGCAATCGGCCGGTACCTGGCTCTGCCCGATCGCCGCCACTCCCAAGCCCGCGCTGGCGGCCGATTGCAACGCAGTCACCGAACCGCCGGTGAAGGCGAGGCGCCAGGCGGTATTGCTGCCATCGAGCGCGCGTTCCGCTGCCAGTCGGACGGTGCAGGATCCGGGCAATGCCAACAGCGGCAACGCGGCAGACGACCGCCAGACGTCAGGCGACCTTGCACACCAGACAAGCTGGTCTCGGTAGAGCGGGATGCCCTGGCGCCGGCTGATATCCATGCGCACGACGGCAAAATCGGCCTTGCCTGCGTCGTAGCGGGCCTGCATCTCGGCTGAGAGACCCACCGACACTTCCAGCAGCAATTCCGGAAAGACTTGGCTCAGACGCCCAAACGCCGACTCCAGAAGCGCACCGGCGGCGTGATCGCCGATGGCCGCCCGGAGCGTGGTGGTTTGCGTGCCAGCATCGAATGTAGCCACGGCCCGGTCATGAGCCTCGAGGACCTGCCGCGCCGAAGCAAGGAACCGCGCGCCTTCGGGCGTCAGCGAAACCGCGCGCGGCGTCCGCGCCAGGAGACGCCGCTCCATCGCTTGCTCGAGCTTGCGGACCCGCAGGCTGATCGCCGACTGGGTGGTCCCGAGAAGATCGGCCGCGGTGGTGAAGCTCTCGCAGTCGGCAACAAGCACGAAGCTGCGAAGCTGTTCGATGGCAAGATGCTTCATTTCGTACTCATATCATAGAGACAGCTACTATGACATTTCCAAATGCTCCTCGTCGAGTCATATGGATTCCGACGAAGCACGGCGGTTGCCGGCTGACCCGGAAGGAGAATGATTAGATGTCTCGCCTATCGCCAATAAACGAAGATTCCGACACGGAAGCCGGCAAGCTTCTGGCGGAAACGCGACGCCAGCTCGGACGCGTCCCGAACCTCTATCGCGTCCTGGCCAACTCTCCGGTCGCCCTCAAAGGTTATCTGCAATTTCGCGAGTCGCTGCAGAGCGGCCGTCTCAGTTCGAAATTGCGCGAGCAGATCGCCCTGATAACTGCTGAGGTGAACCGCTGCGAATACTGCGTTTCGGCCCACGCATTTCGCGGATCCAAGATCGGCATCTCCGATACGGAATTGGAGCTAAATCGCAGGGGCGATTCAAGCGATGCCAGAGTGGCGGCCACGCTGGCGTTGGCTGCGGATGTGGCGCGTAGCCGCGGAGCCGTCACCGACCAGGCATTCGGCGCCGCCAGGGCCGCGGGGCTCGACGACGAGGAACTGGCAGAGGTGATCGCGCATGTCGCACTCAACTTCTATTCCAACATCCTCAATCACTTCGCCCAGCCAGAACTCGACTTTCCACGGACAGTGCTTCTCAATGACTGACCTCGTGACCCTCGATCCGAGTTCGATGGCGACCATTCCGCGTCACCAGATCGTCGTTTCCTCCAGCTATGGTTTCGATGAGACACTGCAACGGCTTCGCGACGCCATCGCTGCTGCCGAGCTATGGATCATCCATGAGATCGATCCGCAGGCCCTGCTCAGGAAAGGCGGGATCTCCACCATTCGGCTCCGTCAACTGCTTTGGTTCCACCCGCGATACATGGCGCGCCTGTTGCTGACCGATCCTGGCGCCGTGCCCGAAGCGCCGTTCAAGTTCGTGGTCAGCGAACAAGCAGCCGGCGTGACGGTCTGCGCCTTGAACCCGATTTTGGTGTTCTCGCCATATCCCCGGCTTTTTGGTCTCGCCCATGAACTGTTCGACGCGACGGAGCGAATGCTCGAGACGGTTTCCACGATGCCGGTGTCGGGAGGCGATATCTAGCGGAGCCATGAGCGGTCCGGCCGCCTGCATCAGGCGTGGTCATCTAGTCCCGATGCGGCCGAGATGGTGTCCGGAAAGCCGGTCGACAGCTTCAGGCCATAGCCCAGCGCACGGTCGATGGCGATGTGGGCGATCCAGATCAGCAACCGCCATCGCATTGCCCCACATGTGCCCGGCGAGCAGCAACAGCGCGGGCACGGTCAGGGGGCCTCGCCGGTCATTCGCGGCGTTTGGGGCGCAGCCTCACCACGATGTCGACATTGGCGATCTCCATCCCTTCCGGAGGCTCCGGCAGGTTGGCAACCGTCACCGGACCGCTGTCGATGTCGAATATGCGGTTTTCGCCTTCGATGTAGAAATGGTGGTGGTCGGAGGTATTGGTGTCGAAATAGGTTTTCGCGCCCTCGACGGCGAGGATGCGCAAAAGTCCCGCCTGGGTAAACTGGTGAAGGGCATTGTAGACGGTGGCCAGCGACACCGGCACGCCGGCGGCAACCGCCTCCTCGTGCAGTTCCTCGGCCGACAGATGCCGGTCGCCCTTGGCGAAAAGCAGATCGGCCAGCGCAATGCGCTGACGCGTCGGCCTCAGGCCGGCTTCACGGACCCGCTTGTCCACAGCGACATTTTCCTTCCGGCCGTCCAGGTCCATCTTCTCGTCGAACCCCACAGTTCCGCCCCAAGACACGCCCAGAATGGCAAAAAAATGAACGTCTGCCGAAACCGGACCTCTCAGGACATATATTCTGTCGTCCGAATGCGATCAATAGCGCGCATTGACCCAGGCAGACGAGCAGGCTAAGCGCAAACGCCGGTTTCCGGCCTGAAACAGATTGTGTTAGGAAACCAACGACAAGGGCACCCGATAGCCCGGAACGATATGGGATGAGATTGATGGCGGGTAAATCCAGCTACGAGTACGACGAATTGCTGGCCTGCGCCCGCGGCGAACTGTTCGGACCGGGCAACGCCCAGCTTCCTTATCCGCCGATGCTGATGTTCGACCGCATCACCGAGATCAGCGAGACGGGCGGCGCCTTCGAGAAGGGTTTCATCCGCGCGGAGTTCGACATCAAGCCGGACCTGTGGTTCTTTGCCTGCCATTTCATCGGCAATCCGATCATGCCGGGGTGCCTCGGCCTCGACGCCATGTGGCAATTGACGGGCTTCTATCTTGGCTGGCTGGGCGAACCCGGCAAGGGGATGGCGCTGTCGACCGGTGAAGTGAAATTCAAGGGCATGGTC
Source organism: Mesorhizobium sp. M1342 (assembly GCF_040317955.1). Classification (NCBI taxonomy): domain Bacteria; kingdom Pseudomonadati; phylum Pseudomonadota; class Alphaproteobacteria; order Hyphomicrobiales; family Phyllobacteriaceae; genus Mesorhizobium; species Mesorhizobium sp. M1342. Next base: position 46,214 of record NZ_JAMYLI010000028.1, on the reverse strand, counting down.
ACGCCCTCGGTGAAGAAGGTCGAATATGGCATCGACTTCAAGCGCGTGATGCGGGGCCGGCTGGTGCTCGGCATCGCCGATGGCTGGCTGAAGGCGGATGGCGAACCCATATACGCGGCAACGGATTTGAAAGTCGGTCTGTCCAAGCAGTCGGCGGTTGGCTGACCGGCATCCCTGGCCAGCTCTCTGGCCAGCATCCCTGGAAGGAGTTGCGAATGAGACGTGTCGTAGTCACAGGCATCGGCGTTGTGTCGTCGATCGGCAACAATGCCAACGAGGTGCAGACCTCTCTGCATGACGCCAAATCCGGCATCAGCTTCTCCGATTCCTTCGCCGAACACGGCTTCCGTTGCCAGGTCTGGGGAGCGCCGACGCTCGATCCATCGGCCATGATCGACCGCCGTGCGATGCGCTTCCTGAGCCAGGGGGCTGCCTGGAACCATGTCGCCATGGATCAGGCGATCGCGGATGCGGGCCTCGGCGAGAGCGACATCACCAATGAGCGCACCGGCATCGTCATGGGATCGGGCGGACCATCCACCCGCACCATCGTCGAAGCTGCCGAAACGACGCTGAAGAATGGCAGTCCCAAGCGCATCGGTCCGTTCGCGGTGCCGAAGGCAATGTCATCAACCGCATCGGCAACGCTTGCCACCTGGTTCAAGATCCACGGCGTCAACTACTCGATCTCGTCGGCCTGTTCGACCTCGGCGCACTGCATCGGCAATGGCTACGAATTGATCCAGTGGGGCAAGCAGGACATCATCTTTGCCGGCGGCCACGAGGATCTCGACTGGACGATGTCGGACCTGTTCGACGCCATGGGCGCGATGTCGTCGAAATTCAACGACAAGGCATCGACCGCTTCCCGCGCCTATGACGCCAATCGCGACGGCTTCGTCATCGCTGGCGGCGCCGGGGTGCTGGTGCTGGAAGAGCTTGAGCATGCCAAGGCGCGCGGCGCCAAGATCTATGCCGAGATCGTCGGCTATGGCGCGACGTCGGATGGCTACGACATGGTTGCTCCTTCAGGCGAGGGCGCGGTCCGCTGCATGCGCCAGGCGCTGGCCACGGTTTCCACACCGGTCGACTACATCAACACCCATGGCACCTCGACGCCGGTGGGAGATTCCAAGGAAATGGGAGCGATCCGCGAGGTGTTCGGCCCAGAGATGCCGTATATCACCTCGACGAAGTCGCTGACCGGCCATTCGCTGGGCGCGGCCGGCGTGCAGGAATCCATCTATTCGATCCTGATGATGCAGGGCGGCTTCATCGGCGAAAGCGCCCATATCGAGACCCTCGACCCCGAATTCGAGGGCATGCCGATCGTGCGAAAGCGCATCGACGACGCCAGGATCGATACTGTCTTGTCCAATTCGTTCGGCTTCGGCGGCACCAACGCCACGCTCGTTTTCCAGCGCTATTCCGCATAAGGATTTGCCGGCCATGGACGGATTGATGAAGGGCAAGCGCGGGCTTGTCATGGGTGTCGCCAACGATCATTCGATCGCTTGGGGAATTGCCCGGAAATTGTCCGAACATGGGGCGGAACTCGCCTTCACCTATCAGGGCGATGCCTTCGGACGCCGGGTCAAGCCGCTGGCCGACAAGCTCGGCGCCTCGCTGGTGGTGCCGTGCGACGTCGAGGACAGCGCTTCGGTCGCCGCCACATTCGAGACCCTGGGCAAGGAATGGGGCGGGCTGGATTTCATCGTCCACGCCATCGGCTTTTCCGACAAAAACGAGTTGAAAGGCCTCTACGCCGACACCAGCCGGGACAATTTCGTCCGTACCATGGTGATCTCTTGCTACTCCTTCACCGAGGTCGCCCGCCATGCAGCCACCTTGATGCAGGACGGCGGATCGATGATCACGCTGACCTATGCGGGCTCCGTCCGCGTCATGCCGAACTACAATGTCATGGGCGTCGCCAAGGCAGGGCTGGAGGCGAGTGTCCGCTACCTCGCCAACGATTACGGTCCGCGTGGCATCAGGGTGAACGGCATATCGGCTGGACCCGTGCGCACGCTCGCCGGCGCCGGTATTTCCGATGCGCGCCATATGTTCTCCTACCAGCAGCGAAACTCGCCGCTGCGCCGCACGGTGACCATCGACGAGGTCGGCGGCTCGGCACTTTATCTGTTGTCGGATCTGTCTTCCGGGGTTACCGGCGAGATCCACTATGTCGATTCCGGCTATCACATCGTTTCCATGCCGACACTCGACGAATTGAAGCAGACCGACGGCGGACGAGACTAACGCCTGTCGCCCAAAGGTGCGCGGCGGTTTTGGAATGGCGACATTTGAAGACACGAAGCTTAAAGCGCGCCAACTGAATCCGTTTCAGCGCCAGGCGTATTGATCCGCTCAAGAAATACTTTCGGTCCAATAAAATTGGATTCATTCGCGGAAACTCATTTTAAGGAGATATCCGCTAGAAAGCCCCGTACTCAGGGGAACTTTCAATGCTCGCCGTCAGCAACCCGAAGCGAACACCGGTGTTCCGACTGCTCACCATAGCGAGTTCGGGTCTCGGCAGTTTCGTCCTCGGGCTCTGGGGCTTGAAGCTCGGTCTCGGCGATGGTTTTGCCGGCATCTCCGCGGATATGATGGTCTCGGTGATGGCCGCTCTTTGCGCACTGGCGGCCTCGGTCGCCGCGATGTCCTTTTTCGCCGGCGTCGATGAATCGGCGGATTTCGTCTTCACGGAAACCCATTTCGACAAGCTGACCGGCCTGGTGGCACGCCCGGCGATGGTCGGCAAGATTGCCGAGGCGGCATGCGCGACCAGCCGGACCGGCGAGCCGATGTTCCTCATCGATATCGACATTGACCGCTTCAAGCAGATCAATGACGCCATCGGCTACAGCCAGGGCGACGAGTTGATCCGCGCCTTCACCAAGCGCTTAAAGACGTGCGTGCCGCCGCGCGCTCTGATCGGACGCATCGGCGCCGGTGAATTCGCGATCCTGCTGCCCGACAATCAGGTGTCCGGATCGCTGGAAAGCACCGTCGAGAGGCTCATCGACGAGATGATGGAGCCCTATGATCTCGGTACGCACCTGCAATCGGTCAGCCTGTCGGTCGGCATCGTGGCGATGCCAAAGGACGGCGTCGATCCGGTCCTCATCCTGCGCCGCTCCAATCTGGCGCTGCAGAACGCGCGCGCCAGCGGCGTCGGCAACTGGTCGGTCTTCCATGCCGAAATGGGCAGGGTCGCCGACCATCGCCAATGGATCGAATCCGAACTGCATATAGCCTTCGAGCGTGGTGACTTCGACCTTCATTACCAGCCGCAGCTCGATCTCCCGACCGGCCGCATCGTCGGGTATGAAGCGCTTATCCGCTGGCGGCATCCGGAACGCGGCATGATCCCGCCGATGGAGTTCATTCCGATCGCCGAGGAAACCGGCATGATCGGCCCGATCGGCGAATGGGTGCTGCGCAAAGCCTGCAGCGACGCACAGCATCTGCCCGATGATTGCTTCGTCGCCGTCAACATCTCGCCCGTCCAGTTCATGACCAAGGACTTCGTCGGCATCGTGCGCGACACTATGACGAGCACCGGCATCAAGCCGTCGCGGCTGGAGCTGGAAGTGACCGAGACGGCGATGATGCAGGACCGCGACCGCGCCGCCGCCATCCTGAAGGAGCTTGCGGATATGGGCATCTCGGTCGCCGTCGACGATTTCGGTACCGGCTATTCCAATTTGAGCTACCTGATCGATTTCTCATTCGGCAAGCTGAAGATCGACCGGTCCTTCGTCAGCCGCCTCGACACCGATTCCAGCTCCGGCGCTGTCGTCTCGACCATCGTCGGGCTTTCGCGCGCGCTCGGCGTCAGCATCATTGCCGAAGGCGTCGAGACCGAAAGCCAGGCGACGCTGCTCAGGGCGGCCGGCTGCGAGGTGGTGCAAGGCTATCTTTACGGCAGGCCCGCCCCCCTCAAGATCAGGGTCGGCGACGTGCATGTCACCGATGAGGTCCGGCGCGTCGCCAATCTGCATTGAGTGCGACGCGATGCCTGCTTCTGTCTGAGCATGATCTTTTCCGAAAACCGGTATCCACTTTTCGGGATCATGCTTCAACGACGAGCGGAAAGCACCTTGAACATGCCGTCGCGGGCGAGTTCGGCATGGCTCGAAAAGGCAGCCGCCAGGATCGGCTCATAGGGAAGCTGACGGTTGGCGACCATGAGCAGCCGCCCACCCGGCTTCAAGGCCTTGGCCGCCGCGCGGATCATGCCGGCGCCGATCTCCGGCTCGGCCGCCCGGCTGCGATGAAAGGGCGGGTTCATCGCAATCGCGTCGTAGCGCTTCTCGACTGGTTCCTTCAACAGATCGATCCAGAAGAAATTCCTGGCGATCGACTGGCCGACTCCTGCCAGATTGAGCTTTGCGGCTTCGAGCGAGGCGAAATCGGCCTCATAGAGGTCGAGCGCCTGAACGCCGGGGGAGCAGGCGGCGATCTCGGCAGCCAGATACCCCCAGCCGGCGCAGAAATCGGCAACGCTGCCCCGCAGATCATTGGGCAGGTTCTCGACCAGCAATTTGGAGCCGGTATCGATCCGGTCGAAGGAAAACATGCCGGGCGCGGTGCGGAACCGGTTTTCAACCAGCAGAGCGGGATTGGCGGCGCGCAGTTCTTCCGCGACGGCGAGATCCGCGGGACGGCGTAACCAGAAGGCGATGCCGTGATATTTCGGCAGATGGCCCTCAAGGGGGACAAGTTCGTCAACGCGCTTGCGCAGGCTGGCAATGCCGTCATCCTTGCCGCCGGCAATGACGACCAAGGCGCCAGGCGCCACGCGCTCAAGCGCATCGGCGATGCGCACCTCGTTCAGGCCGCGATGCCGGCCGGCCAGCACAAGTGCCATATCGAAGCCGCCGCCTTCCGGTTGCGCGGTGACGCCGGAGGCCTGCAACGCACGAAAATCCGGCCGGAAGCCTTGCACGAGGTGAAGCGTCGCCTCGAAGCCTTCAGGCAGGCGAAATCCTGGCTCAGCGCCGAGAAACAGCACGCGCTCGCCCTTTACCGGCAAAGCAACAGCCTCGGCCTCAAAGGGATGGAAAAGCGTCTTCAACGGCTCGGCGGACATTGTTCGATCTCGACCTGTCTAGACGATCTGAAAGTGAAAACGGAGCTAAAATGAAAACGGGCGCGACATAAGCCGCGCCCGTTTCGATTCATGGTCTCAGACCAATCAGGCGGCGTTTTCTTCGCCTTCGGTCTTCTTGTCGCGGGCGAGTTCCTTGCCGGTGGCCTGGTCGACGACCTTCATCGACAGGCGGACCTTGCCGCGCTCGTCGAAGCCCATCAGCTTGACCCAGACCTTATCGCCTTCCTTGACCACGTCCGAGGTCTTGGCGACCCGGTCGTTGGCAAGCTGCGAGATGTGGACGAGGCCATCACGCGGACCGAAGAAGTTGACGAAAGCGCCGAAGTCCGCGGTCTTGACGACCGTACCTTCGTAAATCTCGCCGACTTCCGGCTCGGCGACGATGGTGTGGATCCACTTCTTCGCCGCCTCGATCTCCTTGGCGTTGGACGAAGCGATCTTGACCGTGCCGTCGTCCTCGATGTTGATCTTGGCGCCGGTCTTTTCGACGATCTCGCGGATGACCTTGCCGCCCGAGCCGATCACGTCACGGATCTTGTCGGTCGGGATGTGCATCACTTCGATGCGCGGTGCGAACTCACCCAGTTCCGAACGCGCGCCGGTCAGAGCATGCGCCATCTCGCCGAGGATGTGCTGGCGGCCATCCTTGGCCTGGTCCAGCGCGATCTTCATGATCTCCTCGGTGATGCCTTCGATCTTGATATCCATCTGCAGCGAGGTGATGCCGCTGGCGGTGCCGGCGACCTTGAAGTCCATATCGCCGAGGTGATCTTCGTCACCGAGGATGTCGGAGAGAACGGCGAAACGCTCGCCTTCCTTGATCAGGCCCATGGCGATACCGGCGACGGGCTTGGCCAGCGGCACGCCGGCATCCATCAGCGCCAGCGAGGTGCCGCAGACAGTGGCCATCGACGACGAACCGTTGGACTCGGTGATCTCCGAGACGACGCGCAGCGTGTAGGGGAACTGGTCAGCGCTCGGCAGCATCGGGCGAATGGCGCGCCAGGCGAGCTTGCCATGGCCGATTTCGCGACGACCCGGCGAACCCATGCGGCCGGTCTCACCGACGGAATAGGGGGGGAAGTTGTAGTGAAGGAGGAACTTCTCCTTGTACATGCCGGTCAGCGAATCGACATACTGCTCGTCCTCGCCGGTGCCGAGCGTGGCAACGACCAGCGCCTGGGTCTCGCCGCGGGTGAACAGCGCCGAACCGTGGGTGCGCGGCAGAACGCCGACTTCGGAGACGATCTTGCGAACCGTGCTCAGGTCGCGGCCATCGATGCGCGAACCGGTATCGAGGATGTTCCAGCGAACCACCTTGGCCTGGAGTTCCTTGAACACGCTGCCGATCTGCTCGGAAGTGTATTTGGCGTCTTCACCTTCGGCCGGGGCAAACGCTGCCTTGACCTTCGCCTTGACGGCGTCGACGGCGGCGTAACGCTTCTGCTTGTCGACGTTCTTGTAGGCATTGCTGAGTTCGTCGCCGACGATCTTCAGCATCTCGGCTTCAAGCGCGGAATAGTCCGGCGCGGTGAAGTCGCGCGGCTCCTTGGCGGCAACTTCGGCCAGCTTGATGATGGCGTCGATAACCGGCTGGAAGCCCTTGTGGCCGAACATGACCGCGCCGAGCATCAGCTCTTCGCCGAGTTCCTTGGCTTCGGACTCGACCATCAGCACGGCATCTGTGGTGCCGGCGACGATCAGATCGAGCTTCGATTCCTGCATCTCGTCGACATGCGGGTTGAGCACATATTCGCCGTTGATATAGCCGACGCGAGCGCCGCCGATCGGGCCCATGAAGGGAACGCCGGAGAGCGTCAGGGCGGCCGAAGTGGCAACGATCGACAGGATGTCCGGATCGTTCTCGAGATCGTGCTGGACGACGGTGACGACGATCTGGGTGTCGTTCTTGTAGCCGGAGGCGAAGAGCGGGCGGATCGGGCGGTCGATGAGGCGGGAAACCAGCGTTTCCTTCTCGCTCGGACGGCCTTCACGCTTGAAATAGCCACCCGGGATCTTGCCGGCGGCGTAGGTCTTTTCCTGGTAGTTGACGGTCAGCGGGAAGAAATCGAGGCCGGGCTTCGGCTCCTTCATCGAAACGACGGTGGCGAGAACCTTGGTCTCGCCGTAGGTGGCGAGCACCGCGCCGTCAGCCTGGCGTGCGATCTTGCCGGTTTCGAGGATGAGCGGACGGCCGCCCCATTCGATTTCCACTTTGTGGTGATTGAACATGTCTTGTCCTTAATATGAGGAAAGGGCCGCGCCGTTTCACGGTGCGCGGATGCCCTTTCCCTGGCTTCCTTTCTCGGGCAGCCACGGGCAAGACAACGGGAAGCTCGGGTGATTTCGGCGCGGTGCGCGCGCGAGCGTCCTGCAATCCTGCCCCATGACCGTCCATGGGCGGTTTCGAGTGCCCTCTGCACGATCGAAACCGGGTCTGGCCAGTCGATGCGACTGGCAGAATGCGCGACCGGCGGGCTCTCCTTCGAAAGCCCGCCGGTCAATTCGTCAACGGCGCAGACCGAGCTTCTCGATCAGCGTCTGGTAGCGCGCGTCGTCCTTGCGCTTGAGATAATCAAGCAGGCTGCGGCGCTGGGAGACGAGAGCAAGCAGACCACGGCGGGAATGGTTATCCTTCTTGTGGTCCTTGAAATGGTCGGTCAGGTTCTTGATGCGCTCGGAAAGGATGGCCACCTGGACTTCCGGAGACCCGGTATCGCCCTTGGCGGTTGCGAATTCACCCATCAATTCCTGTTTGCGCTCGGCAGTAATCGACATCGTGTTTTTCCTTATCTGTTTGAGGAAACGGGTCGCCCTCAGCCGGGATGTCGTCCAGCAGGGGCCGGTGCAAGCAAAACGTCATAGCGCTATGCTGCGGCGCATATAGTGCAATTCCCCGGAAAACACCAGCCCAATTCACAAGCCGGCTTTTCAGGCTAAAATGGCAGGTTTTAGCCTTGTCAAAGCCATTTCTTCCATTTGAAGAAGGCGATCAGCCCGAACGCGACAAGCGCCATGAACAGCAGCGACAAGGGATAGCCATAATAGGCCTTCAGTTCCGGCATGTTCCAGGGCGAAGACTCCGGATCGAAATTCATGCCCCAGATGCCGACCAGGAAGGTGAGCGGCATGAAGATGACCGAGACGATGGTGAGATAGCTGATGACGTCGTTGGTGCGCGCCTGGCTCAGCGACAGGTGCATCTCGATCAGGCCGGTCAGCATGTCGCGCTGGGTTTCGACCAGCTCGATCAACCGTAGCGCATGGTCGAGCGTGTCGTTGAGGAAGATCTTGGTCTCGGCCTTCACATAGGGCACATCGTTGCGGATCAGCGTCGCCAGCGCATCGCGCATCGGCCACAGCACGCCTTTCAGCACGTTGGCGTCGCGCCGCAATTCATGCAGCTGCCGCATCTGATGCTTGTGCGGCGAATGCAGCATCTGGTCCTCGATGCTGTCGACCGTATCGCCGGCGGCCTCGATCGGCGGAAAGTAGCTGTCGACGATGGCGTCGATCAGCGCATAGGCGAGGTAATCGGCACCGCGGGCGCGCAACCGGTTGGGCGCTGAGCTTTCGATGCGCTTGCGCACGGGATCGAACGGATCGCCTTCACGCTCCTGGAAGGTGACGACGAAATTATTGCCGAAGAAGACGGCGATCTGCTCATAGCGGTGCGAGGCGACGTCGTCGATCATCCTGACGACGACGAAGGCATGATCCTCGAAAAAGTCGACCTTCGGCCGCTGGCCGGTGTTGACGACGTCCTCCAGCGCCAGCGGATGCAGGCTGAAAATGCGGCCGATCTCCTCGATCAGCGGGATGTTGGCGAGGCCGGTACAATCGAGCCAGATAACCGGCCACTTGTCGCAATGGGTGTTGAGGTCGTCGATGCTGGCATTTTCGATAGTCTTGAATTTTTCGGGCGAGATCAGCGTCAGCCTGAGTTCGCTGCGCCGCGCCGAGGGATCGGCGATCAGCGTGCCGGGCGACGCACCGACCGGCGGCCGCCGCGTTTTCACTGGTGCCCGCGTCTTCACGGTCTCAGCCTTTGCCATATGCCCCTCGTGCGAGTCCTCGCCTCGACATTAGACGACAGGAGTCACCCGGCAAAGACCCGCTTGGGCTTGAACATGCCTTGCTCGATGGCACCGATGGCGACCAGCTTGCCGCGCGCCGTGGCGCAGGCTTCCTCGGCTACCACCGGTGCATCACGGCCGCGGATGATGACTGGATTGCCGAGGCGGACCTTGGTCGCCGCATCGTCGCTGATGGCGATCTGCGGCAGGCAGTCAAGGGCGGCCGATGTATCGACCAGAAGCGCATCGATGGCGTCGAAGTCGATTGGTACTTCCACCTTGTCGACAGCCTCTGTCGTGTCAGCGGCTTCCGTTGCGTCCGTGACGTCCGTCGTGCTGTCTTCGTCCTGGACACCGAAACGGGCGGCTTCCAGTTCGGCAATGGTGACGAAATCCTCCGCCGTGAACGGCTCGACCTCGACCCGGCGCAATTCGGAAATGTGGCCGAAACAGCCGATGTCGCGGCCCATGTCGCGGGCCAGCGCGCGCACATAGGTGCCCTTGCCGCATTCGACCTCGAAAACGGTATGGTCGGCGCCATGCTCGACAACGTCCAGACGGCCGATCTCGATCTCGCGCGCGGGTATGTCGACTGTCGCGCCGTCGCGGGCCAGATCATAGGCACGCTCGCCCGCGATCTTGATGGCCGAGAATTGCGGCGGCGTCTGCATGATGACGCCAGTGTATTTCGGCAGCAGGGCGAGCACTTGGGCTTGCGACGGGCGCAGGTCGGACTCTTTCGTCACCGGACCTTCGAGGTCATCGGTGGAGCGCTCCTGCCCCCAGGCAACGGTGAAGCGATAGATCTTTGCGCCGTCCTGCACGTAGGGAACGGTCTTGGTGGCCTCGCCAAGCGCGATCGGCAGCATACCGGACGCCAGCGGGTCGAGCGTGCCGGCATGGCCGGCCTTTTCGGCCTGGAACAGCCATTTGATCTTGGAGACGGCTTCGGTCGAGCCCATGCCGACCGGCTTGTCCAGGATCAGCCAGCCCGAGATCGGCCGGCCCTTCTTCTTGCCGCGGCGCGCCACTATTCGGTGTCCTTGTTGTCGTCTTTGCCCTGATCCGCGTTTTCCTGGTCCTCAGGACCCAGATCGCGCGCCACTTCAGGTGACTTCAACAGGTCATTGATCCTGGCAAAATTGTCGAAGGAGGTGTCGAGCTTGAAGCGGAACTCCGGCATGAACTTCATCTGCCGCAGCGCGCCGGAGACACGGCCACGGACGAATTTCGCATGCTTGTTCAGCGCCTCGACCACCGCATCGGTATCCTTGGCGCCGAGCGGCGAGACGAAAGCGGTAGCGACCTTCAAATCGGGCGACATGCGCACTTCCGAGACCGACACCACGGTGTTCTCGATCAGCGGATCGATGATCTCGCCGCGCTGCAGGGTTTCGGATAGCGCATGGCGCACCTGTTCGGCGACGCGCAGCATGCGCTGGGATGGGCTGGATGTGGTTGGACGGGGCATTTTTCTCTATCCTGAAAGCGTGAGGCGCGGGATGGGACCGTGCCGCATGTCTCATATGGGTCGTTCTCAATAGACCTCGGGCGGCGGCCTCTCGGCCACCGCCCGGTATGGACAAGTCACTCGAACTCAGAGTGTCCGGGTCACCATCTCGACGCGGAAGCACTCGATGACGTCGCCGACTCGCATGTCCTCGTAGTTCTGGAAGGCCATGCCGCATTCCTGGCCGCCGGGGACTTCCGAAACTTCGTCCTTGAAGCGCTTCAGCGTCTTCAGCGTGCCTTCGTGGATGACGACGTTGTCGCGGATCAGGCGCACGCCCGCACCACGCTCGACCTTGCCTTCGGTGACACGGCAGCCGGCGATCTTGCCGACCTTGGTGATGTCGAAGATCTCGAGGATCTGCGCGTTGCCGATGAAGGTCTCGCGACGCTCCGGCGACAGCAGGCCCGACAGAGCCGCCTTCACGTCATCCACAAGGTTGTAGATGATCGAGTAATAGCGAATCTCGATGCCAGCCGCCGCTGCAGCGGCACGTGCCTGGACGTTGGCGCGAACGTTGAAGCCGATGATCGCGGCACCCGAAGTCTCGGCCAGCGACACGTCGCTTTCGGTGATGGCGCCGGCGCCGGCATGGACGATGCGCGCACGCACCTCGTCGGTGCCGAGCTTGTCGAGCGCGGCGTTGATCGCCTCGATCGAGCCCTGCACGTCGCCCTTGATGACCAGCGGGAATTCCTTCAGCCCGCTTGTCTGCAATTGCGACATCATCTGCTCGAGCGAACCGCGCTGGCCGGCATGCTTGGCAACCGCCTTCTCGCGCGCCAGACGCTGGCGGTATTCGGTGATCTCGCGGGCACGGGCCTCGTTGTTGACCACGGCGAAGCGGTCGCCGGCCTGCGGGGTGCCCTGCAAGCCAAGCACTTCCACCGGCATCGCCGGCGGCGCTTCCTTGATCTGCACGCCACGGTCGTTGACCAGCGCGCGCACCCGGCCCCATTCGTTGCCGGCAACAAGGATGTCGCCCGGCATCAGCGTGCCGGTCTGCACCAGCACGGTGGCAACGGGACCACGGCCCTTGTCGAGCTGGGCTTCGATGACGACACCCTCGGCGGTACGATCCGGATTGGCCTTCAGGTCGAGAATTTCGGCCTGCAGCAGGATCGCCTCGAGCAATTTGTCGAGATTGGTGCCCTTGGTCGCCGACACTTCGACGTCCAGAACTTCACCGCCCATGGATTCGACGAAGACCTCGTGGCGCAGCAGTTCGGAGCGCACTTTCTGCGGATCGGCATCATGCTTGTCGATCTTGTTGATCGCCACGATGATCGGAACGCCGGCCGCCTTGGCATGGCTGATCGATTCGATCGTCTGGGGCATGACGCTGTCATCGGCCGCAACCACCAGGATGGCGATGTCGGTCGCCTGGGCGCCACGAGCACGCATCGCCGTGAAGGCGGCGTGGCCGGGCGTGTCGATGAAGGTGATCTTGTGACCGTTCTTCTCGACCTGGTAGGCGCCGATGTGCTGGGTGATGCCGCCGGCTTCGCCGGAGACGACATTGGCGTTGCGGATCGCGTCGAGCAGCGAGGTCTTGCCGTGATCGACGTGACCCATGATCGTCACGACCGGCGGACGCGAAACCAGGTCCTCGGCACTGTCGGCGATGTTGAACAGGCCTTCCTCGATGTCGGACTCGGCGACGCGGCGGACCGTGTGGCCGAATTCGGTGGCAACCAGCTCGGCCGTGTCGGCGTCGATGACGTCGCCCGGCTTCAGGATCTGGCCCTGCTTCATGAAGAACTTGACCAGGTCGACCGCGCGCTCGGACATGCGTTGCGCCAGTTCCTGGATGGTGATGGTCTCTGGCAGGATCACTTCGCGCATGACTTTCTCGCGCGGCTCATTGTGCATCGCGCGCTTGAATTTTTCCTGGCGGCGACGCATCGACGACAGCGACCGGGCTCGCGCGTCTTCGTCGGACAATGCTGAATTCAGCGTCAGCTTGCCGCGGCGGCGGTCTTCCTCGGCCTTGGTCGGCTTGGCCGGACGCGCCACTTCGGGCGTGACCGGACGGCGCACCGGGGCGCCGGCACCAACACGTTTCGGCTTGGCCACTTCCTCGTCATCGACTGTTGCCAGTTCGGCGGCCAATGGCGCGCGTCGACGGGCCTCTTCCTCAGCCCGACGGCGGGATTCTGCCTCGGTCTGCAACCGCGCCTCTTCCTCGGCCTGGCGGCGTGCGGATTCATCGCGTTCGCGCTTGCGGCGCTCTTCGTCCTCGGCGCGACGCTTGGCATCCTCGGCGGCGCGCTGGCGGTCCTCGACCTCGCGAACCTTCGAGCCCTCGAGCGCCCTGCGGCGCGCTTCCATTTCACTGCGCGACAGTTCGTTCAGCACCATACCGCTGCGTTCGACCGGGGCCGGCGGCGGTGGTGGCGCCTTCGGTGCTTCCGGCACGACGACGGGTGCGGCCACGACCGCCGGCTTCGGTGTGAAGACGGGGGCGGCAACAGGCTCCGGCTTGTCGCCGGGCATCGAGAACTTGCGCTTCTTGGTTTCGACGACGACCTGCTTGGTGCGGCCGTGCGAGAAGTTCTGGCGCACAGTGCCCTGTTCCATACCGGGGCGCTTCAGCGTCAAGGTCTTCTTCGGCGTCACACTCAGCGTATTGTCGTCACCCGATTTCGTATCGCTCATTCCATATCCTCTGCGGCATCATCTTCGTCAGCAACAGCCGCAAGCATTGCCAGATCGTCCGGGGAACCGCCCCGATACCGGTCGAGCGCAACCATGCGCTTCTGGACCGCCCTGCCCGCGTCTCCCGCGAGAACGGCAGCATGTATCACATTTGCACCCCCCAATGCCAAGCTCAACTCGGCCTCGGAGAAAAGTTTGTAGGCAAGGATAGCGGGCCCGCCGAGATGGACTGTCGCCCGTCGCGCCTGGCTGATCTTGCGCACGCCGTCGTCGGACGCCTCGGTCGCGTGGAGCACGAAAAGCGCCAATCCACCGCGGACAGCACTTTCGACCTTGGTGGCACCCAGCGAAATTGCGCCTGCCTTGCGGGCAAGACCAAGCATGCCCAGAGCGTGCCTGGAAAGTAGCCCGTCGATCATGCCGCCAAGATCGGGCGGCACGACCACCTGTGCCTTGAAGGCGCGGGCAAAGAGGTTCTTCGCCGCAGCCTTGTCGATATGTAGGCGGTCGGCGCTCACCCAGCAACCGCGGCCGGGCAGATTTCTCTTGATGTCGGGAACGACGGCCGAATCCGGGCCGACGACAAACCGGATCAGATCATCCGGTTCGGCTTGTTTGCGCGTAACGATGCAGGTGCGATCGTTCATCTCGTCCAAGGGCGGGTTCGGTGCGATGCGGTTTCACCTCACGCACCAACGGCTTCGTCAGCCGAGACTTCTTCGGCTGCAAGCTCGTCTTCGGTGATCCAGCCGGCCTTGAGGCGGGCGGCCAGAACCATTTGTTCGGCGTCTGCGCGGGTCACGCCATGATTGGCCAGCACGCCCGGATAGACCTTGGTCTCACCGTCCTTGCGTTCCTTCCAGCCGGTCAGGTCGTCGGCGGCATAGCCGGCGAAATCCTCGATCGTCTTCACGCCGTCCTCGCCAAGCGTCACCATCATGGCGGTGGTGACGCCGGGGATTTCGCGCAATTCGTCCGAAACACCAAGCGCCTTGCGCTTGTCATCGTGCTCGGCCTCGATCTTCTCCAGATATTCGCGAGCGCGGGTCTGGATTTCCGAAGCGGTGTCCTCGTCGAAACCGTCGATCGAGGCGATCTCGCCGGAATCGACATAAGCGACTTCCTCAACGCTGGTGAAGCCTTCGGAGGCCAGCACCTGGCCGACCATCTCGTCGACGTCGAGGGCTTCCATGAACAGCGACGAACGCTCGACGAATTCCTTCTGGCGGCGCTCGGATTCTTCGGCCTCGGTGAGGATGTCGATATCCCAACCGGTCAGCTGCGAAGCGAGACGCACGTTCTGGCCGCGGCGGCCGATGGCCAGCGACAGCTGGTCGTCGGGAACCACGACTTCGATGCGTTCGGCATCCTCGTCGAGCACGACCTTGGCGACTTCCGCCGGCTGCAGCGCGTTGACGATGAAGGACGCCGCCGAAGGCGACCACGGAATGATGTCGATCTTCTCGCCCTGCAATTCGCCGACGACGGCCTGGACGCGGCTACCGCGCATGCCGACGCAGGCACCGACCGGATCGATCGAGCTGTCGCGCGAGATGACGGCGATCTTGGCGCGCGAACCTGGGTCGCGGGCGACCGATTTGATCTCGATGATGCCGTCATAGATTTCCGGCACTTCCATGGTGAACAACTTGGCCATGAACTGCGGATGGGTACGCGACAGGAAAATCTGCGGGCCGCGCTGCTCGCGGCGCACATCGTAGACATAGGCGCGGACGCGGTCGCCATATTTGTAGTTCTCGCGCGGGATCAGCTCATCGCGGCGGATGATCGCTTCGCCGCGGCCGAGATCGACGATGACGTTGCCGTATTCGACGCGCTTGACGGTACCGTTGACGATCTCGCCGATGCGGTCCTTGTACTCGTCATACTGGCGGTCGCGTTCGGCCTCGCGGACCTTCTGCACGATGACCTGCTTGGCCGACTGGGCGGCGATGCGGCCGAAATCCATGGGCGGCAGCTGTTCGGCGATGAAGTCGCCGAGCTGAGCGTCGGGATTGCGCTCGCGCGCCGAGGAAATGGCGATCTGCGTGGCGTAGTCATCGACCTTCTCGACGACTTCCATCAGCCGCTGCAGCTTCATCTCACCGGTGTTCGGGTTGATGTCGGCGCGGATGTTGGTCTCCTGACCGTAACGCGAGCGCGCCGCCTTCTGGATCGCATCGGCCATGGCGGCGATGACGATCGACTTGTCGATCGACTTTTCACGCGCGACCGCGTCGGCGATCTGCAGCAATTCAAGTCTGTTGGCGCTTACAACCATCGTTTTTCTCCCGAGCCTGTTTGCCGGACCTTTGCGCCCGGCAGCTCAATCATAGTTCCTGTTCGTGTTCTTCCGTGGCGTCCGCTTCCGCACCCGACTCGTCGTCGTCCGGTTCGCCGCGGCGTTTCTTGGCTTCCTTGCGCGCCCTGTTGTCCTTCGACAGGGCATCGCGGATAAGATCGTCTGTCAGGATCAAGCGCACATCGGCAATCGCATCATAGGGGACGCGCACCGTCGGCTCCTCGCCATAGGCGGCCTTGTCGCGCTCGATCAGCACATCGTCTTCGCCGGCTTCGGCGATCTTGCCCTTGAAGCGCTTGCGGTCGGCGACGACCATCGATGTTTCCATCTTCACCAGATGGCCCGTCCAGGTCGTGAAATCCGATTTACGGACCAGCGGCCGGTCGATGCCGGGCGACGAGACTTCAAGATGATAGGCCTTTTCAATCGGATCGTCGACGTCGAGCGCCGGCGACACCGCGCGGCTGACCTCTTCGCAATCCTCGACGGTCATGGTGCCGTCCTCGCGTTCGGCCATGATCTGCAGCGTCAGCCCGTTCTGGCCCGACAGATGCACCCGCACGAGGCGGAAGCCGATGCCACGCAGGACCGGCTGGACGATCAGCGCGATGCGCGCATCGATGCCGCTTTCGCGGATGATGCGATCGTCGCCCTCGCTTGCCGTTGCAGTCATTGAAGCCCTGTCGTTCTACCAAGTTATCGGCAGGTAATAAAAAAGAGCGGGACCGGGTGGACCCACTCTTCGTCATACCGACCAAGAATTTGAGGCTGATATAAACGATCATGGCCTGTGTTTCAAGCCCGCTGTGCTGGTCGGGCAACGCCGCCATCGAGGCGGCCCGCGCCAGCGTTGCATGGGGCGCATGGCGCCTATGCGGCGATACCCATGGGATCGGCGCCGAAACGCACCTATTTATGTTGCGCCGCACAAATGTGGCCGTGCGTCACACGTGCGCGAAAGGACATGATCATGAGCAATCGCAAGATATTTTCTGCAATAGGCGACTTCTTCACCGTATTCGGCAGCGCCGTGGCCGCTTCACGGGCCGTGGAAGCCGGTCGCAGGCCGCGCGCCGACGACCTGCGCAACCTCGGCGTCGAGCCTGCCGCCTTCGATCGCATCGGCCGCCGCTTCTAGCTTTGACGCAATTCCGGACGGAAAACCGTTTCACACCTTTCCTGGAATTGCTCTAAGACCGCGAGCCTATTTCCGAATGAAGGTAAGATAGGCCGGCCGCCGGCCCTCACGAATGGCCTTGGCCTCGTAACGGGTGCCCGGCCAGCCTTCGTAGGGCCGGTGCCAGTCCGCCGCCTCGCAAGCCTGCCATGCGAACGCGCCATGCGCGCGGCAATGCAGCAGGGTCCAGTTGACATAGGTGTCGATGTCGGACGCAAAGCGGAATTTTGAACCAGGCTTCAGCACACGCGCGAACCGCCCGAGATTGACCGGGCTGACGAAGCGCCGCTTCCAGTGTTTCTTCTTCGGCCAAGGATCGGGATAGAGCAGATCGATGCCGTCGAGCGAGGCTTGCGGCAGCCAGTCGAGCAGCCTTGTGGCGTCGTCGTCATAAACCCGCAAATTGGCGAGCGGTTTCTCGCGCACCGCCATCATCATCTTGGCCATGCCGTTGACGAAGGGCTCGACGCCGATAAAGCCGATCGCTGGGGCCTCGGTCGCACGATGCAGGAGATGCTCGCCACCGCCGAAGCCAATCTCGAGGCGAACCGCGCGGACATCCGTCTCAAACAAAGCGCTGAGATCAGCCGGCAGCTCGGCCGCCAGATCGAGCCGATATGTGCCGAAGCCGCTTTCCAGCGCGGCCGCCTGCTGCGGGCGCATGGTCTTGCCGCGCCGGCGACCGAAAAAGGCTTCGGTCGCGCGGCTTGGTCTGTCCTTCGGATCCATGGCGGGACTTTGCGGTGCCGCTGTCAGGCGGCGACCGCGTCCTTGAGCGCCTTGGCGAGATCGGTCTTTTCCCAGGAGAAAGACCCATCGCGGCCGGCCTTGCGGCCGAAATGGCCGTAGGACGACGTCTTGGCGTAGATCGGTTTGTTGAGATCGAGGTGACGGCGGATGCCCGACGGCGACAGATCCATCACCGTGCGCAACGCGTCCTCGAGCTTTGCCTCGTCGACCTTGCCGGTACCGTGCAAGTCGACATAGACCGACAGCGGCTGAGCAACGCCGATGGCGTAGGAAAGCTGGATGGTGCAGCGGTCGGCGAGTTTCGCCGCCACGACGTTCTTGGCCAGGTAGCGCGCCGCATAGGCCGCCGAACGATCCACCTTGGTGGTGTCCTTGCCGGAGAAGGCGCCGCCGCCATGGGGTGCGGCACCACCATAGGTGTCGACGATGATCTTGCGGCCGGTCAGTCCGGCATCGCCGTCCGGCCCGCCAATGACGAACTTGCCGGTCGGATTGATGTACCACATGCAATCGTCGGCGATCTTGAGGTCGCCCAGCGCCTCTCGGATATAGGGTTCGACGACCTTGCGGACCTTCTTCGAATCCCAGCTCGCATCGAGATGCTGTGTGGACAGCACGATCTGCGTCGCCTCGGCGGCCTTGCCGTCGACATAGCGAACGGTGACTTGGCTCTTGGCATCCGGCCCGAGCTTGCCGGCTTCACCGCTGCCTTCGTGACGGGCGGCAGCCAGCAGTTCGAGGATCTTGTGGCTGTAGTAGATCGGCGCCGGCATCAGATCCGGCGTCTCGCGACAGGCGTAACCGAACATGATGCCCTGGTCGCCGGCACCCTCTTCGCCCTGACGGTCGGAGGCATTGTCGACGCCCTGGCCGATGTCAGGCGACTGGCCGTGCAGCAGAACCTCGATCTTCGCCGTTTTCCAATGAAAGCCGGCCTGCTCGTAGCCGATTTCGCGGATCGCCTTGCGGGCGACCGATTTGAACTTGGCCGGATTGACGACCGAATGCCCGGCGGCATCCTTGAGAATATTGCCGGCCTTGTCCCGCTTGAGCAACGTGTCGGGAACACGCACTTCGCCGGCGATCACGACACGGTTGGTGGTGGCCAGCGTCTCGCAGGCGACACGGACTTTCCACGGGTCCATGCCGGTCTTCTTGGCTTCGCGATACACCAGATCGACGATCTCGTCGGAAATCCGGTCACAGACTTTGTCGGGATGGCCCTCGGCAACGGATTCCGAGGTAAAGAAGTAGTTCTGCCGCGTCACGGGTGTCCCCTCTTGAAAAACGATCGGCAGGCTGCCGATTTTGGCGCGCCACGTGTTAGCGGGGCGAAGCGCCGCTCGTCAAGCGGTGCTTCGGTTCTGGCATGATGTCGATGCAGTTATCTTGTGCCACCGGCGGCAAGACGCCGCCAGTCCTGGCGTGATTGCCGATCAGTCGGGATCGTCGGTGGAGAGGGACTTGACCAGGTCTATGATCCTGCGGCGCACCTTGGCGTCCGCGATCTTGACAAAGGCCCGGTTGAGCTGGAGTCCTTCGGGACTGCCGCAGAATTCGACGGCGAAAGCCATCGACGCGTCCTCGGCAAATCCGCGGCCCGCCACGGGCTCCTGGCCGGGCGCATCCTCGAAAAAGAAGGCGACAGGCACGCCGAGTATGGACGCTATCGCCTGCAATCGGCTGGCGCCGACGCGGTTGGTGCCTTTTTCATATTTCTGAATCTGTTGAAATGTGATGCCGAGGTTTTCTCCCAGCTTTTCCTGGCTCATTCCCAGCATGTTGCGGCGAAGCCGGATGCGACTGCCAACATGGATGTCGATCGGATTCGGTTTCTTCTTGTTGTCTTCTGTCATTTTTTCCTCGCCGAATTTTTTCGGCTTTCTCTATTTTTTTCCTGCCCAAACAAAGCCGGAGGCAACTGCCCCAACAGAACGATCCACCGGCTTCGAGAAATTTTCAGGCACTTACAGTATGAGTTTCTAATGTGTGGGCTGTCAATTCACCCGTAGCCTTTGCCTTACGTTCAACAGCGCTGCCCCAACGGCAAACAGCAACATGATCAGCATTCCGTTAATGCGCCGTTGGCCGGGAGATATGAGCGCCTGTCCGGAAATCGGTATGTGGGCGTCGATGGCGCCGCGTGCGTCGATCGCAAGCGCATCGACGATGCGCCCACGCGGATCGACGACGGCCGAGATGCCGTTGTTGGCAGCACGCACCAATGGCAATCCATTTTCCACCGCACGGATCTGGGCCTGCCTGAAATGCTGATACGGACCCGGCGTGTCGCCGAACCACGCATCGTTGGTAACGTTCACAATAAGCTGCGCTGACGCAGCGTCAACTGCCACAAGATCGGGAAAGATCACCTCATAACAGATAAATGGCAGCGCACGGATGCCATCGGGCAGCGTGATGGCGTGGCGCTCATTGCCGGCCGCGAAACTCATCGGCCCGGCAACCAGTTGCTCGATGCCGAAACGCTGGAGCAGATCGGCGAAAGGCAGGTATTCGCCGAACGGCACCAGGTGAACCTTGTCGACGGCGTCAGCGATTTCACCCTTGTCGTCGATCGCCACCACGGAGTTGTAGTAACGGCTGTCGGCATTCGCGGCCGAACCGCCTTCCTCGCGAACGACGCCGGCAATCAGCATCTGGCCGGGTCCGAGCATGTCCCCCAGCGCCGTCAATGCGTCCGGACGCTCGGTGAAGAGGAACGGCACCGAGGTTTCGGGCCACAAGATCAGTTGCGGCTTTTGATGGCCTGGGTCCGGCGCCTTGGCCGAGAGCCCCACCAGGACCGCGAAGATGCGGTCGCGCACCGAGGCATCCCATTTTTCCGACAGGTCAACGGCCGGCTGGACGATGCGGACATCCAGGCTGCGTGAAGCTGGCGGTTCGGGAGCGGCAAGCCTGACATAGCCGAAGCCGACATGGGCGGCGGCGAGCACGACAAACAGTGCCGCGCCGAGGCGCAGATGCCGACGTGCCGCCAGCAGTGCCGGCAATGCGAAGACGAACACCGCGAGCGCGTTCATGCCGATCATGCCCGTCACCGAGACGCTCTGCATCAGCAGCGGCACGGGCATGGCCGCGTAGCCGACGGCATTCCAGGGAAAACCGGTGAACAGGAAATCGCGCAGCCATTCCGCCAGGCCGAAGCCGAAGGCAAGGGCGGCGATGCGGCCAATGTCGTTGCTCCACAGCAGCCGGGCAACGATTGCCGCAAAGCCGTAGAAAAAGGCGAGCATGAAAGGAATGCCGACCACCGCGAAGGGAAGCGCCCAGGCAAAACTGTCGGCCTCGACCAGCAGCGCCGAGCCGATCCACCAGAGGCCGGCGAGGAAATAGCCGAAACCGAACCACCAACCGACGGCGAAAGCCGGCCGCAGGCGCTGGAACAGGCTGCCGGAAGCTTCGCCGGTGGCGCCGTCGAGCAGCCAGACCAGCAGCGGAAACGAGACGAAACAGGCGGCGAAGAAATCGTAAGGCGCCTGCCCAAGCACGGCAAAAGCGCCTGCGAGAAACGCCACGAGCGCACGCCGCCAACCCCAAAGCAGAATTATCCGGCCGGTGAGGCGCTCCATGCATACTTCCGAGTCGCGAATCAGGACACAAGATTTAACAGGCTGCGCTCCGCGCTCCAAACGGCGGATGGGCTGGCTGAGATGCACAGCTTCGGCCCTGCCCTACCGGTGCCAACCCTCGATTTGGACGCCGCCCAGCCGCTCGGCCTCCTCGCGCGGAACCGAACGAATGGTCTGTGTGAAGGTCCAGACATGGCCCTCGGGGTCGCGTGCACGATACTGGCGCTCGCCGTAGAACTGATCCGCCGGCTCCTGGATTATATCAGCGTCGACCGCCCGCGCCTGCTCGCAATGCGCATCCAGGCCGCGCTTCAGCCTGACATAGATCGACTGCGTGTTCTTGCCCAAGACCGAAGCCGGGCTGGCAACATAATCGCTCCATTCGGAATCGACGATGATGTAGCTGTCGCCGAACCGCATCTCTGCATGGACGAGTTTTCCCTCGGCATCGCTGACCACCATGCTGCGCTCAAAGCCAAATGCTGCTTCAAGCCAGTCCAGCGCGGCACGAGGGTCCTTGTAGAAGACACCGGACCCCAGACTTGGATGCTTGAAGGGGTCCTCGACCGCCATCCCTAAGCGCCTGGATTCTGGTTTTGCCGCATGATGTTCATTCGAAAAGTCTGCAACTTTTCGGCATCATGCTTAAGCCCTGGTTTTGCCGCATGATGTTCATCCAAAAAGTCTGCAACTTTTCGGCATCATGCTTACGCCTGTTCGGTGCGCGCGGTGGCGCGCCGGCGGCGCTCACCCTTCTGGCTCTGCACGATGCGCACGCGCTTGACGCGGCGCGGATCGGCGTCGAGGACGTGGAACTCGAAGCCGGGTATGGCCTGCACCACCTCGCCGCGGGCCGGAACACGGCCAAGCGTGTTGAAAATCATGCCGCCGATCGTGTCGACATATTCGCCATGTTCACCGGCGGCGAAATCCCCGCCGATCATCTTGGCGACGTCGTCGATCTCGGCCTTGCCGTCGACGATGAACACGCCGTCGCCGCTCTGGGTGATCATCGGCTCGTCGTCGTCATGCTCGTCCTCGATGTCGCCGACCACCATCTCGACGATGTCTTCCAGCGAGGCGAGGCCGTCGGTGCCGCCATATTCGTCGATGACCAGCGCCATCTGGGTGCGCGTCGTCTGCATGCGGCCCATCAGGTCGGAGGCAAGCATCGACGGCGGCACGAACAGCACCGGGCGGATCAGATTGAGGTCGCCAATGGTGCGTGCGAGGTCGACCTGGGCAAGATCGAGAACCGTGGCAGCGGGGGTTTTCCTGGTCGTGCGGCCCTTCTTGACGCGCGCGATCTTGGTGATGTGGGCCAGCACGTCACGGATATGGACCATGCCGCGCGGATCATCGAGCGTCTCGGAATAGACCGGCATGCGCGAATGGCCGGATTGTTCGAAAGTGCCCAGGAGATCGCCGAGCGTCGTCGTGATTTCGACCCCCTGAATGTCGGCGCGCGGTACCATGACGTCCTCGACGCGCACTTCGCGCAGCCGCAGGATGTTGTTGAGCATGGCGCGTTCGCCGGGCGAGAAGGCGCCGGCATCGCTCGTCGTCTCGGCTAGCGCGCCGGCAATTTCCTCACGCAGGCTGGTTCCGTTGCGTTGCCTGAACAGGCCCAGAACGCGGTCGAACATTGAGGGACCGGCAGGCAACGTCTCGCTGGCAGCGCTGGCAGCGCTGCCAGCACCGGCAGCAGCAGAGGTACTGCTAGCGCCAGACGTAACGGTACTCGGACTTGATCCCTCTTCCGACGTGTCGGAAGCCTTGTTCGCACTGCCGGCGTCGGGGCGGGCGGCAGTCTCTGGTTTGTCGTTCATCGTCGTCCGGTCAATTGATCAGATGTAGTTACGCGTAGGGGTCGGGAATGGCAAGCCTTGCAAGCGCCGCGCGTTCGACGGCTTCCATCGCCTCGGCCTCGGCCTCGGTCTCGTGATCGTAGCCCAGCAAATGCAGCAGGCCGTGGATGACGAGATGGGTGATATGGTTCTCGACCGGCTTGTCTTCCAGTGCCGCTTCATGGGCGACCGTTTCGGCGGCCAGCACGATGTCGCCCAGCATCGGCGGCAACGGACCGCCTTGCGCAAACGGAAAAGCCGGGAAAGACAAGACGTTGGTCGGCTTGTCCTTGCCGCGCCAGCCGGCATTGAGGAGCTGGACATGGGCGTCGTCGGTAAAAACGAGGCTGAGTTCGGAACGGCCCGCCACGCCGGTTTCGGCAAAAGCCGCCTTGACCGCGCCATCGACCAGCCGCGTCAGGCTTACCTCGTCGGGCCAGTTGCCCGCCTCAACCGATATGTCGATGTCGACGGGAACATTCCCGTCGCCGGATATTATGTCCTCAGGCATGAAGCCGCATCGTCAACATCAATTCTCGGCGCCGAGGCCGCGCGCCAGCTTGGCGTCCCGGTCGTAGGCCCTGACGATTTCCGCCACCAGTGGATGGCGGACCACATCGCCGTCGTTGAAGCGCACGGTGACCGCGCCCGCCACACCGTCCAGCACGCGCAAGGCTTCGACCAGGCCCGATTTGGTGTTGGAGGGAAGGTCGATCTGGGTCGGGTCGCCGGTGACGATCATGCGCGAATTTTCGCCCAGACGCGTCAGGAACATCTTCATCTGCATCGGCGTGGTGTTCTGCGCCTCGTCGAGGATGACGGCGGCATGCGCCAGCGTGCGGCCGCGCATGAAGGCGAGCGGCGCGATCTCGATCACTTCGGCGGCAATGGCGCGCTCAACCTTGTCGGCGGGCATCATGTCGTAGAGCGCATCATAGAGCGGCCGCAGATAGGGATCGACCTTCTCCTTCATGTCGCCGGGCAGGAAGCCCAGCCGTTCGCCGGCCTCGACCGCAGGCCGCGAGAGAATGATGCGCTCGACCATGCCGCGCTCGAGCAGCATCGCCGCATGCGCCACCGCCAGATAGGTCTTGCCGGTGCCGGCCGGGCCGATGCCGAACACCAGTTCCGACCGTTCCAGCGCCCGCATATAGGCGTCCTGGTTGAGTGAACGGGCATAGATCGTCTTCTTGCGGGTGGCGATCTGGGCGGCGGAAACCTTGCCCTTACGCTCCAGCGTCGGCAGGGTCAGCTGATCGTCGGCGGCAATCGCCATGCGCACGGCGCCATCGACGTCGGACTGGCCGATATCGACGCCCTTCTGGAGAATGCCGTAGAGATTGTCGAGCGCGCGGCGCGCCTGCTCGGCGGCCGACGCCGAACCCTTGATGGTCAGCTGGTTGCCGCGTGAGCGGATGTCGACGCCAAGCTTCTGCTCCAGCCTGGCGAGGTTTTCGTCGAACTGACCATAAAGGGCGCTGGCAAGCTTGTTGTTGTCGAAAGTCAGAACGATGTGCGCCATGTCAGAAGCCCCAGATGCCGGTACCGGGGGCAGGTTCTTCAGCTCTGCTGCGCTCAACCGTCTCTCCTCATCTGCCGAGACCCTCAGGCCAATTCGGCGAACAGGCTATTGTAGCCCGTCTTCGTGATTCGCACCTGGATAATGTCACCGATTTCGCCGGCCTTTTCATCAACAATAACCGGCTGCAGCCAAGGTGAGCGGCCAACCTTCTGGCCGGCCTGACGGCCGGGCTTCTCGATCAGCGTGTCGATGGTGCTTCCAACGAGGCTCAAGCCGAAATCCTGCTGCTGCTTCACAAGCAGAGCCTGCAGCCGCTGCAAGCGCTCGTCCTTGACCGTTTCGGGCACATGATCGGACATTTCGGCGCCCGGCGTGCCGGGGCGCGGCGAATATTTGAACGAGAAGGCCGAGGCGTAATTCACCTGACGCACCAACTCCATCGTCGCCTCGAAATCCGCTTCTGTCTCGCCGGGGAAGCCAACGATGAAGTCGCCGGAGAGCGCGATGTCAGGCCGCGCGGCACGGATACGGTCGAGCAGCGCCAGATAATCCCTCGCCGTGTGCCGGCGATTCATCGCCTTGAGGATGCGGTCGGAGCCGGATTGCACCGGAAGATGCAGATAGGGCATCAACGCCGGCAGATCGCGATGGGCCGCTATCAGTTCGTCATCCATGTCGCGCGGGTGGCTGGTGGTGTAGCGCAGACGCGCCAGCCCGGGGATTTCGGCCAGCCTGAAGAGCAGGCGGCCAAGGCCCCACTCCTCGGTCTTGCCCCCTTTGGCCTCGCCCCGGCCATGCCAGGCATTGACGTTCTGGCCAAGCAGCGTCACTTCGCGCACGCCGGCTTCGGCCAGGCGCTCAGCCTCCGCGACAATCTGCGCCACCGGCCGGGAGACTTCGGAGCCCCTTGTGTAGGGCACAACGCAGAAGGTGCAGAACTTGTCGCAGCCTTCCTGCACGGTGAGGAAGGCGGTGACGCCGCGCTTGATGACCTCGGCGCGCTTGGGCTGCGGCAGATGCTCGAACTTGTCCTCGATGGCGTAGTCGGTCTCGACGATCTTTTCGCCGCCGCGCACCCGCGCCAGCACGTCCGGGAGCCGGTGATAGGTCTGCGGACCGATGACCAGGTCGACGGCAGGCGAACGGCGGATGATCTCGGCGCCTTCGGCCTGCGCCACGCAGCCGGCGACGCCGACCAGCATCTCACGGCCGGCCAGGGCACGCTCGGCTTTCATGTCGCGGATACGGCCGAGCTCGGAATAGACCTTTTCGGCCGCCTTCTCCCTGATATGACAGGTGTTCAGCAACACCAGGTCGGCCTCGCCAATGGCATCGGTCGCGGAATAGCCGTCGGCAGCCAGCGCATCGGCCATACGCTGTGAATCATAGACATTCATCTGGCAGCCATAGGTCTTGATGAAGACTTTTCTCGCTGCCGCGGGAAGCACCGCCGGCTGTCCAGCCGTAGTGCCGATGTCGTCGCTTTCTATCGTGTTCAAGTCCATAAGGCGGCTTCTAACGCCTTTCCGTGACAAAAAACAGACGATTCTCGGCGCGCCAGCAAGGGCATGCCGGAGCTACCGGCTCGGCCGCGGGTCGGCAAGCGCCGCCTGCATCATCTCACGCACCTGGCTTTCCATCAGTTTCGACGTCTCCTTGCGGTTCGAACCCTTGGAAAAGGCGATTGCCTCGCCGAAATGCACCTCGACGTCGAGCGCGCCCTCAGCGAGCAATACCTTGAGATGCGGCATCAGATCCTCATCGCCGATCCAGGCGGCAAGCGGGCGATGCCGGCGGCCGAGCGGCACGCCGTGCAGACGCGTATAGGCGATCGCCACCGGCTGGATGAACACCTGTTCCGCCGCGCCTTCGGAAATCGCCATCGAGGCGGCGCCGAACAGCGTGCTCTTGAACGGCAGGACCATATTGCCGTCGCCGGTCGAGCCCTCGGCAAACAGCACCATCGCATCGCCCTTGGCCATGCGGCTGGCAATCTCGCTTGCCTGGTCGCCCGACGATCGCTTGCGCTCGCGCTCGATGAACACGGTGCGCTGCAGCTTCGACAGCATGCCGATCAGCGGCCAGCCTTCCATATCCGCCCTGGCGATGAACTTTACGTCGGCAAAAGAGCCGAGCACCATGATGTCGGTCCAGGAGATGTGATTGGACGCAACCAGCAGCGGGCGCTTGTCGGACAGCGTTCCCTTGACATGGATGCGCATGCCGAGCGCCCTGACGATCAGCCTGTGCCAGATCTTGAGGATGAAGGTTTCCGGCCACCAGCCGGTCTTCATCGACAGGATCTGTAACGGCACGAGGACCAGCGAACCGGCGACAACGAGGCCCAGCGCCAGGAAAATCCTGATTTTCTTGATCATCGCCTCATCCCGGCCGTGTCGCTAGCGAAGATCGCGGCGCATGACAAGCGCGCCGGTCGGTCCGTGTTCGGCCGATCTGTAGTAATTCGGCCGCTTGCCGACCTCATGGAAGCCCAGCCGACGATAAAGCGCGATCGCCGCGACATTGGTCTCATCGACCTCGAGGAACAGCGCTTCGGCGCGCTGCGCGTGCAGTTCGCGCAACACCGCGTCCATCAATTGCCAGCCCAACCCCTGGCGACGATGCGATCGCGCCACCGCGACGGTCAGGATCTCGCCCTCGCCTGCCGCAAGCCTCGCCAGCACGAAGCCGACGGGCGGCTTGGAGCCCTGCCCGGTTTCGCGCGCGGCATAGCCGAACACGGTGTCCTGTTCGAGCAGGGCGGCGAATTCGCCATCGGTCCAGGGGCGGACAAAGTCCTCGCGATGCAGCAGCGAGACCGCCGGACTGTCGGCGATCCTCAGCGGCTCGAGCGCGTAGTCCCGGCGGCGTGGTTGGAGAAAAGGTATGCGCATTTATCTTTCTTGCCTTGATAGAATAAAGCCAGCCTGCGGCTTGGCGTCGGCGCCGCGCATATAGAGTGGTTTCGGCCGTTCGCCTGCGCCCTTGGCGGCAGCCAGGCGGGCGTAGGTGACAATGTCGGCGGTGGCTGTCCGAGGGCCGACATCAAATTCGCGCCCGGCCGATGCGCTGATGAGCGCTGCCGCGGTGCCGGCAAGCACCGGAGACGTTTCCATCGCCATGGCCACCACGTCAGCCAGCGTGGCCACGGCCGGACCGTAAGCCAAGGCTGACGTTTCGTCGTAAAAGGCGGCGTGGATCTCCTCACGGCCGGCATCGAGCGCCGCCAGCACGGCGCGACCGGGAAATGCGGCTGCTGCTTCGGCGGCCAGCGCCTCCAGGGTCGTCACCCCGATCGCCGGTATCTTCAGCGCCAGCGCCAGGCCACGCGCGGTCGAGACGCCGACCCGCAGACCGGTGAAGGAACCGGGGCCGACAGAGACGGCAATGGCGCCAAGACCGGCATAGTCGGTTGCGCTTGCCTCCAGCGCTTCGGCTGTGACCGCCATCAGGTGCTCGGCATGGCCCTTGCCGAGATCGAGCACCGAGCGGCCAAGCTCCCGCTTCGCCACAGCATCATAGACGCAAGCGGCGCAAAGGTTGGCGGCACAGTCGATGGCAAGCAATTTCATGAGGCAACCGGTTCGAAAAACAATTCCCTGTGCCCGCCACGGCCCGCCACCGCAAGGGGATAGTGCATAATTCGTTAAACGGCTTCGCTGGTAGACTATGCGGCCTGTTCGATGCGCAGCATGTGGTTGTCCCAGACATAGTCCGGTTCGGAGCGTGTCGCGCCGCTGCCCTCGACGATCTCGCCGGCGCCGGTGGTGGCCATGAAGCCGGTTCCATCGGGGGCCACGCCGCAGACCTCGACCAACGCGCTGTTCGCAACGACCCGGCCGCTGGCCGCATCGATCACGACAAGCGAGTTGCCTTCCGGCGAGGAAACGGCGACGGTTCCGGCAGCCCGATTGGCCGCGACCGAGCCTATGTAGTTGCGGAAGCCGGACAAAACGTCCTGCGGCATGTCGAGCAACTGCAGATCCTTGCCGCGCGCGGCGCGACCGACCAGCAATGGACGATCGCTGCCCGGTCCCCGGTACTGGCAGCCGAACCAGACGGTTCCGGCCGGATCGGTGTCCATGTGGCGGATCGACAGCTGATGCAGTGCGGCCGGCAATTCGTGTTTCTCGATGACATAGCCGGTGACGCGGTCGATCAGCACATAGGACGGCTTCATGGTGGCGATGTTGAGCTCGGCGCGGCCGTAGTCCGGATGGGTCTCGATGCCGCCATTGGCAACAGCGATCGTCCTGCCGTCGCCCAGCAGCAGAAGCTCGTGCGGACCCATGCCGTAGGTCGGGAACTCACTGATGCGGCTGAATTTCGCCCGCGCGTCGTAGACGCCGACGACGCCGGCAGCATTCTCGAAGTCGTTTTCGGTGGCATAAAGCAGCGCCCCGTCGGGCGAGAACACGCCATGGCCGAAGAAATGCCGGCCGGCGATGCTGGCGATGGTCAGCGGCGCGTCACGGCCCGAGTGATCGAAAACCACGGCGAAGGTGCCGGGCTGACGCGCGAAGACCACCGAGCGTTTCGATATGGGATCGAAGGTGACATCGTGGCCGCGATCGGGCAGGTCGATCGCATGCAGGAGCTTGCCGGCCTCGGACAGGACGGCAGCGCCAAAGCTGCCGTCGCGTTTGACGAAAGCGGTGGCGAAGACGGCGTCGGCCGCAAGCGTCGTTGCCCAGGCCGACGGCGCCATTGCCGCGGCAAAGCCGATACCCGCAGCCCTCAGGAAATCGCGGCGATCGATGAGGGAGGTTTTCAAGAGACTATCCTCCCCTGCACTGGCTCGCTCCAGGACACGGTGATTATTACGGATCGGAGCTGACGCTTGGCACCTACCGATTCTTGGAATGATCCATCGCAGACATTGGAAGTTGGCCGACGCCTCCGGAACTTCGTCATCCACGGGCGGAGCAGGAGCGAAGCTCCGTCGCGGAGACCCGAGGATCCATGCCGTGACCTTGACCGTCGGGTGCAACGGAGCAAAATTCTGGACCGCGGCAGCGCTTTGAAGTCGCGGCATGGATCCCGGGGTCTGCGCTGCGTCGCTTCGCTCCTTGCTTCGCCCCAGGATGACGAAGCTATGGGCGTTTCGGCCAATCTCAAGGTCATGCTCAGTCCCCATCCAGCGACGAGAAGCCGGCGGTCAGGCCGAATTCAGCGGTCAACCTGGTGCCGATCAAGGTCGACAGGCTGGAGGTGATCAGCGCGAAATGGTCGAGTTTGTCACGCAGTGTCGGATCGGCGAGCGCCTTGTCGATCGGGCCCTGAATGGACTTTGCGGTGGCGACACCGTTGACCAATTGGATATGGATCGATTGGGCCATCCAGCGCGCATCGGGCGGCAGGGCGTCGCCAAGCTTCGAGGCCTGGAACAGCGTGTCGATGCCGGAGAGATTTCCAGCCAGCGAATTGGTGGTGTTTTGCGAGCGCCAGTAGATCGCCTGTTTCGGCTTGTCCGCATCCGGCTTGCCGCCGAAAAACCCTTTCAGGCGCACGTCGCGGACCATTTCCAGCTCATTGATGAAGACGCCGACCAGTTCGGTCACCGCTTCGTTGCCGTCGCGGTAGAGCGGGTTCTGCGGCCCCGGATTGGCCCAAAGGGCTGGAAAGCCGTCCGGCTTGTTCCAGGCGGCGCTGACCTCGCCGGCCATGGTTTCGATGTTGCCGGCAACAGCAGTGCCATAAGCGCAGCGGTAGGGATCATCCTTGCCGGCAAGTGCATCGGCGCCGTCGCCGTAAAGAACGAATTCGAGCGCGCCCAGCCCCTGCATGGCAACGCTCTTGCCAGCCAGTTGTGCCGGATCGGTCGCGGTCGGATCCTTGTCGGACAGCGCCGCCTGTACCTGTTTCAGGCCGATGCTCTTGCGATCCGGCCAGAACAGCATGCGTTCCAGCCGGTTGTTCTCCTTGATCGGTCCGAAGGCGATGATTTCGGCTGACGACCAGGCATAGACGGTGGCGGAGAATTCGGCGCGTGCGGCATCGAGTTCTCCTTGCGAGGGCGCTTCGCAGAGCTTGTGCATCGCTTTCGTCAAGGCTTCCGCATGCTGATGCAGGCCGGCATAGGCCGGGCGGACAAAGCCATCGATCGCCCGCTGGATGATGTCGGAGGCTTTGACCGCCGCCGACGCCGGGACGACGCCCAGCAGAGCCAGCGGAAGAACGAGAAACAATGCAGAGCGCTTGAACATCACAGTGCCTCCAGGAATTTGAGCAGCGCATTGCGGTCGGCCGCATTGGCTGCGGCAAAGCGGTCGCGCGCTTTCTGCGCCTCGCCGCCATGCCACAGGATCGCCTCGGTCAAGCTGCGCGCGCGCCCGTCATGCAGGAAGAAGGAATTGCCGTTGACCGTCTCGGTCAGACCGATGCCCCACAGCGGCGGCGTGCGCCATTCATTGCCCGTCGCATCTCCCACGGCCTGGCCGTCGGCCAGATCAGGCCCCATGTCGTGCAGCAGGAAGTCGGAATAGGGCCAGATCAGTTGGAAGGCCTGCGCCTTGTGGGCCGTGCCGCGACGGGTGACGAATTTCGGCGTATGGCAGGCGATGCAGCCGATCTCGTAGAAGATTTTCTTGCCAATGAGCACCTGCGGCGTGTCGAGGTCGCGGCGCGCCGGCACGGCCAGGTTCTGCGAATAGAAGGTGACGAGATCCATCACCGGCGGCGGCGCCTCGACCGGGCCAAGACGCTGCTGCACGCCGTTCGGCATGGCGATGCATTTTGCCTCCGCAGCAGTGCAATCGCCCCAATGCTTCGGCTCTTCGGGCGTCGAGATGCCGATGTCGCCGGCAAAGGCATCCGCTGCCTGCTGGCGGATCGACGCGGTCTGCGCCTTCCAGCCGAAGCGGCCGAGCGTCAGTTCCCCGCTCAAGCCATCGCGCACGATGTTCGGCCTGCCGGAAATGCCGTCGCCGTCCCTGTCGTCCGGATCGGCGTGGGCGAGAATATCAGCCGGCGCGATCTGTTCGATCAGGCCCAGGCCGATCATCGGCGGCGTCAGGCGCGGCGACAGCGTGGTGCGTGGGTCAAGCGGCCCGTAGCCAAGGCCGTCAACCGAATAGCTCGGTTTGCGCAAGGAGATCACTGTGCCGTCCGTCAGCTCCACCTTACGTTCCTGATAGTCGATGTGCATCCCGCCTTCACCGGGCAGGCCGGGCACGGCGAGCTCCTGCAATTGCCTGCCATAGACCGGGTCGGGGAAGTTAGGCACCTCGTGGTCGGCAAGCGCCTCCCTCTCTTGCGCGCTGCTGGCGTCGCGGGCCAGCCGAAGGAACATCGACGTGGTGCCGGCGTCGCCTTGCGGCGGGCGGCCGCGGCCATCCTTCAGATGGCAGTTCTGGCAGGCGCGTTCGTTGAACAGCGGGCCGAGCCCGTCCGAAGCCTGCGTCGAGGATGGCGACGAGACCCAATTCTTGCGGAAAAGGGCATTGCCGAGCTTGAAGTCGCCCTCTTCCTCGAAGGTGATGTTGGCCGAGGATTGCGAGAAGGAATCGCGGCTGACGTCCTTTCGGGACGTGCCGGCGCCACCTTGCATCAGTTCGAACTGCTCTGGCCTGGAAAAATCCGTGGTCGGCCTGGTGACGGCGATGACGCGCGCCTGATCCTTCGCATTGAGGTCGGTGCGCGTGACGGCGAGGCCGGCTGGCTGAATATCACCCGCCATCGCCGAAGAGGTGAGTGCCAACACGAGCATGACATAGTGCCGACGCGCCAATCCGGCTGACGTCTTTGGAAGGGACGGCGAGCCATCGGCCCGCCGCGAGCGGCGCACGAATTCTAGCAGGCGCCGCATTCCCGCATGCCCTTACTCCGCCTCGTCCGCCGATGCGGCGTTGAGCTGGCCGTATTTCTCCTCGCCGATCGAGGCAAGCAGGTCGAGTTGCGTCTCGAGAAAGTCGATGTGGCCCTCCTCGTCGGCGAGCAATTCCTCGAACAGCTTCATCGTCACGTAGTCGCCGGCGTCGTTGCAGATTTCGCGCGAACGCTTGTAAGCGGTACGTGCGTCATATTCGCCGGCAAGGTCGGATTCGAGCACTTCCTTGACGTTCTGCCCGATGCGCAGCGGCGCCACGGACTGCAGGTTCGGATGGCCTTCGAGGAAGATGATGCGGGCGACGAGTTTGTCGGCATGGTGCATCTCCTCGATCGATTCCGCCCGCTCCTTCTTTGCCAGCTTGGCGTATCCCCAGTCCTCAAGCAGACGGAAATGCACCCAGTACTGATTGACGGCCCCGAGTTCCAGAAAAAGGGCCTCGTTAAGCCGCTCGATGATCTGCGGATCGCCTTTCATGAATTCTGCTCCCGTATTGGACGCGCAGGCCTCTGACGCGATCCAGGTGTGAAACGACATCCACGCCGCTCGCCTCCGAGCGGGCGTGGTAATTTTCGGTGACCCGAATGATCGTTTCCACCACATTTGGGAAGCAGCCGCAACAGCGACCGCGCTTTTGCATGGCATGATAGATCTTCGCCGGCACGATCAGCTGCCAGGGATCCTGGTCCAGCAGCCCGACGATCGTCTGCTCGATCTCCTTCTCGGTGATGATATTGCAATGACAAATCAGCATTGGCTTGCTCGGCTGGCTGACGGCGTCTCCCGCGCCGTGTGGCTTGATTTTCTAGCGGAGGCCGTTCCAGAGCCGGTTTTCCGGCTCCCGGATCAGTCACCTGTCTTTCGACCCTTACTTGAACACCTTGTCCGGCGCGTCGAGGCTATCGGACCCTTCGAAGGCGATGGTGCTGAGCTTCAAGGAGCCGACGGCGCGCTCAATCGACTTGGTCTGATCGATCAGCGCATCGATCGCCGCCTGCACGGTGGCGTTGCCCTCAATGTTGCCCTCGGCGATCTGCTGGTCATAGGCCTCGCCGGCCAGTGCACGCGCCTTGATCGCCTCCATCTTGGCGACCGAAACATCGAGCTTGTCAGACAGTTCCTTGTCGATCGCCGGATCGGCCGCCTTCACCATATCGGCCACCGAGGGACCCGAAACGACGGTGCCGTCGAGACGCGTGTAGCTCGCATGATAGGCCGCGCGAATGCCGATGGCGTCGTAGAGATGCGAATTGTACGTGTTGTCGGAGAAGCAATCGTGCTCCTCTTCCGGATCATGCAGCAGCAGGCCGAGCTTGATGCGCTCGCCGGCCAGTTCGCCGTAGGACAGCGAGCCCATGCCGGTGAAGATGGTCGAGATCGCCGTGTTCGGCTCGCCATCGACGAGAGCCTTGCGGGCGGCGCCGTCTTCCTTCCAGTTGCCGACCATCTCCTGAAGATCCGAAACCAGAAGGTCGCTGGCCGATTTCAGATACTCGGCGCGGCGATCGCAATTGCCGCCGGTGCAGTTCTGGAGGTCGTAGTCGGTATAGGGGCGCTCGCCGGCACCCGGCCCGGTGCCATGCAGGTCCTGGCCCCAGAGCAGGAATTCGATGGCGTGGTAGCCGGTGGCGACATTGGCCTCGATGCCGCCGGCTCCCTGCAGCGTGCCGGAGAGGAATTCCGGCGAAAGCTTCGATGCATCGACCTTCTTGCCGTTGATCTCGATCTCCTTGTTGGCGATCACATTGGCCGTGTAGAGCGCATTCGCGTCCGATTCGGTGCCGTAGCTCTTGGCGACGTAGTCGATCAAACCTTCATCCAGCGGCCAGGAATTCACCTTGCCTTCCCAGTCGTCGACGATCTTGCTGCCGAAGCGGTAGACCTCGGTCTGCTGGTAGGGAACGCGCGATGCCTTCCAGGCGTCACGGGCAGCGTTGAGGGTTTCCGCCGATGGCGTGGCGAGCAGCGCGTCGACCGCCTTGTCGAGCGCCTGCGCGGTGGTCAGCGAATCCTCATATTTGGCGAGCGCGATGTCGGAATAGGTCTTGATGACGGCCTTTGCATCGGTTTCCGCCTTTGCCGGCAACACGAATACCGCCGCCGTCAGCAGGGCAGTGGCGCCGATCGCCGCAAGCCTGCTGCCATATCGTGCTGTCATAATCACTCTCCAGTTTCTCGGAAATTCTGTAAACGGCGCGCACAGCAACCGGCGCCAGGCCATCTGCGGGCCATTGGGCGCAAGAGATGCCGCGCTAGCGCGCGGTTCGCGGAAGAAAGACACCAAAATGCCTCCAATCGAAAGGGTTCAAGGCCCAGACATTAAAGGGATGCGCTGACGCGCGAGCTTCCATAAAGCTGCGACATCGTCGGATGTCAATGACAATCCGTAGAAAAGTCAATTGAAACAACAGTTTAGAATTATTCTAAACTACGACTGTCAACTTATGCGTCTTTCTGCACCGGTCTTGCCGTTGAACTGTACGATTGACAGCTGCCATTCCGGGTGCGACCCGCAAAAGCTCTCTTGCGGCGGCACCAGACAATTGCCACTTGGCGAGACATCCTAGGATAGAAGCGGGATTGGAATGCGATGAAGAACGGTGTGGTCATTGTCGGCGCGGGTCATGCGGGCGTGCAAGCGGCCGCCAGTCTGCGCGAAGACGGCTATGACGGGCCGGTGATCCTCGTCGGGGATGAGGACGAACTTCCCTATCACAAGCCGCCGCTGTCGAAGACTTTCATCAAGGATGCCGAGGCCAAGCCGCAACCCTTGCGCGGCGAGGCCTTTTACACCGGCAGCGCCATCGATTACCGGCCTGGCGTCAGGATCGATCGCATCGATGCCGAGCGCCGCAGCCTGGAGATATCAGGCGGTGGCGCGCTTGCTTTTGATCACCTGATCCTGGCGACCGGCTCGCGCCCGCGCACCCTGCCGTTGCCCGGCTCGGACCTGTCCGGCGTGCTGTCGCTGCGCTCGCTGGCCGATGCGCGGCTGATCCGCGACCTCAGCGCGCAAAGCGACGAAATCGTCATCCTCGGCGGCGGTTTCATCGGGCTGGAGATAGCAGCCACACTGCGGGCCACCGGCCGCACGGTGACAGTGGTGGAGGCCGTGGACCGGCTACTCGGCCGCGCCGTGGCGCCGGTGGTGGCGAGCCACGTCCGGCAACGGCTGGAAGCGACAGGCGTGCGCATTCTCACCGGCACCTCGATCGCCAGGCTCGATGGCGAAAACGGTCATGTCACGGCCGCCATCACCTCGTCAGGCGAAAGGCTGCCGGCGCGCATGGTCATCGTCGGCATTGGTGCCATGCCGAATGTCGAACTGGCGCAGTCTGCAGGCCTCGGCATCGCCAACGGCATCCGCGTCGATCATCAGATGCGCACGTCGATGCCGGAGATTCTTGCCATTGGCGATGCTGCCTCCTACCGTCACTGGTTCACCGGCGGCGACGTGCGGCTGGAATCGGTGCAGAACGCCACCGATCAGGCGCGGCTTGCCGCGCGCACGATATCAGGCCACACCGACGCCTATTCGGCGGTGCCATGGTTCTGGTCGGACATCGGCGACATGAAATTGCAGATGGTCGGCCTGACCGCCGGCGGCGACAGCCATGTCGTGCTGGGCGACCTGCCCGAAAACAAATTCTCGATCTACCACTATGCCGGCGACCGGCTGCTCGGCATCGAATCGGTCAACCGCCCCGGCGACCACATGCTTGGCCGCAAGATGCTCGGCGCCGGCTTTTCGCCGACGCCGGAAACGGTTGCTGAGGGACCTGACGGTTTGAAGGCGGCGCTGGCCGCGTTTCAGCAGGATGAGCCTGCCAGGGCTGCGGGCTAGCCCCCGCTTACCCTCCCTTGTGGGGAGGGTCGCTGTGAAGCAGCGGGGTGGGGTCTGCGCGAGGCGCCCCACCCGGACCTTCGGTCCGACCTCCCCACAAGGGGGAGGTAGAAGTTCAGGCGGCGCAGACTTCGCGGATCGAGCTTTCCAGGATGTCGAGTGCTTCGTTCATGACTTCGTCCTGGATGGTGATCGGCGCCAGGAAGCG
The DNA here is from genome assembly GCF_040317955.1 of Mesorhizobium sp. M1342. NCBI lineage: Bacteria > Pseudomonadati > Pseudomonadota > Alphaproteobacteria > Hyphomicrobiales > Phyllobacteriaceae > Mesorhizobium > Mesorhizobium sp. M1342. The sequence continues at coordinate 9,780 of NZ_JAMYLI010000028.1, read as the reverse complement.
GATGACGTTGCCGTAGACACCGCAGGTCAGCAGGATCAGGCCCTTGTCGAGCGCCTTCAACCGGATCGCATTGGCGATCTCGGCCGACGGCAGGCCCTTCTTGACGTCGTTGAACTCGACCGCGTTCATGAAGCCGAGGCCTCTGATGTCGACGATCTCGGGCACGTCGTCGCGGATCGACTGCAACCGCTGCTTCAGCCTTGCGCCCAGCGTGTTGGCGCGGTCGCACAGGTTTTCGTCCTCGATCACGTCCAGCACGGCGTGCGCGGCGGCAACGCCGATCGGGCTGCCGCCATAGGTGCCGCCTAGCCCGCCGGGGCCGGGCGCATCCATGATTTCGGCGCGGCCGGTGACCGCCGCCAGCGGAAAACCGCCGGCCAGGCTCTTGGCCATGGTGGTGATGTCAGCCGCCACCTCATGGTGATCCATCGCAAACATCTTGCCGGTGCGGGCAAAGCCGGTCTGCACTTCGTCGGCAATCAGCAGCATGCCGTGCTGGTCGCAAAGCTTGCGCAGCGCAACCAGGAAGTCACGCGGCGCCTCGTAGAAGCCGCCCTCGCCCTGAACCGGCTCGATGATGATGGCGGCGACGCGGGCCGGATCGACATCGGCCTTGAACAGCCGGTCGAGCGCCGCCAGCGAGTCGGCGACCGAGACACCGTGCAGCGGCACCGGGAACGGCGCATGATAGACATCGCCCGGCATGGCGCCGAAGCCGACCTTGTAGGGCACGACCTTGCCGGTCAGTGCCATGCCCATGAAGGTGCGGCCATGGAAACCGCCGGCGAAGGCGATGACCGCCTGACGGCCGGTGGCATTGCGGGCGATCTTGATGGCGTTCTCTACCGCCTCCGCCCCGGTGGTGACGAAGATCGTCTTCTTCTCGAACTTGCCGGGCAGCATGCCGTTCAGCCGTTCGGCCAGGCGCACATAGCTCTCATAGGGCACCACCTGGTGGCAGGTGTGGGTGAAGCGGTCGAGTTGTGCCTTGACCGCTTCGATCACCCTGGGATGGCGATGCCCGGTGTTGACGACGGCGATGCCCGACGAGAAATCGATATAGCGACGCCCCTCGACATCCCAGATTTCCGAATTTTCAGCCCGGTCGGCATAGATCTGCGTGGTCATGCCGACACCGCGGGAAATCGATTGGTTCTTGCGTTCGGAAATGGCTGAATTCTTCATCGTATCCCTCACCGGGCCGGCGCCCGTCCTGTTTGATGCCGTTGAGACATCTTCTGACCTTATTTCACGTTTTCCTCAAGTCGGCACCACCGGCAGGCGATTGGGCCTGCGGTGGGCAGATCCCGGCGCTTAACCAGTCAGGCGATACACGTACGAGACCGGTTTCCTTTTCCCGGGGATCGACTATCCTCTGGATGTCCACGAGGCATCGCGACCAGCGAGCCGCCGCGGCCGGGGGAGCCCATGAGCAGGAACGTGACTTCGCCCGTCTCGCAGCCGTCGGTCCAAGCTCCCGGTCTTTTGTCTTTTCCAGCCGCCCCGGCGCTTTTCGCCTGCACGGCTGCGCTGCTTTTGGTCGGCTGCCAGAAGCAGGAAGCGGTGGACAAGAAACTGCAGATCATGGTGCGCACCGAAACGGTGGCGATGGCCGACTATGCGCCAAGGACCTCGCTGACCGGGGTGATCGCGGCGCGTACGCTGAACAATCTGTCGTTCCGGGTCGGCGGTCGCGTCGCCGAACGGTTTGTCGATGTCGGCCAGCATGTCGATCAAGGCACGGTGCTTGCCCGGATCGATCCGCAGGAGCAGGAATCCGATTTGCGCTCGGCGCAGGCCGATCTCGACGCGGCACAGGCGCAATTGACCCAGTCCGCCGCCGCCTTCGAACGGCAGAAGACGCTGCTCGCCCAGGGTTTCACCACCAGGCGCGATTATGACGCCGCGGACCAGGCCCTGAAGATGGCACAAGGCAGCGTCGATGCCGCGCAGAGCGCTTTCTCCAACGCCCAGCAAAACCTGTCCTTCACCGAACTCAAGGCCGGTGCCGCCGGCGTGATTACCGCCCGCCAAGTCGAAACCGGCCAAGTGGTGCAAGCCGCGCAAACCGTCTTCACCGTCGCCGAGGACGGGGACCGCGACGCGGTATTCAACGTGCAGGAGACGCTGATCGCCAAGACACCGGCATCGCCTGCGGTGACGATCACGCTGTTGTCCGATCCGCAGGTCAGGGCGACGGGCAAGGTCCGCGAAATCTCGCCTGCGGTCGACCCGGCTTCGGGCTCGATCCGGGTCAAAGTCGCCATTCCCGACACGCCCGCCGGCATGCCGCTGGGGGCAGCCGTCATCGGCTCGGTAAGCGCCAAACCGGCGAAGGCGATCCTGCTGCCTTGGCAGGCGCTGACGTCCAGCGGCGGCAAGCCGGCGGTCTGGATCGTCGATCCCTCGACCAAGGCGGTGACGATGGCGCCGGTCGAAGTGCTGGCGTTCAATTCGGGCACGGTCGTGATCGCCAAGGGGCTGGACGCGGGCCAGAGCGTCGTCACCGCTGGAGGACAGCTGCTCAGCCCTGGACAGACGATCGAAATATCGGGAGCGGGCCAATGAGCCGAACGCCACGCATCCTGCTCGGCGTGCTCATGCTCGGCGCGCTGGCATCCTGCTCCAAGTCGGAGGAAAAGCCGCCAGAGATCATCCGACCGGTGCTGTCGATGGTGATCGAGCCGCGCACCACGCAAATCTTCGGTTTTGCCGGATCCGTCGAACCGCAGGTCAGCGCCGACCTGGCCTTCCGCCTGCTTGGCCGGGTCGTCTCGCGCGACGTCCAGGTCGGCGACATCGTCAGCAAGGGCACGACGATAGCGGCACTCGATCCGACCGCGCTGGAGTTGGGCCTCCAGGCGGCCAAGGCGGAACTGTCCAATGCCGAGGCGCAGCTCGCCAACGCCGCCGCCAGCGAGGAACGGCAGCGCCAGTTGCTCGCCTCGGCCAACGCCACGCAAGCTGTCTTCGATGCCGCGCAGCAGGCGCGCAAAGCTGCGGAGGCAGGTGTCGAGCGGGCCAAGGCTTCGCTTGCCAAATCGCAGGAGCAGCTCGGCTATGCCAGGCTGTTCTCTGATTTCGACGGTGTCGTCACCGCGGTCGGCGCCGAAGTTGGCCAGACGGTCTCGCCCGGCCAGACCGTCGTCACCGTGGCGCGTTCGGACCTGCGCGAGGCGGTGGTCGACATTCCCGATCAATTGACCGGTGATCTTGAGGCCGGCACGCCCTTCCAGGTGATCCTGCAGTCGCTGCCGACGATCCAGACCGGGGCCAAGCTGCGCGAGATCGCACCGCAATCCGAGGGCTCGACCCGCACGCGGCGCGTCAAGCTGACGCTCACGGATCCGCCACAGGCCTTCCGGCTCGGCTCGACGGTAACGGCGACCCGCGTGACCAAGGTGGCACCGACGATCGAACTGCCGATGTCGGCGCTGTTCGAAAAGAACGGTTCCGCGAAAGTGTGGATCGTCGACCCGCAGACATCCAGCGTGAACGCACGCGACATCAAGATCGCGTCGAAGAATGGCGTTATCTTCACCGTGGCCGAAGGGCTTGACGCGGGCATGCGTGTCGTCACGGCGGGCGTCCACAGCCTGAGCGAAGGCCAGAAGGTGAAAGTGCTCGAGGGAGGCGCCTCATGAAAGGCTTCAATCTCTCCGACTGGGCGCTCAACCACCGCTCCATGGTCTGGTATTTTATGCTGGTCTTCGTCGTGGCTGGCGTGTTCTCCTACCTCAATCTCGGCCGTGAAGAAGACCCCAACTTCACCATCAAGACGATGATCATCCAGGCCAACTGGCCGGGCGCCTCGGTCAAGGAAACCGTGCAGCAGGTGACCGACCGTATCGAGAAGAAACTCGAGGAACTCGACAGCCTCGACTACACCAAGTCCGTCACCACGGCCGGCCAGACCGTCATCTTCGTCAACCTGAAGGACACCACCAAGGCACGCGATGTCGTGCCGAACTGGATTCAGGTGCGCAACATGGTCAACGACATCGGGGCGCAGTTTCCGCAGGGGGTGCAGGGACCGTTCTTCAACGACCGCTTCGGCGACGTCTATGGCAACATCTACGCCTTCACATCGGACGGGCTGACGCCGCGCCAGTTGCGCGACTATGTCGAGGACACCAGAACAAAAATCCTGACCGTGCCCAACGCCGGCAAGGTCGACCTGGTCGGCGCCCAGGACGAGGCGATCTATCTCGAATTCTCGACCCGCCAGATCGCCGCCCTCGGCCTCAACCAGCAAGCGATCGTGGCGAGCCTGCAGGCGCAGAACGCGATTACGCCGTCCGGCCTCATTCAGTCCGGGCCGGAGCGCATCAGCGTGCGTGTCGGCGGGCAGTTCACCTCCGAGGACAGCCTGCGCGCCATCAATCTGCGCGTCAATGACCGCTTCTTCCGCCTCAGCGACGTGGCGACGATCACGCGCGGCTATGTCGATCCGCCTACGGCGCTATTCCGCTTCAACGGCCAGGACGCGATCGGGCTCGCCATCGGCATGAAACCCAACGCCAACCTGCTCGAATTCGGCGAGGCGCTGCACAAGGAGATGGACAAGGTGCTGGCCGACCTGCCGGTCGGTGTCGGCGTGCATCTGGTGGCCGACCAGCCGGTCATTGTCGAGGAGGCCGTCTCGGGCTTTACGCGCGCGCTGTTCGAGGCGGTCGCCATCGTGCTCGCGGTGTCGTTCATCAGCCTCGGCATGCGCGCCGGCTTCGTCGTGGCGCTGTCGATCCCGCTGGTGCTGGCCATCACCTTCACGGTCATGGCCTATCTCGGCATTTCGCTGCAGCGAATTTCCCTGGGTGCGCTGATCATCGCGCTCGGGCTTCTGGTCGACGACGCGATGATCGCGGTCGAGATGATGGTGGCGCGGCTGGAGGTCGGCGACAATCTGCGCAAGGCGGCGACTTATGTCTACACATCGACCGCCTTTCCGATGCTGACCGGTACGCTGGTGACGGTCGCCGGCTTCATCCCGATCGGCCTCAACAACAGCGCCGCCGGCGAATATACCTTCACCCTGTTCGTGGTCATCGCCGTTTCGCTGCTGGTGTCATGGGTCGTGGCGGTGCTGTTTGCGCCACTGCTCGGCGTCACCATCCTGCCGGCGACGATGAAAACCAAGCATCACGACCAGCCCGGCCGCTTCACCTCGCTTTTCCGGCGCGTGCTTGTCGGCTCGGTGCGCCATCACTGGCTGACCATCATCGTCACCGTGCTTTTGTTTGCCGGCTCGATCGCCGGCTTCGGGCTGGTGCAGCAGCAGTTCTTTCCGCCATCGGACCGGCCGGAGCTGATCGTCGACTGGAACCTGCCGCAGAATGCCTCGATCGCCGATACGCGCGACCAGATGGAGCGGTTCGAGCAGCGGGCGCTGGTCGGCAATCCCGACATCGACCATTTTTCGTCCTATATCGGCCAGGGCGCGGTGCGTTTCGTGCTCGCCTATGACGTGCAGCCGGCCAACCCCTATTTCGGCCAGACCGTCATCGTCACCAAGAGCATCGCGGCCCGCAACCGGGTCAAGCCGGCGCTTGAAAAACTGCTGCGCGAGGAGTTCGTCGGCACCGACGCCTTCGTCAAGCCGCTCGAACTCGGGCCCCCGGTCGGCCGCCCGGTGCAGTATCGCATCGGCGGTCCCGACATCCAGACGGTGCGCGAACTGGCGCAGCAATTCGCCGGTGTCATCTCCGCCAATCCAAAGCTTGCCGCGCCTACCTTCGACTGGAACGAGCCGCAACGCGTGCTGAGGGTCGACGTGCTGCAGGACAAGGCACGCCAGCTTGGCATCACCTCTTCCGACATCGCCAGCGCGCTCAACAGCACCGTCGGCGGCGCTACCATCACGCAGGTGCGTGACGCCACCTACCTGATCAATGTCGTGGCGCGCTCGCGTGGGTCCGAACGCGGCTCGATCGAAACGTTGCAGAACATGCAGCTGCCGACCAGTACCGGCGAGGCGATCCCGCTCGCGGCCGTCGCCAACTTCCGCTACGATCTGGAGCAGCCAACGGTGTGGCGACGCGACCGCATCCCGACCATCACCGTGCGCGCCGGACTGGTCGGCGACGTGCTGCCGGCCACCGTCGTCAACGAATTGAAGCCGTCGGTCGATGCCTTCACCGCCAAGCTACCGCCGGGCTATTCGATCGCCACCGCCGGCTCGGTCGAGGAGAGTGCCAAAAGCCAAGGACCGATCGCCGCCGTCGTGCCGTTGATGCTGTTCGTCATGGCGACGATCCTGATGGTGCAATTGCAGAGTTTCCAGCGCCTGTTCCTGGTGGTGGCGGTGGCGCCGCTCGGCCTGATCGGCGTTGTGGCGGCCCTGGTGCCGAGCGGCGCGCCGCTCGGCTTCGTCGCCATCCTCGGCGTGCTGGCGCTGATCGGCATCCTGATCCGCAACTCGGTCATCCTGATCGTGCAGATCGAGGATCTCGTCCGGGAAGGCAAGGACCGCTGGGCGGCCGTCATAGAGGCGACGGAACACCGCATGCGGCCAATCGCGCTGACGGCGGCGGCCGCAAGTCTCGCCCTGATCCCGATCGCGCGCGAAGTGTTCTGGGGCCCGATGGCCTATGCCATGATGGGCGGCATCATCGCCGGCACGGCGATCACGCTGCTGTTCCTGCCAGCGCTTTATGTGACGTGGTTCAGGATCAAGGAGCCGAAAGCCCAGGAAGAGCTACCCGTGGAGAGCGGCGAACCGGTGCAAGCTCAGACTTAAGGCTTTGCCGGGTCATTCGTTGTCGTTGGAGGGTACGGGGCGTGACTTGGCGCGTTGCCACGGCGACGATTTTGAGGTGCGCCAGGCATGCCAACCTTTCGGCAAATCGGCCAACTCCACGATGGTTTCATCCAGTTGAACCACCTCTTGCAGGCCTACGAGCATTACCTCGCGTTCATCCCAATCTCGAGTGTCGCTGCTGTAGAATTGCCAACTGCCACCTTCGTCGTTGTAGCTGTCGTCGTCGTCATCTTCATGCACAACGTATGCGATCCAGTCGCCACGTTTAAATAGGCTCTTGTCCGACAACACCGCGAGGTTGGGCGGATCCGCAAACTTCCATTCCTCCATCGGAATCCCTGAAGACGGTTGGTTCTGCACACAGGAAGACGAATTCAGGCGGTTCTCACAAACCCGTCGCTCGCTCTCAGCAGGTTGCGAGTATAGTCCTTCGTCACGCGACGTTCGACGAGATCCGCCGCCGCCAGGTTCTCAACCGCCTCGCCGCTTTGCATCACCATCAGCCGCTCGCACATATGGGTGATGATGGCGAGGTCGTGGCTGACCATCAGGAAGGTCAGCTTGCGCCGCTTGCGTACCTCTTCCAACAGGTTGAGCACTTCCGCCTGCACCGAGGCATCGAGCGCCGAGGTCGGCTCGTCGAGCAGCAGGATCGAAGGTTCGAGGATCAGGGCACGGGCAATCGCCACGCGCTGGCGCTGGCCGCCCGATAGTTGGTGCGAATAGCGGAAGCGAAAGCCGTTTCCCAGCCCGACCTCGTCGAGCGCCCGCTGGATGCGCTTTTCGCCATCGGCGAAGCCGTGGATGGCAAGCGGCTCCTGCAGCAGGCGGTCGACGGTCTGGCGCGGGTGCAGCGAGCCGTACGGATCCTGAAAGACCATCTGCACTTTGCGGTAGAAGGCCTTGTCGCGGCGTGGCCCGAGCGTCTTGCCGTTGACGGCGATGCTGCCCGATGCGACCGGCGCAAGGCCGGCGATGGCCCGAAGCAGCGTCGATTTGCCGGAGCCGGATTCACCGACCAGGCCAAAGGATTCACCCGGCTGCACGTCGAGGCTGACGCCCTTCAGTGCGCGAAAACGGTCGAAGATCACTTCCAGCCTGTCGACGGCAATCGCAGAAGTCATGCCGCCCACTCCGGCTTGCGGTCGAGCACCGGCAGCGGGTGGCGGTCGGCACCGATCTTGGGCATGCAATTGAGCAAGCCGCGCGTGTAGGGATGCTGGGCATGGCCGAGTTCGGACGCCTTGAGCTGCTCGACCACCTTGCCGGCATACATGACGATGACGCGGTCGCAGAAGGATGAGACCAGGCGCAGATCGTGCGAGATGAAGATCAGCCCCATGCCGCGCTCACTGACCAGCCGGTCGAGAATGCCGAGCACATCAAGCTGCACGGTGACGTCGAGCGCCGAGGTCGGCTCGTCGGCGATCATCATTTCCGGACCGGCGATCAGCATCATGGCGATCATGGCGCGCTGGCCCATGCCGCCGGACACTTCATGCGGATGCAGGTTGAAGACGCGAGAGGGATCACGGATCTGCACCGCCTCCAGCATGGCCAATGCGCGGTCGCGCGCCTCGGCCTTGCCGACCTTTTCATGCGTGCGCAGCGTTTCGACGATCTGGCGGCCGATGCTCATCACCGGGTCGAGCGAGTATTTCGGATCCTGCAGGATCATGGCGATGCGCTTGCCGCGCAGCGCCCGGCGTTCGCGCGGCGAGACGCTGAGCAGGTCGATGCCGTCGAAGGCGAGCTTGTTGGCCGATATCCGCGCCTGCGGCGGCGTCAGGCCCATGATGGCGCGGCCGGTCTGCGATTTGCCGGAGCCGGATTCTCCGACGATGCCGAGCCGTTCGCGGCCGAGCGAGAAGGAGACGCCGCGAACCGCCTCGATCAGCCCGGTGCGGGTCGGGAAGGTGACGCGCAAATCGTCGACCTCGAGCAGCGTCTTCGTTTCCCTGCTCATTGGTCACCACTGCGGGGATCGAGCGCGTCGCGCAGGCCGTCGCCGAGCAGGTTGAAGCCGAGGCTGACGATGAGGATGGCGAAGCCCGGCGCACCGGCCACCCACCACTGGTCGAGCACGAAGCGGCGCCCCGACGCGATCATCGTGCCCCATTCCGGCAGCGGCGGTTGCGCGCCGAGGCCGAGGAAACCGAGCCCGGCGGCGGTCAGGATGATGCCGGCCATGTCGAGCGTCACCCTGACGATCAGGGACGAAATGCAAAGCGGCATGATATGGCGCAGCACGATGCGGAAGGGCGAGGCGCCCATCAGCTGCACCGCCTTGATGTAATCGGAATTGCGCACCGTCAGCGTCTCTGCCCGCGCGATGCGGGCATAGGGCGGCCATGAGGTGATGGCGATGGCCAGCACCGCATTCTCGATGCCGGGGCCAAGTGCTGCAACAAACGCCAGCGCCAGGATCAGCTTGGGAAAGGCGAGAAAGATGTCGGTGATGCGCATCAGGATGGCATCGGTCCAGCCGCCGGCATAGCCGGCCACCGTGCCGACCAGAAGGCCGATCGGTGCCGCGATGATGGCGACCAGGATGACCACATAAAGGGTCCAGCGCGAGCCGTAGAGGATGCGCGACAGGATATCGCGGCCGAGATCGTCGGTGCCAAACCAGTGCTCGGTGCTCGGCGCCAGCAGGCGCGCGTTCTTCAGGTCGCCGAACGTCGGAGAATAAGGCGCCAGCACACCGGCAAGGGCGGCAACGATCAGCAAGGCAATGATAATGAGCAGGCCGAGAAAGGCCAGCCGGTTGGCGGAAAAGCGCCGCCACGCCACATAGGCGCGGCCGAGCCTCGCCTGGGTGCGCGAGGCCGGCCGCTCGCTGAGCAGCCAGTCGCGACGAGAGAGAGGACGGGCGTCGGAGGCGGTCATGATGATGCCTCTTGGAGCTGTCGACCCCCACTCCGGCCTGCTTCGCAGACCACCTTGTATCTACACGAGAGAGATTTCGTGGGATTAGAGCGATTGAGCCAAGGTCCGGGCGGCCGCCCGGACCTTGGCTTGGC
>NZ_JAMYLI010000027.1:0-98092 GCF_040317955.1 Mesorhizobium sp. M1342 | reverse complement strand
CCAAGCCAAGGTCCGGGCGGCCGCCCGGACCTTGGCTCAATCGCTCTAATCCCACGAAATCTCTCTCGTGTAGATACAAGGTGGCTCGGCGGAGCCGAGACGGAGCGGGGGAACGGCGCCGGCCGTGCCAGGTAAGGTTCCGATACATTTCGTTTGGAGATGGCGCCCGACGAAATCCCCTCTCCGTCCGCTGCGCGGCCACCTCTCCCCACTTCGTGGGACGAGGAACCAGATCGATGCCCTCGACAATCCTGGGACTGTCGGCCATTAACCAAATGGACGCATCACTTGCGTTACGTTAGCTTCGTCTCATCTCAGCAACAGCCGACCCCAGAACAGTCCTGCCCTTGTCCAACCTGCGTCCCCTTCCGCTCATCCAGAGAGTTTTTGCGGCACTCGCCCTGCTGGTGCTGCTTGCCGGCTGCGCCACGACGCCGCCCGACAGCGTGCTGGCCGTACCCGCGCCGGCGCAGAAATATGCGGCCATCGTCGTCGACGCCAGGACCGGCAAGCAGCTGTTCGAGGTCAGCTCGACGGCGCAGCGCTACCCGGCTTCGCTGACCAAGATGATGACGCTCTATCTGCTGTTCGAGGCGCTGGAGTCCGGCCGCGTCAGCAAGCAGACGCAGATCCCGGTGTCGGACCACGCCGCCTCGCAGCCGCCGACCAAGCTGCGCTTCCGGCGCGGCGAAAGCATCGACGTCGATTCGGCGATCCGCGCCATCGTCGTCAAATCGGCTAACGACGTGGCGGTGGCGGTCGGCGAATATCTCGGCGGCTCGGAAGATCAGTTCGCCGCCATGATGACATCCAAAGCCCGCCAGCTCGGCATGACCAGCACCATTTTCCGCAACGCGTCGGGCCTGCCCGACGATGGCCAGATGACGACCGCGCGCGACATGGCGGTGCTCGGCATGGCGCTGCGTCAGCGCTTTCCCCAGCAGTTCCACTATTTCTCCGAAAGCGACTTCATGTTCCGCGGCCGGCTGGTGCGCGGCCACAACGACATGCTCGGCCGCGTGCGCGGCGTCGACGGCATCAAGACCGGCTACATCAGGGCGTCGGGCTTCAACATCGTCACCTCCTACAATGCCGACGGCCGCAATCTGATCGTCGTGGTGATGGGCGCCGACTCAGCCCGCCAGCGCAACGACCATGTCGAAGCGCTGATCCAGCGGAGCCTGTCGCCGACCATGGACGGCGCCAAGACCAGGCTGATGTTCGCCGAGCAGTAGTAGGCCGCGGCGCGATTCGCGTCTGGGCGCACGGTGACGGATAGGAATTTTTTCTTGACTCGGTGAGGGCAGCTAAGCTACTGTTTTGGGTATGGTGCTGAGTCGCGCCAATTGACCACTGGAAACGTGACCCGCCCGCAAGGCGGGTTTTTTGTTGCCCGCCGCCGTGCAGAACCTTGCGCACGTTGGCGGGACGGCACCCCCCTCTGTCCTGCCGGATGTTCGTCGCTCGGAAAGCCAAGCAATTGGCTTTCCGCCCGCTGCGCGGACCGCTCCTCAACCCCCGCAAGGGGGAGATCAGCGGCTTCGGCGCTACGCTCACTCATGTGACGGTGGAAATTGGCGAAAGCCGGGATGACAGCCAATCTCCCTCCTTGCGGGGGAAATGTCCGGCAGGACAGAGGGGGGTGATTGGCGCAAACATCGGGCAAGTTCTTCCCGCTCCGCCTGTGGACGACGAAGTTGGTGAGGCTTCGGCCAATTTCGAACGTCTCCACCCGCCCTGGGGGGCGAGCCGCCGCCAGCCACATCGCCTTCTCCGATCAAAACCACTTGTCCGGCCTGCGAAATCCGTGCCCGGCGCTGGCTATGCGCCGCCACCTCTGTCTATCGTCGCCCAGCATCAGGAGCCCACCATGAGCACCGTCCCCAAAACGCCCGAGCAACCGGCCGACAATCAGAACGACAGTGGCGGCGAGTATTTCGAAGCGCCGATCATCGGCGAGCTGGAGGCCGATCCGGTGTCGGACGAGCACTTCGAGACGCCCGAAGTGCCGGACTCCGAACCATCAGCTCCAGGCCCCCAACGCGGCAAGCCGAAGAAGAAACCGTCGGCGATATCGGGTCGGAAATTCCGCAAGCGCGATCTGGTGCGCATCGACACGCTGCGCCCGAGCCTCGCCGACCGCATCCGCTCGGACCATCCCGACCTGCCGGCCGGCGCCCGCATCAGCCGCGCCGAGCTCGGCCGCTACCGCATGCGTTACATGGAGGAGCTGCTGCAGCAGGAGCACGGCGAATTCTCCGAGCTCGACCGCCAGGTGGTCGAATCGATCGCCAGGCAAGACACGATTTCCGAGAACTCGGAGGAGGAGTTCGAGGAGCACCGGACCTTTGCCGACCGCGTCTCCGACAATATGGCTTCCTTCGGCGGCAGCTGGTGGTTCCTGATCTCGTTCGGCAGCGTGCTGCTGGTGTGGATCGGCATCAACCTGATCGCCGGCATGAGCGCCGCCTTCGATCCCTACCCCTTTATCCTGCTCAACCTGCTGCTCTCCTGCATCGCCGCCATCCAGGCGCCGATCATCATGATGAGCCAGAGGCGCCAGGAATCCAAGGACCGCCTGCGCTCCTTCAACGACTACCGCGTCAACCTCAAGGCCGAGCTCGAAGTGCGCCATCTGCACGAAAAGCTCGACTACCTCATCTCGCGCCAATGGACGCGCCTGGCCGAAATGCAGCAGATGCAGCTGGATGCGATGCACGAACTGACCGGTGCGAAGAAGCCGAAGCGCGCGGTGCGCGGAAGGCGGGCGGTGAAGGTTGGGGCGGGAACCTCATAGGACGTAGCCTGGACGCACCGAGCCAAGTCGCTGCGCCAATCTCCAATTGCCCGTTGAAGCCCGCGCCTGCTTCCGCTAAGAAGCCGTGACTTGCCGGTTCACCGGCTGGTTCGTTTTCCGGATTCCGGAAAGCACCCGTAGCTCAGCTGGATAGAGCGCTGCCCTCCGAAGGCAGAGGTCACAGGTTCGAATCCTGTCGGGTGCGCCACAGACGAGGAGAATCTGCAGCTTGCCTCGATGCAGGATCGCAGCATCTCATGGCTCGCAGCATAAACCCACGTCCCTCTACGTTAACCGTCTGATGGATCTTTGATAAGCGCCAATCGATAGACCGCGAGCGCTGCCGCAATCATTAGAAGAAACGAGTAAATCAGAAGCAGGCAGTGTGCGGGTGCAGTCTTATATTCAAGGCAGATGCTGAAATCTTATGTTTGCGTGGCATTTCGTCCCCCCATTTTAGTTTCTGGCGCAGCGTAGTAGTGGCCGAGCCAAATCAAATACAAAGCTCAGCGCAATGCTTATGTGACGGCCTATTCGCTGCGATAGGAAATCTATCGACACACTTCCACCTAGCCGTACATAGCAGCCGATATGACCACTCCGCCAGAGGCCTTCAGGTCATCGCAAATGCAATATTTCCGCGCCGAAGACCGAGGCCCCCCCCACGGCCGCAGATCCGCGCGCTCCTCAGCGCGAATTTGCTTATTGCGCATTGCAAAAGCGACCACACCGGTTAATTTCCCCCCAAGGATGAGATGCATAGTCAATGTTCGCCTAGACTGGCTACTGCAAGCGGTAACGGTCGGAGTGAGAATTGTCTTATTGTGACGCAGAGGATGATCGGGCAAGGCCCGAGCAGAGAGCAACAAGACGATTCGAATGGCTGGAAAATATGACGACCTGACTCGCGAGCAGCTGGTTCGGATTCTGCAAAAACGTGATCGCGAGCGCCGGTACGGTCTAGTGTGGGAACGCGACGACATCGAAGCCGATCTGGCCGTCGATGAGAACTTCGTCGTCGCGACCTTGGACAAAGAACTGAGCGAACGCCCAGCTCCGTGGGAAAATCTGGTTATCGAGGGTGACAACTACGACGCCTTGCGCTGGCTTCGCATGGCCTATGCCGGCCGCGTGAAGTGCATCTACATCGACCCGCCCTACAATACCGGCAACAAGGACTGGGTCTATAACGACCACTATGTGGATGCCAATGATCGCTACCGGCACTCAACTTGGCTCGAATTCCTATATCGCCGGCTTACGCTAGCGCGCGACCTGCTCACCGAAGATGGTGTGCTGCTCGTGTCGATCAACGACGACAACCGCGCCAAGCTTGAAATGCTGATGGACGAGGCGTTGCCCGGGATGCGGGTGGGGAGTTTTACTTGGCGGACTCGAATTGGTGGGAACGAGGGCGGCGAGCATTTCTTCACTTCTAACCATGAACCCATTTTGGTTTATGCCAACTCGGCTTTCAAATTTGGAGGGACCGAAAAAACCTATGCAATGTACAAGTATTTTGACGAGAAGAAGGATGATTTCTATCGTCTGAGTGATCTTACCGTTGCTGTTTCGTATGATAACCCTAGGGCTGGCTTAGCTTACTATCCGATCAGGGACCCAAACACCGATATATGGTATCCCTGCAATCCAAATCGCGTATGGGCCTTTACCTCTCGTGAGCGAGCAACAACAAAATCAAAAGTAAAAACAAAATATATGGAGGAGTGGATTGCTCTAGGACAAATCTACTTCCCAGATGATCAGCGCGTCGAGCAGTGGAATTCGATAGAGGAACTTAGAAGGGCTATGGAGATTGGCGATGTGCCGATGAGCGGTCGATCCCCTCTGCTACGTCCCGGGCTGCCTGATCTTGAGTTCTGGGTCGGGCGAAAGGTTGGGTTCGGTGTTCCCTCATTTAAGCGCTACAAAAAGGAACTGAAACGAGCATCCCAGCCAATTTCCTCTTGGATTGTGCCTCAAAAGGAAAAGGCGACAGTGACTGAAGAGCTGACCAATCTTATTGTGGGTACTAATAGCGAGGGTGCGAAGGCTGTTAAGGACATATTTGGCCAGAAGATATTTGATTATACTAAGCCCGTATCGCTGATCCGCGAACTGATCCGCCAGTCCACCGGTCCCGCCGATTTGGTGCTAGATTTTTTTGCAGGTTCGGCCACGACCGGCCAGGCGGTGATGGAACTGAACGCCGAGGATGGCGGCGACCGACGTTTCATCCTGGTTTCCTCCACCGAAAAGACTGAGGAAGAGCCCGACAAGAACCTCGCCCGCGACGTAACCTCCGAGCGTATCCGTCGCTTGAACCGACTGGAGGAGGGTAAACATACCGAGCTTTCCGCCGGCTTTGCCTATCTGCGCATGCGCGAGGTTGAATTCGAAGACCTCGACTATGACGTCGAACCGCAGGAAATGTGGTCGGCGGTCGAGGCCATGCACGGCCTGCCGCTGACCGTGTTTGACGCGGACGCACCGTTCAATGCGCATGAAAGCGACGAATCGACGTTGGTTTTTGCCGACAAGCCGGATCAGGCTTTGCGCGTCTTCCTTGAGCTGCAGCCTGCGGGGCGGCCCGTATTTGTTTACGCGTGGACACCTGGCGCCATCCGCGAATGGGATCTTCCTGATACGATCGAGTTGCGCGCGGTGCGCGAAGTTCTAAAACAAAGATTCCAGCAATGAGCGCCGAGCCTGCAAGAAGGGCTGGCGACACGCTGCATACCCTCGCAGGCTACCAGTCGAAGGCGCGCGACGCGCTTCGCGACACGGTCAGGCGCATTGCCGGGTTGCAGGTCGAAAATCCAGTGCAGCGCGAGATAATCGCACGTGAGCTTGGCGTGGTCTTGTTGCAGGCGCCTACCGCCGCCGGCAAGACTTTGATCCTTGGCCGGACCCTGGAAAGCCTGCGCGGCGCGGTGCTTGGCAAATTCGCCTGGTTTTGGTTCACCCCGTTTGTCGGCTTGGTCGAGCAGACCAAGGACGCGTTGTCAGCGCAATGCCCGTCGCTGCGCCTGCGTGAGGTTGCCAAGGATAGGACAGCGGAAAGCACTCGCGACGGCGATGTTTTTGTGCAGACCTGGGCGACCGTCGCTGCCAACAATGCCGACGCGCGAAAGGTGCGCCGACGGGCCGAGGATTCCGGCTCGATTGACGATTTGATCAGCGAACTGCGCGACAAGGGCTTTTCTATCGGCGTGGTTATTGACGAGGCGCATGTGAATTTCGGCACCTCAGCCCACGCCGCAGCCGAATTCTATCTGAATGTGCTGAAACCTGACGCGACAATTCTCGCCACCGCGACGCCGAATGACGAAAAGCTGGAGTCCTTTGAGAAAGAGGCGGGCATACGTGTTGAAAGCCGGGTGGTCGTCGACCGTCAGGCGGTGGTCGACGCGGGACTGAACAAGATCGGCCTTGTGTTGGGCATTGTGACGTTTGGTGAGGAAGACAGCAAGCTGGTCGATCCTGAACAGGCCGCGTTCGCCGCCGGCTGGGCGCGCCACAAGAAGATTAGGAACGAACTGTCCGATCGTGGTATCGCCGTTACGCCCCTGATGCTGGTTCAGGTCGAAGACCAGAAGACGGGCCAGGCTGACCCTGTCGGACGCGTGCGCGAAAAGCTTGTACAGCTTGGCGTGCCTGCCGCCGCGATCAAGTCGCACACGTCAGGCAAGCCGGACCCTGACTTCCATGCCTTCGCCCATGATCCCGATGTAGAGGTGTTGATTTTCAAGGTGGCTGTCGCGACCGGTTTTGACGCGCCGCGCGCCTGGACGCTGGTTTCCGTGCGACCAAACCGCGGCGTTCAATTCGGCTTACAGATAGTAGGGCGCATTATGCGTGTGCATCCTGCAGTGCGGCATTTGCACAAGACGGTTCCCCTGCTTGACAACGGCTTTGTGGTGCTGACCGACCCGGAATAGCAGGGCGGCCTTGATGCGGCGGTGGCTGAATTGAAGGCCGTGCGAGAGTCCATCGACACGATCACCGACCACTTGAACGTCGTGCAGTTCGGCAGCGGCGCGCCGGTATTGCAGGACATCCAGGCGATACGTGGGGAAGGACTGTACTCAAGCGAGGAGCGAACTCAGCGCATCGACCAACTGGTGGAACAGGGTGTGCTGTTTCCCTCGGCGCGCAACGAACCCCCCGAATTTCAGGAGCGGCTGCTCAAAGCTGTCGACGCGGGCGTGGCGGGCGACTTGTTCGGCGATCTGCCGATCCAGCAGCAGCAAGTAAAAAGTGGAGGTAGCCCGGCGCGGAGTCGCGCGACGCTCTATCGACTGCGCATCGACCTGGGTCTGCCCGAAACGATGAAACGAGAAGAATTGCCGGCTATCCAGGCAGCCGGCGCCGACTTCGCTGAGATAGTTGGCCGTGAATTCGTAAAACGTATTCCCATCGCCGACTACCTGCTGGAACGCGGAAAAGCCGGCGAACTGCGACTGCGCGAGTTGTTCCAGAACCGCAGCGAGCTGTCGGAGCGGCTGAATGTGCCGATCTCTGCTGCTCGCGTTGATGATTTGGCTCAGGCAGCCTTCCAGTTTAACGATCAAATCGATCCGCGCGACCTGAAGCGCTCGATCTTGCGGGCGCTGGAGCGCGCTGCGGATGAAAGAGCCGTGCCGACCGACGAGCGCATGCTCAGGCGCGGCGTGGCGCTCGCTGCGCTGGAGCAACAGCAAGCGATGCGTGACGCCGTGCGTGCGGCGCAACGTCTGCGCATGACGGTTGAAGACGGAGATCGGATCCCCTTGAACTTAGTTGACGTTGAGGGATTGCAGCGTGCCGAAAAAGCCGCACATGGCATCTTTCCCTCTGGCATGAATCGCCCGGAAAGCGCATTTGCCCGGCTGCTCGACAAGGACAGCAGCGGCACAATTTTATGGTGGCTGCGCTGCACAGAAAACACCAAATGGGCGCCAAAACTGGTGCTGCCCGACGGCAGCAACTTTTTCCCCGATTTTGCTGTGGGCGTGGCGCGCCGCTCGAAACCCGATGGTATCGCGCTGATCGAAGTCAAGGATGACGGTGAAACGGGACGCTTGCAGTCTGATCGCAACACGATCAAGGCGCGAGTCGACCATTCGACCTATGGCAAGGTGTTCTGGGGAACGGTTCATGGCGAGGATTTGCCGGTACGTCTTTTGTTTGACGACAGGGTGAACCGGTTTGTGTCGACTGGCGCGTTTGATCTGGCCAGCCTAGTTTACGATTAAGCGAGAATGTCAGCGCGCGTTTCGATGGGACTGATGCCAACACGCACAGTTTGGCCGCTTCGGACCAAGGGCGCCTATCCCACTCCCCTCACCCCCCTTACACTCTCCCTTTCCACCAGCGGGCATTCCAGCTTGGTGATCGGATAGCGCCCCCGTCCAGGGGGCGCCGGGGCCTCCAGCTGCTCGATCGCCCATTGGCCCATCGCCATGTGCGGCAGGATCGAGGTGGTCAGCGGCGGGAAGAGGTGGCGGGCGATTTCCTCGTCGTCGTAGCCGACCACGGAAATATCCCCGGGAATGTGCAGGCCGGCTTCCTTCAGCGCTTCGTAGCAGCCGATCGCGGTGCGGTCGTTCTGGCAGAAGATGGCGGTCGGGCGCTCTTTTAGCGCCAAGAGCTTGACGGTCGCGGCGTAGCCGGCGCTGGCCGACCAGTCGCCCTCGACCACCAGCTCCGGGTCGAACGGAATGTCGGCGGTGGCGAGCGCGCGGCGGTAGCCCTTCAGCCGGTCTTGTGCCGCCTGCATCCACGGCTCGCCGGTGATGGTGGCGATGCGGCGGTGGCCGTGGCTGATCAAATGGCGGGTCGAGCTCTGGCCGCCGGCGATCTCGCTCGGCACCACGGCAGGGAAGGCATAGTCCGCCGTGTAGCAATTGAGCAGGATCACCGGGATGTCGAGGCCGTAGAGGTAATCGGGCGCCGTGATCTCGCGGGTGAAGATGGTCATGTAGATCAGCGCCGAAATGCCCCGCTTGGTCAGCGCTGAAATGGCGCGCGGCTCCATGACGGAATCGCCCAGCGTCTGCGCTACCAGAAGCACGTTGCCGGCATTCCATGAGGCCTGCCGCGCGCCCTCGATGGCGACCACGGCTTCCGGGCTGGTGGCGAGCTGGTCGACGGCAAAGCCGATCACCCCGTCGAGTCCTTCGAAGGCGGGCCCCTCGAAGGCAGGCAAAGCCGGGTGAAGTGCCTCGAAAGCGGGCGCGGTGTAGCCAAGCGTCCGCGCGGCCTCGATCACCCGTTCGCGGGTCTGCTGCGACAGCTTGATCCCCGGCGAATTGTTGAGCACGAAGGAAACGGTCGCCTGCGAGCAGCCGGCCGCCCTGGCGATATCGATCATGGTGACGCGGCCCTTGGCGCCCTTGGCCGGCGCCTTGCGCCGCCTCGCCGTGTCGCTGGCCCGATCCGTCGTCTCGCTCATGGCAAATCCCAGTCTGGCGGGCCGGTCAGGCCGGCAAGATGGCTGACGCCGTCGATTTATAGAGATATCGTCAAGGTCGTTTATAACTATTAGTATGCCGGAGGTCCATCCGCCATGGATCTCCATACAAGCCAAGACTCAAATGACAAAAGGGTTGGGCGGCGGGCCAGCGATGGCCACGGCTCGGCGTTTGACACGCCGCGCAACCGCCGGCATTGGCTCGGAACTAATACTGTTTACTAATACAAAAATGCGCTGTACCGTCAATCCGTCGCGTCCGGCCGGTGGGTTCGGGGCGGCGGGAGAGTACGAAAAATGGCCCGGTGGCGAGCGGATACTACCTCCGCGAGCCTTGTCTCGGATATGTGATATGTCAGACAAATCGGACTATTTACGAACGAAGGATGAGTCTCTAAGGTCCATGATCGTGGCTGGAACGACGCCATTCTTCGGTGCCGGGAACCCCTTTGAGGAGGAGGGCGTCCACGCTGCAAACGGCAAATCAGGTCAGTGCAAGATCGGCCGGTCCAACGACTGAGCCAAACGGGAGGTTGAACATGAAATCCTTGATACGCAATGCATCCGTAGCCGCGGCCGCGCTGCTGCTTGGCCTGTCGGCCACGGCAATCGCGCGCGCCCAAGACAAGCCGACGCTGGCCTTCGTCGTCAACGGCGCTTCCGATTTCTGGAAGGCCGCCGAAGCCGGCGTCAAGAAGGCGCAGGGCGAACTGCCCGACTATACGCTCGAGCTCAAATATCCCGAGCAGTCCTCGGTCGCCATCCAGCAGCGGCTGATGGACGATCTGGTCACCGCCGGCGTCAAGGGCATCATGGTCTCGGCCGTCGATCCCAAGACCTCGACCGATGGGTTGAACAAGATCGCTTCGGAAACCGCGCTGTTCACCACCGACTCTGACGCACCGCAGACCAAGCGCGTCGCCTATATCGGCTCGTCCAACGTCGATGCCGGCAAGCAGGCGGCCGAAATCGCCAAGAAGGCGATGCCCAATGGCGGCAAATGCCTCGGCTTCGTCGGCCTGCTCGGCGCCGACAATGCCAAGGAGCGCATCCAGGGCATGAAGGACGGCCTGGCCGGCACCAAGATCGAGCTGATCGACGTGCGCGGCGACGACATCGACCAGGCGCGCGCCAAGAAGAACGTCGAGGACGCGCTGGTCGCCAGCCCCGACGTCACCTGCATGGTCGGCTTCTACTCCTACAACACGCCGCGCATCTATGAAGCGCTGCGCGACGCCGGCAAGCTCGGCTCGATCACCGTCGTCGGCTTCGATGACGATCCGATCACGCTGGGCGGCGTCAAGGAAGGCACCGTTGCCGCAACCGTCGTGCAGCAGCCCTTCGAATGGGCCTATCAGGGCATGAAGCTGATGGCTGCCTATCTCAAGGGCGACAAGTCGGGCATCCCGGAAGGCAACCTCATCATCATCCCGACCAAGATCATCGGCAAGGATGACGTCGACGCCTACGCCGCCAACCTGAAGGCGATGGCCGGAAAATAAGACTTGAAGCAGTTCAGCCGGCTCAACGTCGCTTGGGCCGGCTGCTCGCATTGACGAACCGCACGCGGATCGTCAGTCTGCCAAAAAGTCGGCCCGCCAATCGCTGTCAGGCATGATGAATTATTCCGACACATCCATCGCAGCAACGACGCCGTTCCTCAGCCTCGAGAACGTGCGCAAGACCTATCCGGGCGTCGTCGCGCTCGACGGCTTCTCCATGGAGGTCAGGCCGGGCGAGGTCATCGGCCTCGTCGGTGAAAACGGCGCCGGCAAATCGACCTTGATGAAGATTCTCGGCGGCGTCACCAAGCCGGACAGCGGCACGATCACCGTCGACGGCACCGCGCATGACAGGCTCTCCGTCGAAGGCAGCCTGGGTTCGGGCATCGCCTTCGTCCACCAGGAACTCAACCTGTTCGAAAATCTCGATGTCGCCGCCAACATTTTCTTCGGCCGCGAGCCGTTGCGCGCCGGGCCGCTCAAGCTCGTCGACCGCGCCAAGCTGCGCACCATGGTGGCGCCGCTTTTGAAGCGCGTCGGCGCCAATTTTTCCGCCGACACGCCGGTCGCGACCCTGTCGCTGGCCCAGCAGCAGATGGTCGAGATCGCCAAGGCGCTGTCGATCGAGGCAAGGCTGGTCATCCTCGACGAGCCGACATCGAGCCTGCCGCTCGCCGAAACCGACAAATTGCTCGACGTCATCAAGGCGCTGAAGGCCGACGGCATCAGCGTCATCTTCATTTCGCACCGCCTGCACGAGGTCGAGCGCGTCGCCGACCGCGTCGTCGTGCTGCGCGACGGCATGCTGGCCGGCACCTTGCCGAAAAGCGACATCGGCCACGACCAGATGGTCAAGCTGATGATCGGCCGCATGCTGAAGGAGCGCGAGAAAGCCTCGGAGGCGGCGCGTGCGCCCGGCGCCGTAGCGCTTGCGGCCAAGGCCATCCGTACGCCTGCCTATCCCGGCCGCCCGGTCGATCTCGACGTCAGGCGCGGCGAAATCCTCGGCCTTGCCGGCCTTGTCGGCTCCGGCCGCACCGAACTGGCGCGGGTGTTCTTCGGCATTGACTCGAAGCTCGGCGGCGCGCTCGAGCTCGACGGCAAGCCGCTTGCGCTGGCTTCCGCGGCCGACGCTGTCGCGCATGGCATCTTCCTGGTGCCGGAAGACCGCAAGCTCACCGGCATCCTGCTCGACCTGTCGATCGCGCAGAACATTTCGCTGCCCAATCTGCCTGCGCATGCGCGCCGCTCCCTGGTGTCCTCAAGCGCCGAGACCGCCACCGCCGAGAAGCAAAAGAAAGATCTCGGCATCAAGGCGCCTTCGGTGCAGACGCGCACCGGCACGCTGTCGGGCGGCAACCAGCAGAAGGTCGTGCTCGGCAAATGGCTGGCCATGAACCCCAAGGTGATGATCCTCGACGAGCCGACGCGCGGCATCGACATCGGCGCCAAGGCGGAAATCTACGGGCTGATGCGCGCATTGGCCGACGCCGGCGTCGCCGTGCTGATGATCTCGTCGGACATGGAAGAGGTGATCGGCGTGTCCGACCGCATCGCCGTCATGCATGAGGGCCAGATCTCGGGCATTCTCGACAAGGACCGGTTCAGCCAGGAAAACGTCCTGCTGCTGGCGGTGGGCAAGCAGCCGAAATAGTTTTTGTTGCCACGGGTTCCGGTCCGGAACCTTCTAAGGCGGGCATTGGGGAGAAGACGATGAGCAAGAAAGATCTCGGCCTGCTGATCCTGATCCTGGTGGTCGGGGCGATCGTTGCGATCATCAATCCGCGCTTCCTGCTGCCGATCAACCTTGCCAACACCTCGAACCTGATCGGCTTGTTCGGCATCCTGTCGATCGGCCAGGCCTTCGTCATCATCACCGGCGGCATCGAACTCTCGGTCGGCTCGGTGGTCGCGCTGCTCGGAACGCTGTTCATCGACTTCATCGCCGTGCGTGGCATGGGATGGCCAGTCGCCTTCGTGCTCATCCTGGTGCTTGGCGCCATCATCGGCCTGGCACATGGCTGGCTGATCACAAGACTGAAATTGCAGCCTTTCGTCGTCACCCTGTGCGGCCTTTTGATCTACCGCGGCGTCGCCCGCTTCTACACTGGCGACGGCACGGCGGGTTTTGCGTTCGGCCAGAACTTTCCCGACCTCGAATTCCTGACCGCCGGGCGTTCCTGGGGCGTGCCGAACAGCTTTATCGCGCTGATCGTTATTTCGGTCGTCATGTGGGTGGTGCTGCACCGCTCGGTGTTCGGCCGCTATCTCTACGCCATCGGCAAGAACGAGGAGGCGGCGAAATATTCCGGCATCCGCACCGGCCGCGTCGTCATCGCCGCCTACGTCATCTGCGGCGTGCTGACGGCGCTGTCGGCGATCTATTTCGCCATGTACACGCGCTCGATCTCACCGGCCAGCCACGGCCAGTTCTACGAACTCTACGCCATCGCCGCCGCCGTGCTCGGCGGCTTCTCGCTGCGCGGTGGCGAGGGCTCGCTGATCGGCGTCATCCTCGGCACGGTGCTGCTGCAGGAGCTGCAGAACCTCGTCAACCTGCTCGGCATCCCGTCCTCGCTCAACTTCGCGGTGATGGGCGGCGTCATCCTCATCGGCGTGCTGGTCGACCAGCAATGGGGCGTGTTCCGGGAACGGCGGCTGATGGTCGACGCCACGCGCAAGAGCGCTTCCGGCGCGGCCGCGGAATAATCGCCCTGCCAAGACGCGCCGCGCGTTTGTCGGCGCCTGGCGCCATGAATGAAATGGTTGCGGCCTTGCCGCCCTTCTGCGATTGCGGGACGTCTCCACATCATGCCGGATGTCGGTGGCAGACGAGTGGCAAGCCATGAGAGCGAAACCTGAACTGTTGATGTTGAGGGCAGGGGCGCTTGAAGCCGAACTGGCGCTGCAAATCGGCGGCAGCGTGAGCGCGCTGCGCTGGCGCGGCATCGATCTCCTGCGCCGGCTTTCGGACGAGGATCGCGATACCGGCAATGTGCTTGGCGTGGCCATGTTTCCAATGACGCCCTACGCCAATCGCATCACTGGGAACGCTTTCGACTTCGGGGCGCAGCGCTGGCAGGTCCTGCCCAACAATCCGCCGGAGAAATTCAACGTGCACGGCAGCGGCTGGCAACACGCCTGGACTGTCACCGAGACAGCAGCCGCGAACGCGACGCTGACGCTGGACATTGCCGCCGGAGCCGAGCCCTATTCCTATCGAGCGACGCAGGCTTTCGCGGTCACCGAAGAGGGGCTGAGCGTCACCATTACGCTCACCAACACCGGACCGGTTACCTTGCCGTTCGGTTTTGGCCTGCATCCCTGGTTCGATCGCGATCCGGACGTGACATTGCAATTCGAGGCGAAGCGCTTCTACCTCGAAGAGCCGGATGGCATTTCCGGTGATCCGATCACACTTCCGCCCGAACTCGACTTTGCCGAGGACCGGCCTTTGCCAAACGGCTGGCGCAACAGTGATTACGGCGGCTGGAGGGGCGAGGCGATCATTCGTTTTCCAACCCGCGGTGCCGGCTTGCGGATCAAGGCCGACCCGGTCTTCAAGCATCTGATGCTCTACGCCGATCCGACAAAACCGTATTTCTGCGTCGAGCCGCAAACGAATGCCTCCGGTGCTTTCAACCGGGGCCGGTGGGACGATCCGGAGGAAGGCGTGATCGTGCTGGCCCCTGGCGAAAGTGCTGCCGGCACCGTCTTGTTCATGCCTTTTGCGCTTGAAGGCTAGCCTAGATCAGGCCCGACATGTCGGAAAAAGCCATCGCCTTGCGCAGCACCTCGGCGAAACGGTCGCCGGCCGCCTCGCGTGGGCCGCTGTTGTCGATCGAGGTGACGCCAGGTCCCGACAGGCTCACATTGGCGCTGCGCGCCAGTCGCGCCAGCACCTCGCCGCGTGACTCGCGGCCGCGCATTGCCAGCCGCTCTGCCAGCACCTCCGGCGAGGCGGTGATCTCGACGATGGCCAGATTGGCATAGCGTTCGCGCAAGGAGGGGATGATCGCGCGCGACACATTGGCGACAGCGACACGGCCATTAGCGACGGACCAGTCGACATCGACGGGGATGCCGTAGCGCAAGCCGTGCGCTTCCCAGGAGATGGCGAAGGCGCCATCGGCTTCGGCCTCGACGAAGGCGGCGTCGGCCAGCGTGTCGTGGTCCTCGCTGGCGACATCGCTCGGCCTGGTGATGACGCGGCGGACGAACTCCAGCCTTGTCTCATCGGCAAAGCGGGCGCGGGCGTAGCCGATCACTGTGTCCTTGCCGGCGCCGCTTGGGCCGACGACGGCGACGAAAACGCCATCGCGGATCGGAAACGTCTCGGCCGACAATTCCCGCTCGATCGATGCCGACACCATCATGCGACCCGGCTTCCCTGCCGCCACACGGTGCGCACCACCGGGACATGGTCGTCGACGCGCACGCGCACCAGATCGGCGCGGCGGCCCTGTTCGATGACGCCGCGGTCGGTCAGGCCAATCGCATCGGCCGGGTTCTTCGAGACCATGGCGACGGCCTGCGGCAGGGAAATGCCTTCGACGACATCGCCGAGGAAGAACGCCGACTGGATCAGGCTGAAGGGAATATAGTCGGATGACAAGATGTCGAGCAGGCCGTCGCCGGCCAGCGTGCGGGCCGAGACATTGCCCGAATGCGAGGCGCCGCGCATGACGTTGGGCGCGCCCATCAGCACGCCCATCCCGGCCTCTTTCGAGGCCCTGGCGGCCTCTTCCGTGGTCGGGAATTCGGCGACGCGCACGCCCTGTTCGATCGCCTCGTCGACATGGCCTGATGTGGCGTCGTCGTGGCTGGCCAGCACGATGCCGCGCTCCTGGCAGGCGGCTGATATCACCGCCCGGTTCGGCGCTGAATTGCGCGCCGATTCGGCCATCCGCTTTTCGCAGAACAGCTTGAAATCGCGATCGGTCAGCTTCAGCTTGCGCTGGTAATAGTAGGCATAGGTCTCGAGATTGACGAACTGGCGCTGGCCTGGCGCATGGTCCATCAGCGATGCCAGTCTGACCCGCTCGTCGCCATCGAAATTGGCGAAAGCCCTGAGGCAGTCCGGTGCCGAAACCTCGCAGCGCAGGTGGATGAAATGGTCGGCGCGCAGACGGTCCTGCTTCACACTGTCCTCGATCGCGTCGGCCAGCTTGCGGATGTCGGCCGATGTCAGGTCGGCGTCTTCGTCCATGCCGACGCGCAAGGCGTCGAGCACGGTGGTGATGCCGGCGGTCGCCACCTGCGCGTCATGGGCGAGCACGGCGGCGATCGGATTCCAGCGCACCTTGGGCCGCGGCGCGTAGTGGCCTTCGAGATGGTCGGTGTGCAATTCGACCAGCCCGGGAATGACATAGTCGCCGCCCATATCCTCGCCGATGCGGCTGATGCCGGATTCGATGCCGGCGATAAAGCCGTCGCGCAGCACCAGCGAACCCTCGACGATCTCGTCGGCAAGCACGATGCGGGCATTGTGGAGAACAGTCTCGGCGGTCATTTCAGGCAGTCCTTCAGGCGGTTTTTCTGGCCGGGCGGCGCCCGAGCGCGTGATGCGAGAGCACCATGAACGGTGCACCCGGTTCGGTTTCGACAAACAAGGTCAGCGCATCCACCAGCACCTTCTGTTGCAGCACTTCCGCGAACAGGCTGTCGATCGCTGCGCGCAAACGAGGGCTTTCCTGTGACCCCGCCCGGCCGGACAGCGTCATGTGGAAGCGAAAGGTTTCGAAGACATAGGGGTAACCCCATTGGCAGAGATTGCGGAACTCGGCCGGCTTCAGCGAATCCGGGCTGCGCCGCTCGATTTCCGCCTCGCTCAGCGGTGCGCGAAACCGGTCGAAATCGCGCACCACGTCATCGGCGAACCGGTTGAGCGCAGGCACTGGCCCTTCCGGCACCAGTGCGAAGAAGCCGTCGATCTGGCTCACGACGAGACGCGGGATGGTCACCGCCGGCGTCGCCTCGGCGAATTGGTCGAGTGCGGCGCGCAGCGAGGCTTCCGTCTCGGTGGCAGCCAGGCGGAAGGGGGCTTTCAGCGTTGCGTGAAAGCCATAACGGCGCGCCGAAGCGGTGTGGAAAGCGACTTCCGCCGCCGACAGGTCTGCCACCGCTTCGACCGGCCTCGTCGCGGCGCCAAACGGGTCGCGGCCGAGCCAGTCGGCGGCGATCCGCGCCAGTGGCTCGTCCTGCCGGGGGGTGAAATAGAGGGCGTAGCGCATGGAAAGTCCTTGTCAGCTTCGCTGCCATAGGTGATTTCCATGACGAATTGACGAAGCCTTGCTGGCTTTCAGGTAACAAAACGCTGCGGCGGGGTCATTAGCCGACGATTTTTTCGTGCTGGACCAGGGAGCGAGTGCTCACGCAGCGACCGGTCAGGCCTTCATCAGCCACTCGTGCTCGGGCGCATTGTGGAATTTCCACGTCCGCTTCGGTCCGGCCATGACGTTGAGATAATAGAGGTCATAGCCGTGGCAGGCGGCGCAGGGGTGATAGCCCCCGGGCACCAGCACGACATCGCCATCCTCGATCGCCATCGCTTCGTCGAGCGCGCGGTGGCCGTTCTTGTCGGCATCGGTATAGACGCGCTGGAAGGCAAAACCCTGCGGCGGGTTGAGACGGTGATAGTAGGTTTCCTCGAGATAGGATTCGGCGGGCAGATTGTCCTGATCGTGCTTGTGCGGCGGATAGCTCGACGTATGCCCGCCGGGCGTGATGACCTCGACCACCAGCAGCGAATCGGCCGGCTCGCCCTCCGGCAATATGTTGGTGACGTAGCGCGTGTTGGTGCCCTTGCCGCGCACCTCCTGGCCGAGATCGTCCGGTGCGATCACCCGCACCGGCAGCCCGCCGCCAAGGCCCGGCGCCGAGCAGACGGCGAGTTCCAGTTCGGTGTCCGCTGTCACCGACCAGTCCGAACCCTCAGGCACATACACCGACCACGGCTTGCCCTCGAAGGGCGACATGCGCTCGCCGAGCAGGCCGAGCTCCTTGCCGCCGGCTGACGCCTTGCCCCTGCCGGTGACGAACACCAGGCAGACTTCACGATCCTCGGTCCTTCCCGAGGCGCTTTCGCCAGGCTTCAGCCGATGCAGATCGAAACCGACATAGGTCCAGCCGGCGCTTTTCGGCGTCACATGGGCGACGCGGCCAAGGCCTTTGTCGGCTTTGACGAGCAGCTTCGACATTTTTGTCTCCTATTCCAGTGGCCTGACGGTTGCAGGCCTGTAAAGCCAAGTCGTTTGTTTGAAAGGACCATCGCAAACGTTCGGAAATTGGCCGGCGCCCTTCCAACTTCGTCATCCTAGGGCGAAGCAGGAGCGAAGCTCCGTCGCGGAGACCCTAGGATCCATGCCGTTGCCTCGGCCGAAGGGCACAGCGGAGCGGAATCTGCACCGTCACACCAGCTTCAAAGTCATGGCATGGATCCTAGGGTCTGCGCCGCGTCGCTGCGCTCCTTGCTCCGCCCTAGGATGACGAAGTTAGAAGCACTGCAAGCCAATCGCCAACGCATGCGATCAGTCACTCCTTCGGTTCGGCCTCGGCCTTCGCCTCGTCGGCCGGCTTATAGAGATAAAAAAACTGCCAGACGGCGTAGCCGGCGAAGCCGAGCGCGATCATGCCCCAGAACGGCGTGCCGGTGGCGAACTCGATGATCGACCAGATGACGCAGACCGCGACGATGGCGACGCGCCGCCACAAAGGCCGGAAGAAGGGGTGTTCGGAATCTTTCATCGGGCCAATCTACAGCAATCGGCCTCGCCGGGAACCCGTCGCACCAGCCATTGGGAAACTAGACATTTGGAAAGCCTTGCGTCTCGACCGTATAGCCGGCGGCGGTCATGACGCGCATCAATTCCTTGTAGCCAACCTGCGCCATCCTGAGTGGCGGGTTCTTCTTCGGGTCCTGCTCCGCCTCGACCACGAACCAGCCCTCATAGCCATGGTCGGCGAAGCGCTGCACGATGGCGCCGAAATCCAGCGAACCATCGCCCGGCACGGTGAAGGCGCCCAGCGCCACCGCGTCGAGGAAGGATTGTTTGGTGCGATCGAGCTTTTCGATCACCCCCATGCGAACGTCCTTCACATGCACATGGCTGATCCGGGTATGATGGTTGTCGATAGCGCGCAGCACGTTGCCGCCGGCGAATGCCAGATGTCCAGCATCGAGCAGCAGGGGAATGCCGGCTCCGGAATAGCGCATGAAGGCATCGAGTTCCGGCTCGGTCTCGACCACTGCCGCCATATGGTGGTGGTAGGAGAGCGGCATGCCTTGCTCGGCGCACCATTCGCCAAATTCGGCGAGCCGCCTGGCATAAGCCTTCATCTCGTCATCCGACAGCTTCGGCTTGGTGGCCAGCGGCTTTGAGCGGTCGCCCTGGATCGAGCGGCCGACCTCGCCATAGACGATGCAAGGCGCATTCACCGCCTTGAACAGGTCGATCATCGGCTGGATGCGATCCTTGTTGTCGGCCATCTCCCCATCGACCAGCGTGCCCGAGAACCAGCCGCCGCACAGCGTGACGTCGGCGGCCTTCAGGATCGGCAGCATGATTTCGGGGTCATTGGGAAAACGCCGGCCCATCTCCATGCCGGTGAAGCCGGCCGACCGTGATTGGCGCAGGCATTCTTCCAGCGACACGTCATCGCTGAGTTCCGCAAGATCGTCGTTCCACCACGCAATGGGGGACATGCCCAGTTTGGCTTTCAAGTAGTCACTCCGGTTCTTGTTCACCCTCCCCCTTGTGGGCAGGGTCGCTGCGAAGCAGCGGGGTGGGGGTGGCGCCGGACCCCCAACCCGGACCTTCGGTCCGACCTCCCCACAAGGGGGAGGTAGGGGTGGCAGCGCCTATATCAATCGCCGACGGTCTGCATCTTCCGCTTCTCGTCATACGCCTTGCGCGCCGCGTTGACCTGCGGCCGTACAGACACTTCCGGCACCGCCACGTCCCACCAATGGCCCCCGGCATCGGTGGAAACCAGCGGGTCGGTGTCGATGACCAGCACGGTGGTGCGGTTGTTCTTCTTTGCCTTCTCCAGCGCGTTTTCCAGCCCGGCGATCGACGGCACCTTCTCGGCGATCGCCCCCATGCTCGCCGCATGCGCGGCAAAGTCGATGTCGGGCAGCACCTCGTGGCGCGAGTCCTTGAGGAGGTTGTTGAAGTTGGCGCCGCCGGTCGCCATCTGCAGCCGGTTGATGCAGCCATAGCCGCGGTTGTCGAGCAGCACGATGGTGAGCTTGAGGCCGAGCATCACCGAGGTGGCGATTTCGGAGTTCATCATCAGGTAGGAGCCGTCGCCGATCATGACGACGATCTCCTCGCCGGGCTTCGCCATCTTGGCTCCGAGCCCGCCGGCAATCTCGTAGCCCATGGTCGAGAAGCCATATTCGCCATGATACGATCCGGGCGCGCCCGCCTGCCAAAGTTTGTGCAATTCGCCCGGCAGGCCGCCGGAGGCATTCAGCAGCGTCACACCGGAGCCCATGGCGCGCTGCACGGCGCCGATCACCTGCGCGTCGGACGGGTAGGCGGCATTGGTCGACGCCGTCACCTTGGCCGCCTCGGCCTGCCAGGCCTTCTTGCCGGTGGCCGCATTGTCGGTCCAGGTGGAAGGTGCCTTCCAGCCGTTCAGCGCAGCACTGAGTTCGGCCAGGCCCTCGGCCGCATCGGCCACCAATGGCAGCGCGCGGTGCTTGCCGGCGTCGAAGGGCTGCACGTTGAGCCCGATGATGGTCTTGCCCGAATTCTTGAACAGCGCCCACGAGCCGGTGGTGAAATCCTGAAAGCGCGTGCCGATGGCCAGCACGACATCGGCTTCTTCGGCCAGCCGGTTGGCGGCAGAAGTGCCGGTGACGCCGACCGCCGCCATGTTGAGCGGATGGTCGTCCGGCAGCGAGGATTTGCCGCCTTGCGTCTCGCAGACCGGAATGCCGGCGCCCTCGGCGAACTTGGCCAGTTCGTCCGAAGCCTGCGAATAGAGGACACCGCCGCCGGCGATGATCAACGGTTTTTTCGCGCCCTTGAGCGCGCCGACAGCAGCCGCAAGCTCGTGGCGATCAGCGCGAGGCCGGCGCTGGTGCCAGACCCGCTCGGAAAAGAAACTCTCGGGGTAGTCGTAGGCCTCGGCCTGGACGTCCTGGCACAGCGACAGCGTCACCGGGCCGCATTCGGCCGGATCGGTCAGCACAGCCATGGCGCGGCTGAGCGCCGGGATGATCTGCTCCGGCCGGGTGATGCGGTCGAAATAGCGCGAAACCGGACGGAAGCAGTCGTTGACCGTCGCCGTGCCGTCTGAGAAATCCTCGGCCTGCTGCAGCACCGGATCTGGGATGCGGTTGGCGAAGACGTCGCCCGGCAAAAACAGGACGGGCAACCTGTTTACATGGGCGAGCGCCGCCGCCGTCACCATGTTGAGCGCGCCGGGGCCGATCGAAGAGGTCGCGGCCATGAAGCGGCGGCGGAAATTGGCCTTGGCGTAGGCGATCGTCGCATGCGCCATCGCCTGTTCATTGTGGGCGCGGAAGGTCGGCAATTCGTCGCGCAGCTGATAGAGCGCCTCGCCGATGCCGGCGACATTGCCGTGGCCGAAGATCGCCCATACGCCGCCGAAGATGGGGACTTTGCGACCGTCGATCTCGGTCATCTGGCGCGACAGGAAGCGGGTCAGCGCCTGCGCCATTGTCAGGCGGATTGTCTTGCTCATGGTGTTTTCCTCCGCAGTCCTATTCGCGCCTTCTTATGCCGCCTTGCGGCCGCGCGCGGCAAGCCACGCATCCGTCAACTGTTCGAAGCGTGACGCCATGTCGGCGATCGCCTCGTCATCAGACATTCTGCCGGCCAGCCACTGTTCGGCCGCATGGACGAAGATGGTGCGGCCGACGGCAAAGCCCTTGACGATGGGTGCCTTGGCGGTGGCGGCGAACGCCGCTTCCAGCTCGTCCTGCGGCGCCTCCAGGCCAAGCAGCACGACGCCGCGGCACCACGGGTCGTGCTTCAGGATCACGGCCTCGATCTTCGCCCAGGCGCCGCTCGATGCCTGCGGCTCGAGCTTCCACCAGTCCGGCTTGATGCCGAGCGCATAGAGTTCTTCCAGCGCGCGCGGGATCGTCATGTCGTCGAGCTTGCCATGTTTCCCGGCAATGATCTCGATGAGAAGTTCCCTACCGACCTTCCGCGCGCCTTCGAACAGGGCGCGCAGTTTCTGCTGCTGTTCGTCCTTCAGCGCCGCCGGATCGTCGGGATGGTAGAAGCACAGGCACTTGATGCAGTGATCGACCGGCCACTCCACCAGCTGCGAGCCGATGTCCTGCGAGAATTCGAAGCGCAGCGGCCGCGAACCCGGCAACTCCACCGGCCGCCCGAGCCAGGCGAAGGAATGCCTGGCGAATTCGAACATCGCCTTGCGGCCATGTTTCTCGTCGATCAGCATGCCGTAGCCGTCGCGGCCGGCAGCGACCTTCGCCGCGGCCTTGACCGCCAGCACCTTGAATTCTTCGATCCGCGCCGGATCGGCGCCGGCCTTCGCCGCCACATCCTCCAGCTGCACGCGGTGGTCGCAGGCGAGCGCCATCAGCGAGGCGACGTCGCGCCGGCGCGTCGTCGCCCAATGGATGTGGTTGATCGCCTCGTCCTTGCGCAACGCCAGATGCTTGCTGCCGTTCTTGAGGAAGAACCGCAGTTCCTCGAAGGTCGGATATTCCGGCGCGCAGAGCAGCCGCGACACGGCGAAAGCGCCGCAGGCGTTGGCCCAGGTCGCCGCTGTCGCATGATCTTCGCCACCCAGCCAGCCGCGCAGGAAACCGGACATGAAGGCGTCGCCGGCGCCGAGCACATTGTATATCTCGATCGGAAATCCCTTGCCGACGACACCGTCCTCGAGATCGTCGCTGATCGGTCCGTCATAGACGATGCAGCCCATGGCGCCGCGCTTCAGGACGATAGTGGCGGACGACAGCGAGCGGATCGTCTTCAGGGCGCTCAGGCAATCGTCGGCGCCCGACGCGATCATGATCTCTTCCTCGGTACCGACGATGAGGTCGCAGTCGGGCAGCACCGTCTTCAACTGTGCCGAGACTCGGTCCGATTTCACATAGCGCTCGAACCCTTCGGCATGGCCGGCAAGGCCCCACAGGTTCGGCCGGTAGTCGATGTCGAACACCACCTTGCCGCCCTTGGCCTTCATGATGCGGATCGCCTTGCGCTGCGCGGCATCGCTGTTGGGCCTGGAAAAATGCGTGCCGGTGACGACGATCGAGCGCGCCGAGGCGATGAAGGCCTCGTCGATGTCTTCCGGCGCCAGCGCCATGTCGGCGCAATCGGAGCGGTAGAAGATCATCGGCGAAACGCCTTCGTCCTCGACCGACAGCAGCACCAAAGCGGTCAGCCGCTCCTTGTCGGTCTTCAGGCCGTCGACATTGACGCCTTCACGCGTCAGCTGCTCGCGGATGAAGCGGCCCATCTGCTCGTCGCCGACGCGGGTGAGCAGCGCCGAGCGCAGGCCGAGCCTGGCGGTGCCGACAGAGATATTGGCCGGGCAGCCGCCGACCGATTTGGCGAAGGAGGTGATGTCCTCCAGCCGCGAGCCGATCTGCTGCCCATAAAGGTCTACGGAAGCGCGACCGATGGTGATGACGTCGAGCGGCGCGTATTCAGCGTCCACGGCTTCGCTCATTGGAACCTCCCGTCGGCCTTGTTGTGTTGGGGTACACGCGCGAGCGGCAGCGTGGCGCCGGGAATATGAAATAATAATTCCAATCCATAGTCAATATGGAATGAGCGTTCCCTAAGCGAAAACGTACCTTTTCGGCGGTGGATCAGGCCTTGCGCTTGCGGCCCGTGTCGCGTCGCTTCTCGCCGACGCCGACGGTCAGCGCCATGGCCAGCGCCATTGTCGCCGACAGCGAGCGGAAGCCGGCGAAATCGGCCTCGGCAACCTCGAACCAGACCTTGGCGAACTGGGCGAGCGGGGAAAACGAGCTGTCGGTGATGGCGACGATCGGCACGCCCTGTTCCGAAATACTGCGCGCCTCCTCGATGGTGGCAGGCGCATAGGGCGAGAAGGAGATGGCGATGACGGCATCCGCCGGCGTCGCGAAGCCGATCATCTCCGCATTCAGGCCGGCCGCCGATTCGATCAGCTGGTTGCGGATCTTCAGCTTGCCCAGCGCATAGGCGATGTAGGACGCCACCGGGTAGGAGCGGCGCTTGGCCAGCACGTAGATGGTTTCCGCCTTTGCCAGCAGGGAAATAGCGTCTTCCAGATGCGCATCGTCCAGCGTGCGCGAAATGTCGTTGAGCGAGGTGCTGGCGGCGGCGACGAAGCCGTCGAAGATCGACCGGTGGCCGGCGCCGCCCTCTGCCTTGGCGCGCAACGCCTGCAGCCTTTCGTCATAGGATGAGTTGCGCTCGCGCAGCCGCTCGCGAAACACCTGCTGCAGGCTGGTGAACCCGTCGAAGCCAAGCTGCTGGGCAAAGCGGATCAGGGTTGAAGGCTGCACGCCGGCCGAAGCGGCGATGCTGGCGGCGGTGCCGAAGGCGATATCGTCGGGATTGTCGAGCGCATGGGCGGCGATCTGGGCGATGCGCTTCGGCAGGCTTTCGCGCCGCTCCAGGATGGTGGTGCGCAGCGTCTCGAAATCGCGAGGTACCCGTTCGTCCATCGTCGCTCTGTCCAGGCTCATGCGTGAAGCGTCTTCTGTGCATCATCATAGCGAGCCTGCGCAAGAACACCATAAAAAATGAGGCAGACATTCCATTCCAAGAGAAAATGGACTAATTCATCCACGCAGCGCTTCAAGCAGTGGAGAAACGGAAAAATGGTCGGCGTCGGTCTCATCGGTACGGGTTTCATGGGCAAGTGTCACGCCATCGCATGGAGTGCCGTCAGCGCCGTTTTTCCCGACGTTGCCAAGCCACGGCTGGTCCATCTCGGCGAGGTCAATGAAGAGCTTGCCCGGCGCAAGGCGGGCGAGTTCGGTTTCGCCAAGGCGTCGGGGGACTGGC
The DNA here is from genome assembly GCF_040317955.1 of Mesorhizobium sp. M1342. Taxonomy (NCBI): domain Bacteria; kingdom Pseudomonadati; phylum Pseudomonadota; class Alphaproteobacteria; order Hyphomicrobiales; family Phyllobacteriaceae; genus Mesorhizobium; species Mesorhizobium sp. M1342. Next base: position 73,324 of record NZ_JAMYLI010000027.1, on the reverse strand, counting down.
GCGCTGTCGTCAACGATCCCGAAGTCGATATCGTCTCGCTGACCACGCCCAACCAGTTCCATCCGGAAATGGCCATCGCCATCCTGGAAGCAGGCAAGCATCTATGGTGCGAAAAGCCGATGGCGCCAAGCTTTGCCGAGGCCGAGGCGATGGCGGCGGCGGCGAAAAAGTCCGGCAAGGTCGCGGCGCTCGGCTACAACTACATCCAGAGCCCCGCCATCCGCCACATCGGCGCGCTGCTCGACGAGAAGATCATCGGCGAGGTCAACCATCTGCGCATCGAGATGGACGAGGACTTCATGGCCGACCCGGAAGCGCTGTTCTTCTGGAAGCACGAGGCGGCCTCCGGTTATGGCGCGCTCGACGATTTCGCCGTGCATCCGCTGTCGCTGGTCTCAGCCCTGTTCGGCCGCGTCGCCAGCGTCATCTGCGACATGGCCAAACCCTATGCCGATCGCAAGCTGGCCAGCGGCGGCCGTCGCGCGGTCGAAACCTACGACATCGCCAGCGTGCTGATGCATCTGGAAAATGGCATTGCCGGCACGCTGCTGGTCAACCGCTCGGCCTGGGGCCGCAAGGGCCGCATCGCCGTCCAGATCTTCGGCTCGAAAGGGTCGATCCTGTTCGACCAGGAACGATCGAACGAATTCCAGCTTTACCTCACCGCCGACCGGCCGACCGAGCAGGGCTACCGCACCATCCTGGTGGCGCCGCACCACAAGCCCTATGACCTCTTCGTGCCGGCGCCGGGCCATGGCCTCGGCTTCAACGATCTCAAGATCATCGAATGCCACGAATTGCTGACGCGGCTTGAAGGCAAGCCGGCGCGGCTCATCGAATTCACCGAAGGGCTGGAGATCGAGCGCACCGTGCACGCGATGGCGCGTTCGTTCGAGGAGAAGCGCTGGGTCGATGTGCGATAGAGCCATGTAGTTCGTCGAGACGGGGAAGGTTACCGACTCTCGGCAGACAAGATTTCACCATTCATTTGGTGACCCGTCGCAGACATTCGCGATTGGCCGACGCCTCCCTGACGCTTCGTCATCCTATGGCGGAGCAAGGAGCGAAGCGACGCGGCGCAGACCATAGGATCCATGCCGCGACTCCAACGCATCACAACGGTGCAGAATTCTGCTCCGCTGCATTCCTCGACAAAGGTCGCGGCATGGATCCCGGGGTCTGCGCCGCGTCGCTTCGCTCCTTGCTTCGCCCCAGGATGACGAAGTAACGGGAGTTTCGACCAATCCCCAAGGCGTGCGACCTGCCAAGGTAAGCACCACGCCAAGTATCTGCGGTCACCTCAGCCGCCGGCGGCCGGAGTCTCCCACCCGTTGACCCAGACCTGCCGCAACCGGTCGCCTTCGCCCTTGAACCGCAACCCCGTCGCCTGGCAATCCTCGATCCGGTCGCTGCGGAAATTGCGGATCGCCTGGCGCAGCTCGCACCAGGCGACGATGTTGGCGGTTTCGGCGTAGTAGATGAGCGCGATCGGGCGGATGAGGCGCTCGGAGGCGCGGCCCATTTCGTCTCGATAGGAGAGGTAGAGCTTCTCCTCGTCACGGATGGCGCGTCGCACCAGCGCCAGGTCGATCGCGCCGGTAGAAGGCGCGGCGAAACCCCAGGCATGCAGCGCATTGGCGTCGAATACCTGGCGCAAGGGTGATGGCACCGCGCCGGCGATCTTGACGCTGACGCGCTTGGCCGCTTGCTTGAGCTCGCTGTCGCCCGTGCGCTCCAACAGCGCCAGCGACAAGACGATCGCCTCCATCTCCTCGATCGAGAACATCAGCGGCGGCAGGTCGAAGCCGGGGCGCAGGATATAGCCGATGCCGCGTCCGCCCTCGATCGGCACGCGCATCGCCTGCAGCGCTGCGATGTCGCGATAGATCGAGCGCACCGTCACTTCCAGCCGCTCGGCAATCGTCGCCGCCGTCACCGGCTGCCGCGCCAGCCGCACGATCTGGATGATCTCGAACAGGCGTGACGCCTTGCGCATTTTTCCCCCCGGGTTGCGAGCCCAACTGACACAGCATTGTCAGTTGGGCTGATCTATAGGAGCGCCTATCGAATTGAAAATCAACAGGTTCCGCTGCGGTTTGGCGGAGCGAGGCGGCAGGCAACTGACATGGATTATGCGGAAAATCTCTGGCTTTTCTTTATCCTGCTGTTCGGCATCATCGCCGTTCCAGGCATGGACATGCTCTTCGTGCTCGCCAATGCACTGACAGGCGGACGCGACAGGGGTCTCGCCGCGACTGGCGGCATCATGGTCGGCGGCATGGTGCACACGCTGAACGGCGCCATCGGCGTCGGCCTGCTGATGCATTTCGTGCCGATCCTGTTCAAGCCGCTTCTGCTTGCCGGCGCCGCCTACATGGCCTTTATCGGCATCACGCTGATGCGCAGTTCCATCACTGTCGGTCAGGAGGGGCCTGCCGGCAGCCGTTCCGCATGGAAGGCCTTTCGCCAGGGTTTTGTGACCTGCCTGATCAACCCGAAGGCATACCTGTTCGTGCTTGCCGTCTATCCGCAGTTCCTGAAACCGGACTACGGTCCGATCTGGATGCAGGCGACGATCATGGGACTGCTGACCGTGGCGACCCAGGCTGCGATCTATGGCGGACTGGCGATCACGGCCGGCCGCAGCCGCAATCTTCTGATCGCCAATCCGCGGGCGACGATTTTTGCCGGCCGGGCGGCCGGACTGCTGCTCTTTGCCGTGTCGGTGTTCACGGCATGGGAGGGGTTAAGGGCGGCGTAGGGATTTCTTGCGAAGAGGACCCCCACCCACCCCTAACCCCTCCCCACAAGGGGGAGGGGGACTCCAGTCGGCGCTGACAACGGCAAACTGCCGACGTTTTTCAGGCGTCAAAGGTTCGAGTAGGAGTGCGCGGCAGCGTTCCCTCCCCCTTGTGGGGAGGGTTAGGGTGGGGGTCCTTCTTCGCAAGAATCCATATGCGATTGCCCTCCCTCTTTTGGGCAGGGGTTAGGGTGGGGGTCGTGCCGGGCAAAGGCCGGCATCAGTGGCTCAAGCGGCTCCCTGCCGGTTGTCGATCATGGCGCGGCGTGTCGAGCGGCGCCATTCGACAGCACCCGCAAGGCCGTGCAGCACCGTCTCGGTGGTCGCCCAGTCGATGCAGCCATCGGTGATGCTCTGGCCGTAGACCAAGGGCTTGCCTGCTACCACCTCCTGCCGGCCGGCGACGAGGTTGCTCTCGATCATGAGGCCGATGATGCGCTCGTCGCCTGCCGCGACCTGGCCGGCGACATCGGCCGCGACCTTGGGCTGGTTCTCGGGCTTCTTGGCCGAATTGGCGTGGCTGACATCGATCATCAGCCTGGGCGCGACGCCGATCCGGGCGAGTTCCACAGCGGCGGCTTCGACGCTCGCCGCGTCATGGTTGGGCTGAACGCCGCCGCGCAGGATGACGTGGCAGTCCTCATTGCCCGTGGTCGTGGCGATGCCGCTGCGCCCGCCCTTGGTCACCGCCATGAAATGATGCGGCTGGGCGGCCGATTTCACCGCCTCGGCGGCTATGCGAAGATTGCCGTCGGTGCCGTTCTTGAAGCCGACCGGGCAGGAGAGGCCCGAGGCGAGTTCGCGGTGGATCTGGCTCTCGGTCGTGCGCGCGCCGATCGCGCCCCAGGCAACCAGGTCGGCAATGTATTGCGGCGTGGTCATGTCGAGGAATTCGGTCGCCGCCGGCAGGCCGAGATTGTTGACGGCCGACAGCACGTTGCGTGCCATCCGCAGCCCCTTGTCGATGTTGAAGCTGCCGTCGAGGTCGGGATCGTTGATCAGGCCTTTCCAGCCGACCGTCGTGCGCGGTTTCTCGAAATAGACCCGCATCACGATCTCCAGCCGGTCCGACAGGCTCTCGCGCAGCGCTGCCAGGCGGCTGGCATAGTCGACGGCCGCGACCGGATCGTGGATCGAACACGGGCCGACAATGACGAGCAGCCGGTCGTCGGTGCCGTTCAAGATGGCATGGGTTGCGTTGCGCGATGCGCTGACGGTGCGCGTCGCGGTCAAAGTGCGCGGGATCTCCCGCATCACCTCGTCCGGTGTGCTCAGTTCTCGGATTTCCTTGACCCGAAGGTCGTCTGTGGTGGTCAACACGGCTTTCTGCTCCTGTCGAGAGCATGATGCCGAAAAGTGTGAAGCGGTTTTCGGACGACATCATGCTCCTCTTTGATTTAGAGGGAACCTGCCGGCTGAAAACAAAAAAGCCGCCAGGTATGGCGGCTGTTCGGATCTTGTTGCTGCAATCTTCAGATCGAGCGCAATCCTCCCGCCGCCAGCGAGCTCCTAAAGTACCAATATGTGGCGGTCAGGTTGATCATGAGGCTCATATAGTCGAAGCGGAGGTGCTTGTCACGTGGGTGGTGGCAGCCAAATTCAGGATGGCCGAACCTTCGCGATTTCGTCATCCCAGGGCAAAGCAGGAGCGAAGCTCCGTCGCGGAGACCCTGGGATCCATGCCGGGACGTCAACCAAGAGTGCAGCGGAACAGAATTCTGCACCGTCGCGGCGCATTGGAGTCGCGGCATGGATCCTCGGGTCTGCGCCGCGTCGCTACGCTCCTTGCTCCGCCCGTGGATGACGAAGTGATGGGCGTTCCCGCTAGACTCGCCGATCCTATTCCGGCGAAGCCCCCGCAATGCTCTGGTCATAGTCGACCAGCGATCCGGTCATGACGCCCGACTGCGGGCTGACCATGTAGCTGATCAACCGTGCTAGCTGGTCCGGCTTCACCAACTGGCCCATCGGCTGCGCCGCTTCGGCCTTTGCCAGCCAGTCGTCCGGCGCATCGTGCCATTTCTTCTGCACGATGTCCTCGCCCTCTGTGTCCATCCAGCCGGGCAGCACCGCGTTGCAGCGGATGCGGTTGTGGCGATAGGCATTGGCGACGTTCTTGGTCAGCGTCATCAGCGCCCCCTTGCTGGTCGAATAGGGCGTCAGGAACGACTGGCCGGTATGCGCCGACATCGACAGCACGTTGACGATCGAGCCTGGTGCCTTCTTTTCCAGGAGATGCCCCACCACGCCTTGCATCAGGAAAAACGGCCCGCGCACATTGGTGTCGAAGATGGTGTCGAACAGCTCTTCGCTGGTTTCGACCAGCGAACCGCGCGCCGATGTCGCGGCGGCGTTGACCAGCGCGTTGATGGCGCCGAAATGCGAGATCGCGCTGGCAACGGCGCGCTTGCAGTCGGCCACTTTAGAGACGTCGGCGCTGATGAAGATCGCGTCGACGCCCGCTTTCTTGAAATGGGCGACTGCCTTGTCGCCCTTTTCCTGCGAGCGGCCGATGAGCGCCAGCGCCCGGCAGCCCTCGTCGGCCAGCGCCTCGGCGACGGCAAAGCCGATGCCCTGGGCGCCACCGGTGACGATGGCGCGCGTCTGTGAATTGCGATCGGCTGATACGCTCATCGCTGTGCTCCTGTGGTTTCTTTCCAAGGGTTCTTACTTGTCGAGACGGACGGTCTTGCCGGTCGTTGCTGATTTCAGCGCCGCATCGGCCAGCTTCAGCGCCACCAGCCCATCCGCGCCGCTCGGCGACGCTTTCTTGCCCGAGGTCGCGGCTGTGATGAACGCGGCGATCTCAATGGCGTAGGCGTCGAGGTAGCGGGTCATGAAGAAGTCGTGCAGCGGCGGGCGCGTATAGCCCTTCTCGTTGGCCAGTTCGATCGACACCGGCCGCTGGTTCTCGGCCGCGATCATACCCTTCGAACCATGCACCTCGATGCGCTGGTCGTAGCCATAGGTGGCGCGGCGCGAGTTGGAGATGACGGCCTGCTTGCCGGAAGCGGTTTCCAGGATGACGCTGACGCTATCGAAATCGCCGGCAGCACCGATCTTCTTGTCGACCAGCACCGAGGCATGGGCGCTGACCGCCACGACCTCTTCGCCGAGCAGGAAGCGCGCCATGTCGAAATCATGGATGGTCATGTCGCGAAAAATGCCGCCCGAGCGCTTGATGTAGTCGATCGGCGGCGCGCCGGGATCGCGCGAGGTGATGGTGACCATCTCGACGGTGCCGATGGCGCCGTCGTCGATCGCCTTGCGCACGGCGGCGAAATGCGGATCGAAGCGCCTGTTGAAGCCGACCATCAGCGTCGCCTTGGTCTTCTCGACCACGGCCAGGCACTTCTCGACGCGCTTGACGTTGAGGTCGATCGGCTTCTCGCAGAAGATCGCCTTGCCGGCCCTGGCGAAGCGCTCGATCAGATCGGCATGGGTGTCGGTCGGCGTGCAGATGACGACGGCGTCGATATCCCCGGCTTTCTCGATGTCTTCGATGCTGCGCACCTCGGCGCCATAGGCGCTCGCCAGCTCTTTGGCGGCCTTCTCGAACGCATCGGCAACGGCAACCAGTTTGGCCTGCGGATTGGAGCCGACGGCGCGGGCGTGGACCTTGCCGATGCGGCCGGCACCGAGGAGAGCGAAGCGAACGGTCATGGGTATTTCCTCTGGGGGGATGGGTTAGAGAGAGTTGTGTCCGCACCTTCTCTGAGGAAGGGGCAAGATTGCTTCAAGCACGCATATCGTCCTTAAAACAGGGTGATCGTCCTGTTGTAGGCCGCGAGTTCCGCCTCCCCGGTCTTGGCGCCGGTGATGTAGGAGACGATGTCGTTTCCGTCGGTGTTCTCCTTGCGCAGATTGGCGACGATGCGGCCGCGCCGGAACACGACGATGCGGTCGCAGAGATCGAACACCTGGCGCATATTGTGGCTGATCAGGATCAGCGGCTCGCCATTGTCCTTGAGCGTGCGGACGATGTTTTCGACCTGCGCGGTCTCCTGTACGCCAAGGGCAGCCGTTGGCTCGTCCATGATGATCAGCTTGGAGGCGAAGGTCGCGGTCCGGGCGATCGCCACGCACTGGCGCTGGCCGCCCGACATGTGGCGGATGGTGTTGGACAGATTGGGGATCTTCACCGCCGTGCGGACGAGCGCCGCCTCGGTCGCCTTGCGCATGTATTTGCGGTCGAGGATCGAGAACGGGCCGAGATTGAACAGCACCTTCTCGCGGCCGAGGAACAGGTTCGACGGCACGTCGAGATCGTCGGCCAGCGCCAGGTTCTGGAACACGGTCTCGATGCCCGCCGTGCGAGCCTCGATCGGCCCGGCAAAATTCACTTCCTTGCCGTCGAACCAGATCTGGCCGCTGGTGCGCTGCTCGACGCCGGTGATCTGGCGCACGAAGGTCGACTTGCCGGCGCCGTTGTCGCCCATGATGGCGACATGCTCGCCCTTGCGCAGCTCGAAATTAGCGCCTTCCAGCGCGTGCACGCCGCCATAGCGCTTGGTCAGGTTTTCGGTCTTCAGGACGATGTCTGACATGGTCATGCCCTCATTGCCCGCAGGCGTTGACGCCACTGGTCGAGAACCACCGCACCGACGATGATCACGCCCTTGACCATCTCCTGGTAGTAGGCGTCGAGGCGCAGGAAGGTGAAGCCGGAGATGATGACGCCGAAGATCAGCGAGCCGATCACCGTGCCGATGATCGAGCCGCGGCCGCCCGACAGGGAGACGCCGCCGATGACCGCCATGGCGATGGCGTCGAGCTCGTACATCACGCCCATGCCGGACTGCGCGGTCAGGTTCTTGGAGCTCAGCACCACGGCGGCGAGCGCGGCGAGAATGCCGGCGATGACGTAGACCAGGATCTTGTGGTTGGCGATCTTGATGCCGGACATGCGCGCGGCATCTTCGTTGGAGCCGATCGCGTAACAGTGCTTGCCGTACCTGGTGTAGGTCATGATCAGCTGGAACAGGACGGCCAGCGACAGGAAGATGACGACGGGCATCAGGCCTTTGCCGATGCCGGCGAAACTCTCGGTGGGAAACGAGATTGGCTGGCCCTTGGACCACCATTTGGCGATGCCGCGCGCGGTCACCATCATGCCGAGCGTGGCGATGAACGGCGGAATGCGCGTGTAGGCGATCAGCGCGCCATTGACCAGGCCGGCAAACAGGCCGCAGGCGATCGCCACCAGCAGCGGCACGATGACAGGCAGGTCCGTCCAGCCTTGCGCCAAAAACATCGCCTTGGGATTGGGGTTGCCGTTGACCGTCGCCACCTGGGCGAAGCTCATGGCGATCATGGCGGTCGCGCCGACGATCGAGCCCGAGGACAGGTCGATGCCGCCGGTGATGATCACTTGCGTCACGCCGATGGCGATGATGCCGACGATCGACACCTGCAGGATGATGATCTGCAGGCGCGCTTCGTTGAAGATGCCGCCGACGTCGCTGCGTGTGTTGAACAGGAAGCTGTCGCCGAGAAAGACGCGGCCGATCAGTTCGAAGATGACGACGAGAATGACCAATGCCAGGAAAACATTGAACTCGGCCGGCCATGTGCGCTTCCTCGCATCATAGCCGACGCCGCCGACGCCATGAGATGTCTGTGCCACGTATCCTGTCTCCATCAGCCGCGGTCGCCCTCGCGCCGTGCCGGCGCCGAGGGAGAGAGGGGAGCGGCGCTGTCGCGATCGAGAGCGCCGCTCCGTATCGAACCGTTGGCGGCTCAGTTCTTCTTCAGGAACTTGTCGATGTTGGCCGGCGTCACCAGCTGGAAGGGCACGTAGACCTTGTGCTCGACCTTCTCGCCCTTGGAGAGCTTGAGCGCCGCATCGAGAGCGCCGGCGCCCTGGCCGGCCGCGTCCTGGAACACGGTTACGTCGAGGTCGCCCGCCTGCATTGCCGCCAGCGCGTCCTGGGTGGCATCGACGCCGCCGACGACAACCGCCTTCATGTCGATGTTGCCGGCCTTCATCGCCTGGATGGCGCCGATGGCGCTTTCGTCATTGTTGGCGATGACGCCGTCGAACGGCTTGCCGGTCGACAGCCAGTTGGTCATCAGGTTCTGCGCCTCGTCGCGGTTCCAGTTCGACGTCTGCTTGTCGATGATCTTGATGAAGCTGCAATCCGGCGTCGCGATCACATCGTCGATGTCCTTGGTGCGCTGCACGGCGGCCTGGTTGGAAAGCTCGCCCATGATCACATAGACATTGGCTTCCTTCTTGCCGGCTTCCTTGAACAGGCGGCAGACTTCCTTGGTCTCGAGCGTGCCGGAATCGGCTTCGTTCGAGGCGACGAAGGCCTGGTTGTCGGGCAGCGTGTCGACATTGACCGGCTCGCGGTTGACATAGACCAGCGGGATCTTGGCGGCCGCCGCGGCATCCGACATCGCCTGCGTGGCCGAAGTGTCGACCGGGTTGACGATGATGGCATCGACGCCCGAGGCGGCGAAGTTCTTGATCTGGTCGAGCTGCTTGGCAACGTCGTTCTGCGCGTCCTCGACCTGCAGCTCCACGCCGCTCATGCCCTTGGCCTGCTCGATCATGCCGTTGCGCAGCACGGTCAGGAAGTTGTCGTCGAACTTGGCCATCGACACGCCAACCTTGGCGGCCAAGGCGGATGAGCTCATCAGCGCCGCGAAGGCGACGCCCAAAATCAATTTCTTCATTGTGTTTCTCCTCCACATATTGGTGTCCGGTTTCACCGATTTATCCGGAATCCCCGATCTCCCCGGGGAATCTCTCCCTGATATCTTTTCTATTCCGGATGACGCTTGCCTCCTGGCTGGAACGTCAAGCCCTCTGTTTGAAACAGATGTTCCGGAACGAAAGAACCAAAATACACAGATGATGAAATATTTATTCCATTTCACATCGGGGCGTCAAGGGCGATTCCGCGGCCTGCGGGCCGATTTACGCATCGCTCTGATGGATTCTATCATTTGCCTCGGCGGCCTTGCGCGGCGGCGGGCTAGATGTTTTCCGGCAGGTAGATGTCAAAGGGCAGGAAGGTCTGGCCCGGAGCGTTGGCGGCGCCGGTTTCGATGGCATGCGCCATCAGGTCGACAAGCTCACGGCACAAAGCGGCGAGCGGGGTCGAGATCACCATGGTGAGGATGTTGTCGGCGAGTGCCGCGCGCGATTCGGCGTTGATCTCGTTGCAGACGACCACCGGCATGGTCGCGGGTTTCGCTGCCCGCAGTGCCGAGACCGCGCCTTCCATGCCGCCGCCGGCGACGTAGCAGCCGGCAAGATCCGGATAACGCGCCAGAAGATCGATCATCGCGTCATGGGTCACCTGGTTGGCTTCCAGATTGACCAGCGTTTCAAGCACGCTGAACTCCGGCGCATGCTCGCGGAAGAAGGAGCGAAAGCCGATCTCACGCAGCTCATGGCCGTGGAAGCGGTGGCTGCCGACGAAGAGGGCGACCTTGCCGGGCCGCTTGGCTGCTTTGGAGATCATCCATGCGGCGGTGCGCCCGACCTTGCGGTTGTCGAGGCCGATATAGCCCTCCCGGATGCCGGCGGCAAAGTCGGACAGCACCGAAAAGACCGGCTGCCCTCTCGCCTTCAAGGTTTCCACGACCGCTGTCAGGGTCGGATGGTCCGGACCGACAACGGCGATTGCCCTCGATTTCGCCGCCAGCCTGCGCATCTGGGAGGCGATTTCGTCGGGAGCCAGGGAACTGGCGAAATCGATGGTCGCAACGCCGCGGAAGCGTTGCGATTGCGAGATGGCCAGTTCAAGTTCCCGCGCGAAGTCGCCGTAGAAGGCATCATTGCCCCGCAGCAGCAGGAAGCCCAGCCGGTACTCCGGCAATTCCTGGCGCATGCGCTGCTTGATGAGGCCGGCGGCGTGGTAGCCGATATCGGTAGCGGTCTCGTAGACGCGGCGCGCTGTCTCTTCGCGCACCGGCAGCCGGTTGTTCAGCACGCGGTCGACGGTGGCGACACTGACGCCCGAGATGCGCGCCAGATCTGATATTGTCGGCCGCTTCACCATGCTTGCCTCGTCGGATTTGCTTGAGCCTTCGTACATCATCCTGATGGGAAATGATAGAAACTATCTTTGTGATGTTGAGTCTATCATCGGTCGGCGTTACTTTGATGCTCGAAACCAAGGGATTTCACGGCATCGCTCTGGCGGATGCCTTTGCCGAGGGAGGCAAATCATGTCCACTGCGCCGTCCCGGCGTGACTACAGCCTGATCGGCCGCGACGCCAGGCTCGCCGTCGAGACCGGCCTGTCGGCCGCCGAGTGGTATCACACCGACGTACCGCGCAAGCAGATGAAGGAGCTGATGCAGCGCTCCGACGGGCCGGCGATCCGCGATACGGCAATCTGGTTCGCCGCGCTGATCGTCAGCGGCGCCGGCGGCGCCTGGTTCTGGGGCACATGGTGGTGCGTGCCGTTCTTCTTCGTCTATGGCGTCCTCTACGGTTCGTCGACGGATTCACGCTGGCACGAATGTGGGCACGGCACCGCCTTCCGGACGCAGTGGATGAATGATGTGGTCTATCAGATCGCCTGCTTCATGATCATGCGCAATCCGGTGACCTGGCGCTGGAGCCACACGCGCCACCACACCGACACCGTCATCGTCGGCCGCGACCCGGAAATCTCGGTCATGCGGCCGCCGGACCTGGTTCGCGCCGTCCTGGGCTTCGTCGGCGTGCTCGACGCCTGGCATGCGATGAGCGATATGCTGCGCAACGCCGCCGGCAACATCAGCGCGGCGGAAAAGACCTTCATTCCCGAGCAGGAACAGCCCAAGGCGATCCGGATCGCCCGCATCTGGACGGCGATCTATGCCGCCACCATCGCGCTGGCGTTCTACACCGGTTCGTTTCTGCCGCTGATGCTGGTTGGCCTGCCCAGGCTCTATGGCGCCTGGCATCACGTCATGGTCGGGCTGCTGCAGCATGGCGGCCTGGCCGATAACGTCACCGACCACAGGCTGAACAGCCGCACCGTCTACATGAACCCGATCAGCCGCTTCATCTACTGGAACATGAACTACCATGTCGAGCATCACATGTTCCCGATGGTGCCCTATCATGCGCTGCCGAGGCTGCACGAACTGATCAAGCACGATCTGCCGGAACCGACACCGTCGATCCTGGCCGGCTATCGCGAGATGATCCCGGTCTTCCTGCGCCAGCTGCGCAACGAGGACTATTTCCTCAAACGCGAGCTGCCGCCGACCGCACGGCCATATCGCGAAGAATTCCACAACGACACTATCGTCGCCGCGGCGGAATGATCGTGCTTCCATCCGATCTGGACTGTTTATTTTAACGCAATTCCGGGCGGAAAACCGCTGCGCACTTTTTCTGGATTGCTTTTAGGGAGGACTTGAATGAGCGACTGGGTCGAGGCCTGCGCCACCGGCGACATAGACGAGGAGGATGTGATGCGCTTCGACCATGGCGGCCGCACCTTCGCCATCTATCGCAGCCCCGACGACGAGTTCTTCGCCACCGACGGCCTTTGTACGCATGAAAAGGTGCACCTGGCCGACGGGCTGGTGATGGATGACATCATCGAATGCCCCAAGCACAATGGCCGCTTCAACTACAAGACGGGTGACGCCCGCGGCGCCCCGGTCTGCGTCAATCTCAAGACCTATCCGGTCAAGGTCGATGCCGGCAAAGTCCTGATCCAGATCGGATGACTGACATGGCGGGGGGGATGCTCATCATCGGCGCCGGCGAATGCGGCGGGCGGGCGGCATTGGCGCTGCGCGACCTCGATTATCGGGGGCCGGTGACGCTGGTCGGCGACGAGCCGCATCTGCCCTACGAGCGCCCGCCTCTGTCCAAGGAGGCGATGGCCAGCGATGCGCCCGAGATCAAGGCGATCGCCAGCGACGCCATTCTGGCCGAGAAATCGATCCGGCATATCCATTCCGTCCAGGCCGTGGCGATCGATCGCGCGGCGCATGCGGTGCGCCTGTCGGACGGATCGGTCCTGCCTTACGACAAGCTCCTGCTGGCAACCGGTTCGACCCCGCGCAAGCTGCCGATGCCGGGGCTGGGTCCGCGCTGCGTCTATCTCAGAACCTTCACTGACGCGCTCGCCATTCGCGCGCATCTCAACCGTGGTAACCGTATCGCCATCATCGGCGGCGGTTTCATCGGTCTCGAACTCGCGGCCGCGGCCCGCAAGCTAGGCGCTGCGGTCACCGTTATCGAGGCGCAGCCGCGCATCCTGATGCGCGGCGTGCCGGCCGAGATCGCCGAAATTATCCACGATGCACACATCGCCGAGGGCGTTGATATTCTGTGCGGGGACGGCATCGCGTCCATCGCCGACGACGGCAACAAGGTGCGCATAGCGCTTGCCGGCGGCCGGGAAATCGTCGCCGACCTCGCGATCATCGGCATCGGCGCCGTGCCGGTGACCGGGCTTGCGGCCGAAGCTGGGCTGGCGATCGACAACGGCATTGCCGTCGATGCCGAGCTGCGCAGCAGCGATCCCGACATCTTTGCCGCCGGCGATTGCTGCTCGTTTCCGCTCGCCGTCTATGGCGGCCGCCGCGTACGGCTGGAAGCCTGGCGCAACGCCCAGGAGCAGGGCGCGCTGGCGGCGAGGAATATGCTGGGTGCCGGCGAGGCGCATGCGGCGGTGCCATGGTTCTGGTCGGATCAATATGGTCTGTCCCTGCAGATTGCCGGGCTGTCCGACGAAGGCAGCAGCACCGTGCGCCGCGACCTCGGCGACGGCGCTTTCATCCTCTTCCATCTGGCCCAGGACGGCAGGCTGGTGGCGGCCAGCGGCATCGGCCCCGGCAACGCGGTCGCCCGCGACATCAGGCTGGCTGAAATGCTGATCGGCAAGCGCGCGAAGCCGGCGCCGGAAGCACTGGGATCGCAGGACGTCAAGCTGAAGTCGCTGCTGGCGGCTTGAGCCTGCTCTGCCCCTTGTGGGAAGGGTAATCGCATATGGAATTCCTGAGATGTCTGCCCGGCACCGACCCCCACCCCTAACCCCTCCCCACAAGGGGGAGGGAGACTTCCGTCGGCGCCGACCTAGGCTAGTCGCCTGACTTTTCGGCGCCAAAGAAGAATAAAAGGCACGCGACAGCGTTCCCTCCCCCTTGTGGGGAGGGTTAGGGTGGGGGTCCTTCTTCGCAAGAGTCCATATGCGATACCCTCCCCACAAGCGGGAGGTAGAGGCCTGAGCTCAAACCCGCTAAAACAGCGCCTTCAGCTCCGCCAATTTGTCATTCACCAGCCAGCCATAGTAATTCTCTTCCGGCAGCTTTTCCGGCTCGCCGGCGGCGCGGCGCCTGTCGTTCTCAGCTTTCAAGGCATCGGCGCGCTGCTCCGGATTGCCGACATTGTAGAGCGTGGCGGTCAGCCCGGGATTGCCCGAAATGTCGAAGCCGGCAATGCTTTTGTAGGCATCGATCGATTTCCTGATCGTCGCGGCGACGTAAGGCAGCGTCAGGTCGGGATCCATGATGGTCTTGTAGACCGAATTGGGATCGCCGACGTCGAGCCTGGGCAGGCCCGAAACCTTGTGCACCAGATCGCTCATCTGCAGGGCGGTCAGCGGATTGAGCTGACCCAGGCCGAAGGTCTGGCCGGCATAATAGGGCTGGAAGAAGGTGGCGCCGAAACGGTCGTCGGGAAAGTTCGTCCCGCCGACCGACTTGCCGCGAAACGAACGGTTCCACACCTGTTCGCGGCATTCCCACAGATCGTAGCTGTCGGACATTGCGGCGCATTTCTTGAATTCCGGCCGCTGCACGAAATCGGTGATGTCCTCGCCGTCATAGGCGAAGGACAGCTTGCTGGAGAGATAGGAGATCGCCTTGACGTAGTAGGTCTGCAGCCGGTCATAGGCATCGACATTGTAGGTGTGCTCGCCGACGATGGCGCCGACGATGTGCAAGGGATCGATGCCGTAGGTGGCGGCTGCCTCCTTGATTTTGCCGCGCAGATCGGCGTCGTTCTGCAGCAGGGCGTAGACCTTGCGGTACTTCGCCTGGAAGCTGGTGTTGGTCGCTTGCGTGCGCCGGCTGGAGGCGCCGGGAATGTCGGGCTGCACGGCATTGCGATTTCCCGGCGCCACCAATGTCGCTGCCTCGGCGGCGAACAGCGTCGCCGCCAGCGTCAAGCCGAGAATAACCAGGATCAGTTTTTTCATGCACCCGCCGCCCAAGCAATTCCAGGAAAAGTGTGAAACGGTTTTCCGGAATTGCGTCAAACCAAGAGATCGAGAATTGCCGCGCAAACTAGGTAAAGCTCTTGGTCGAGTCGAGAGCGCCCCTTCACCCGGCACTACGAAAGCTGGCCAGATGATACCATCTGGCCACACATGATTTTGCTGGCCGGAAAATGTTGCCTGGACCGGCGCCGGAACGTTCCGGCGCCGTCGTTCAAAGGATGAACCGCGACAGGTCGGTATTCCTGGACAGGTCGCCGACATGCTTTTCCACATAGGCGGCGTCGATGGTGACGCTGGTTCCGTTGCGGTCGGGCGCGTCGTAGGAGATTTCGTCCAGCACCCGTTCCATCACTGTCTGCAGTCGTCTTGCGCCGATGTTCTCGACGCTGGCGTTGAGGTCGACGGCGATGCCGGCCAGCGAATCGATGGCGTCGTCGGTGAAGGTCAGGTCGACGCCCTCGGTCTTCATCAGCGCGATATACTGCTTGATCAGACTGGCCTCGGTCTCGGTCAGGATGCGCACGAAATCGTCCTTCTCCAGCGCCCGCAACTCGACTCGGATCGGCAGGCGACCCTGCAATTCCGGCAACAGGTCTGACGGCTTCGAGACGTGGAAGGCGCCGGAGGCGATGAACAGGATGTGGTCGGTCTTCAGCGGCCCGTATTTGGTCGCCACCGTGGTGCCTTCGATCAGCGGCAGCAGGTCGCGCTGCACGCCTTCGCGGGAAACGCCGGCGCCCATGCCGCCTTCACGCGAGGCGATCTTGTCGATCTCGTCGAGGAAGACGATGCCGTCATTCTCCGTCGCATCGAGCGCCCGGCGCACCACCTCGTCCTGGTCGAGCAGCTTGTCGGACTCGTCGTTGACCAGCAGGTCGTAGGATTCCTTCACCGTCGTCTTGCGCATCTTGGTCTTCTTGCCGCCCATCGCCTTCGACAGCATGTCGTTGATGTTCAGCACGCCGATATTGGCGCCCGGCATGCCGGGGATCTCGAAACCCGGCATGCCGCCAGCGCCGGTATCGGCGACCTCGACCTCGATCTCCTTGTCATCGAGTTCGCCGTCGCGCAGCTTCTTGCGGAACGAGTCGCGGGTGGCCGGGCTCGCCGTCTTGCCGACCAATGCTTCCAGTACGCGTTCCTCGGCGTTGACGTGGGCGCGCGCCTTGACGTCCTCGCGCATCTTCTCGCGCACCAGGCCGATGGCGATCTCGACCAGATCACGGATGATCTGTTCGACATCGCGGCCGACATAGCCGACCTCGGTGAACTTGGTCGCCTCGACCTTGACGAAAGGCGCACCGGCGAGCCGCGCCAGGCGGCGCGAGATTTCCGTCTTGCCGACGCCGGTCGGCCCGATCATCAGGATGTTCTTCGGCATCACCTCTTCGCGCATCTGGCCTTCCAGCTGCTGGCGGCGCCAGCGGTTGCGCAAGGCGATAGCCACGGCGCGCTTGGCGTCCTTCTGGCCGATGATGAAACGGTCGAGTTCCGAAACGATTTCGCGGGGAGAAAATGTGCTCATATCACTAGATTCCACTTTGCCACTGCTTGATGGCCTCGAACGGATGCAGCAGCATGATCACGTTGAGTGTCAGATTGTCCCGGATGAGATAGCCGGTACCGAGTTCGAAGATGATGGCAAGGCTGACGATCACCCATATAGGTAGCCTTCGCGCCATCACAAATCCCAGCACCATGGCCAGTGTGTCGGACACCGAATTGATGATGCTGTCGCCGTAATAGTCGAGCGAGATGGTGCCGGCGCGGTAGCGCTCGATGATGAACGGGCTGTTTTCGAGCAGCTCCCAGCCGCCTTCGATGAAGACGGCGAACGCCAGCCTCAAGCCGATCGGCGAACGCGGGAACAGGAATCTTGCCAGCGCATAGAACAGGAAGCCGTGGATGATGTGCGAGAACGTATACCAGTCCGAAATGTGCTGGGAATTCTCCGAACTCTGCACGACGCCATGCCAGAGCTTGACGTAGCCGCAGGTGCAGATCGGCGTTCGCCCCATGCCGTAGAGCGCCCCGGCCTGGAAGATGATCAGGGCGAGGACGAGCAGAAGCCCCATCCGCCAGCTGTCTTCATAGGCCGAATAGCTGCTCTCCGTGGCCGGTGTCGTCATCGGTTCATTCCCCCTCGTTTCGCGTCGCCGTGTCGATCATCACAAAGCCTTGTCACGCCTTCAGCGGCGGTAGCCGGCGGATCACGGCAGCCGGCAAGGTGGGTTTGACCACAATCCGCCGGATACGCTGCCAGCCAGCCCCGAACAGAATGATCAGCGCGCCAACAACGACCAGGATCAAGGCAAAAGGCGGGATGCCCGTCGAATCGGAGGCGGAATTCACCAGATAATAGATGCCCAGCGAACCGAAGTAAGCCAATGTAGGAACCAGAAGCGAACGGCGGTCTATGGCCAGCGCGACATAGAGGAAGCCAAGGATCAGGACCGTCAGCATGATGGTTGCATTGGCGTCCGGCGCGATATGTCCGAATACGACGTTCTGGCCGGTCGCCATGATAAACAGCGGATGCACCAGCATGGGCGCCGAGACGACATGCAGCCAGAAAGCGCAATCGGACCAGATCTTGCGTCGATCCCTATCGTAAATGTCAAAAGCTACACCCGTTGCGAACACGATCAGGCCGCAGATCAGCGGCATGTAAAGTGCCGCTCGGAGCAATTCGGGAACATCCTCAATACGCGGCGGCGCAATCGCACCCGCTGTCACGCTGTCATACAGGATTATCGCCGTTTGCAGGAAGGCAAGCAGTGTAAAGGCGATGGCGATAGCCCCGGCAATGATGGGGACGCGAAAGCGCCAGAAATAGATCGCCGCCGCAATTATTCCTCCGCCCAGGAACAGATATCCGGCCTGGGACGCCGTCTGGCGCAACGCCAATAGCTGCCAGATGGTCTCCGGCTTGCGTATGCCGAAGCTGGCCTCCACTTGTAGCGCCAGAGCGGCCAGAATGGCGGCCATGAAAATCAGGGCAAGCACGGACGACGATAATTTCATCCGGTGCTGACGCGTGACAATTTCGGCGAGCCCCCAGGCGAAAACCGCGAGGATGCCGGCGATCCAGAATGTCTGGCCTGGAAGCAAGGTGGTGAGGACAAAGAAGAAGCCGGCGCTGAGCAGAACGGTTCCAACGGTGACGAACAGATCGTTGCCGCCGCCGACCAGCCGCAGGTTTTCCTCGTCACCCTCGTCATCGGCGCGCCTGACCTCGGGGGCGAGAGCGACCGCGCGTTCCATGGCCTCCAACTGATCGCGCAGGGTCTGCGAGATCAAACCTTTCGCGACTGCCTTGTCGAGTGTTTCGGCGCTGATCAATTGGGCTCCTGCGTCGCGTCGCGCGCCATCATCAAGGCAGGCCCGTACTCCGATGTTCTGGTGTCAAAGGCAACAAAGCCAGCCTTTTCATAGGCGCGGATGGCCCTGACATTGGCGGGATCAGGATCGATGATGACGCGCGGCACGCCTTCGTCGAAAAGCTGTTCGACGAACTGGCGCACGATTGCCGAGCCATGGCCGAGCCCGACCAGCTCCGGCCGGCCGATCGACAGGTCGATGCCGAGCGTGCCGAACGGCTGGTCGGCATAGGGATGGCCGTCCTCCAGATGCGGATCATAGGTCTGCAGATAACCGATCGGCTTGCCGTCGAGTTCGATAATCAGCGGCTCGACGGAAATCGAGTCGATGTGCTCGCGGATCTGCGCGATCTCGATCTCGGGATCGTCCCACCACTCGGCGACATGCGGTTCGGCGAGCCAGCCGGCGATCATCGGCAGGTCTTTCTCGGTCACCGGCCGAAAATCATAGCTATCTTCTTGTTGGACCATGATCTCTGGACGAACGGAACCGTTCGTCCGAGAAAACCGGTTTCCACGTTTCGGGATCATGGTCGGCCCGCTCAGCCGACATCGAGCGTTTCGACGACGAAGCTGTTGTTGGTGTAGACGCAGATGTCGGATGCGATCTGCATCGCCTTGCGGGCGATCTCCTCGGCATCCTTGTCGCTGTCCATCAGCGCGCGTGCCGCCGCCAGCGCGTAATTGCCGCCCGAACCGATGGCCATGACACCAAATTCGGGTTCGAGCACGTCGCCGGTGCCGGTCAGCGCCAGCGACACCGACTTGTCGGCCACCAACATCATCGCTTCCAGCCGGCGCAGATAGCGGTCGGTTCGCCAGTCCTTGGCGAGCTCGACGCAGGCGCGCGTCAGCTGGTCTGGATATTGTTCGAGCTTGGCCTCGAGCCGTTCCAGCAGCGTGAAGGCGTCGGCGGTGGCGCCGGCGAAGCCGGCGATCACATTGCCGCCCTTGCCGATGCGGCGCACCTTTTTGGCGTTGCCCTTCATGATGGTCTGGCCAAGGCTGACCTGGCCGTCGCCGGCGATCACCACCTTGTTGCCCTTGCGCACCGTCACGATGGTCGTGGCGTGCATGGTCAGTTCATTGGACATTTACTGGCTCCGAGCAGCGCCATCCCGATAAGGCGATTGGCGCGGTACGAGTAACTTTGATTGGCCATATGTATGCATGGGGCCGGTGATTGCAAATCGCTCTCTGGCAAGGCCGATACCGCTGTCAGAGGCAACTGGCAATCGCCGGATCATGCTGCTAGAAGGCTTTCGTTTTCAAGCCTGCGAGCGCTTGAAGCCTCTGAGCCGGTCACGATGTGAACCTCTGGGACAAGGATAGAGTGATGCCGCCCCGTTCCGCCGAAGCAAGCCGCAAGACCAAGGAAACCGACATCTCCGTGGCGGTCCATGTCGACGGCTCCGGCAAGTCGGATATCGCCACGGGCGTCGGCTTCTTCGACCATATGCTGGACCAGCTGTCGCGCCACTCCCTGATCGACATGACGGTCAGGGCGAAGGGCGATCTGCACATCGACGACCACCACACGGTCGAGGACACCGGCATCGCGCTCGGCCAGGCGCTGGCCAAGGCACTGGGCGAGCGGCGCGGCATCATGCGTTATGCCTCGATCGACCTTGCCATGGACGAGACGCTGACGCGCGCCGCGATCGACGTGTCCGGCCGTCCCTTCCTGGTCTGGAACGTTTCCTTCTCATCGCCGAAGATCGGCACCTTCGACACCGAGCTGGTGCGCGAATTCTTCCAGGCGCTGGCGCAGAATGCCGGCATCACGCTGCATGTCACCAATCACTATGGCGCCAACAACCATCACATCGCCGAGACCTGCTTCAAGGCGGTGGCGCGCGCGCTGCGCGTTGCCCTCGAACGCGATCCGCGCCAGCCGGATGCGGTTCCCTCCACCAAGGGATCGTTGAAGGGATAAGGCCATGGCCACCTATGTCGTGATGGAACCGCCAGGCCGCAGCGAGAAGGCCGATGCAACGGCCTTTGTCCGCGATGGCTTCACCTGGCTGGGCCTCCTGGTGCCGCCGCTATGGTTCGCCTGGCATCGGTTGTGGATCGAGGCAGCGCTTGCCTTCGTCGTCATGGGCCTGCTTTCGATGCTGGGCCAGAAGCTCGGCCTTGGTCTGGCCGGCTCGCTGCTGTCACTGTTGGTTTCGCTCTATGTCGGACTGGAAGGGCAAGGCCTGCGCATCGCGGCACTTCGCCGGCGCGGTTGGCACGAATGGGGCGCGGTCGAAGCCGGTTGGCTCGACGATGCCGACACACGCTATGCGCTGGAAGCGGAAGCGCTTGCCGATGAGGTTGTGCCGGCGCCGCGCATGGTCCCGGACGCTGCCCTGGCGCGGCCGTCGCAGCCGGGCATGGCGCTGGGGCTGACCCACATTCCGGGAAGAAGCTGACATGCGGGTTGCGATCATCGACTACGGCTCGGGCAATCTGCGCTCGGCCACCAAGGCTTTCGAGCGCGCCGCGCGGGAAGCCGGCATATCGGCTGCTATCGACCTGACATCGGATGCCGAACGGGTGCGCACGGCCGACCGCATCGTCCTGCCCGGCGTCGGCGCCTATGCCGACTGCGCGGCCGGCTTGCATGCCCTCGAAGGCATGTGGGAAGCGGTCGAGGAGGTGGCTATCGACAAGGGCCGGCCGTTCCTCGGCATCTGCGTCGGCATGCAGCTGATGTCCGAGCGCGGCCTGGAAAAGACAATCACCAACGGCTTCGGCTGGGTATCAGGTGACGTCAAGGAGATCACGCCGGCCGATCCGACGCTGAAGATCCCGCAGATCGGCTGGAACACGATCGAGCTCAAGCGCCAGCATCCGCTGTTTGCCGGCATACCGACTGGCGCAAGCGGGCTGCATGCCTATTTCGTGCATTCCTACCATCTCGATGCGGGCAAGGCGGAAGAGGTTCTGGCGGTCGCCGACTATGGCGGCCCGGTGACGGCGGCCGTCGCCCGCGACAATCTCGTCGGCACGCAGTTTCACCCGGAAAAGAGCCAGGCGCTGGGCTTGGCGCTGATCACCAATTTCCTGCGCTGGAGGCCCTGAAAACCGATGAGCAAGAAGGGCTACTGGATGGCGATGGTCGAGGTGACCGATCCGGAAAATTATCCGCTATACATTGCCGCCAACAAAGCGGCTTTCGACAAATATAGCGCAAAATTCCTGACCCGCGGCGGTCGGTCGTCGAGCCCGGAAGGGCCATCGGGCAATCGCCATGTCATCATCGAGTTCGAGAGCTACGCGGTCGCACTCGCCTGCTTCCATTCGCCCGAATACCAGGCGGCGCTGAAGTTCCGACGCCTCTATTCGACGTCGCATTTCGCCATTGTGGAAGGCGCCTGAACGGATGATCCTTTTCCCCGCCATCGACCTCAAGGACGGCCAGTGCGTGCGCCTCAGGCACGGTGACATGGCCACCGCGACCATCTACAACGATGATCCTGCAGCCCAGGCGCGAGCCTTCGAGCAACAGGGCTTCGAATGGCTGCATGTCGTCGACCTCAACGGCGCCTTCCAGGGCCAGAGCGTCAACAGTGCCGCGGTCGGCGCCATCCTCAAGGCAACGAAGAACCCGGTGCAGCTCGGCGGCGGCATCCGCACGCTGGCGCAGATCGAGGATTGGCTCGAGCGCGGGCTGGCCCGCGTCATCCTCGGCACGGTGGCGGTGCGCGATCCCGACCTGGTCAAGCAGGCCTGCAAGGCGTTTCCGGGCAAGGTCGCGGTCGGCATCGACGCCAAGGGCGGCAAGGTCGCCGTCGAGGGCTGGGCCGAGGCGTCGAGCCTCGGCGTCGTCGAACTGGCCAGGAAATTCGAGGGCGCCGGCGTCGCCGCCATCATCTACACCGACATCGACCGCGACGGCGTTTTGACCGGCATCAATTGGGACGCCACCATCGACCTCGCAGAGGCCGTGTCGATCCCGGTCATCGCGTCGGGCGGCCTCGCATCGATCGCCGACATCGTGCGCATGACCATGCCCGATGCGCAAAAGCTCGAAGGCGCGATCTCCGGGCGCGCGCTCTATGACGGTCGCATTGATCCGGCCGAGGCGCTGGCGATCCTGCAGGGCCGGCCAGCGGCGGAGCCGCGGACGTGAAAATTTCCATCATCCTGGCCTCCTATGACAGCGGCCATTACCATGGCGGCATGGGCCAAGGTCCGGACGCGCTGGTCTCGGGCGGGCTCGTCGAAGCCTTGACGATGGCCGGTCACGACGTCGCGGTCGGGGACATCGGCAAGGTCGGAGACGATCAGGAGCGCGAGATCGCCACTGGCTTTGCCGTCTGCAACGCGGTTGCGACCGAGGTTCGCCTTGCCCGTGACGCCGGTCGGTTTCCCATCGTCCTTGCGGGAAACTGCCTGACCAGCGCCGGCGCGGTCGCCGGCGAAGACGCCGATGCGATCATCTGGGCCGACCAGCATGGCGACCTGAACACGCCCGAGACATCCACATATGGCTTTCTCGACGGCATGGCGCTGGCGACGGTGCTTGGCCTGTGCTGGCGGCCGATGGCGTCGGCCATTCCCGGCTTCAGGCCGATCGATCCGTCGCGTTGCGTGCTCGTCAACGCGCGCGATCTCGATCCGGCGGAAAGACAGCTTCTCGAGACCTTGCCGATCGTGCGGACGGAATGCTCCGGGGTGGCCCAGGCGGCCGAAAGACTGAAGATCGCCGGCGCCAGACGCGTGCACATGCATCTGGATATGGACGTGCATGATCCCCGGGAGCTGCAGGCCAACCGCTATATCACTTCGGGCGGCCCGAGCCCGGAACAGCTGCGCGACGCCACTTGCGCCATGGCGCTGGCGGTGCCGGTCGTCGGCATCACCGTCTCCGCCTACGACCCGGCCTTCGACGCCCAGGCCGATGTTCCGCCGCTGGTTGGCCAGTTGCTGAACGATCTCATCGCCACGATAGAGGGCCGCTGATGCTGAAAGCCCGTGTCATCCCCTGTCTCGACGTCAAGAACGGCCGTGTCGTCAAGGGCGTCAACTTCGTCGATCTCGTCGACGCCGGCGATCCGGTCGAGGCGGCCAAGGCCTATGACGCGGCCGGCGCCGACGAACTCTGCTTCCTCGACATCACCGCTTCGTCGGACAATCGCGAAACCATCTTCGACGTCATCGCACGCACCGCCGAACAATGTTTCATGCCGCTGACCGTCGGGGGCGGCGTGCGCCAGGTCGCCGATATCAGGAAGCTGCTCTTGGCCGGCGCCGACAAGGTGTCGATCAACACGGCCGCGGTGAAGAACCCGGATTTTGTTGCCGAGGCCGCCGACAAGTTCGGCAACCAGTGCATCGTCGTCGCCATCGACGCCAAGAAGGTGTCGAGCACCAGTGAGACCGACCGCTGGGAGATCTTCACCCATGGCGGCCGCGAAAAGACCGGCATCGATGCGGTCGAGTTCGCCCGGAAAATGGTCGATCGCGGCGCCGGCGAGATCCTGCTGACCTCGATGGATCGGGACGGCACCAAGGCCGGCTACGACATCGCGCTGACCCGCGCGATATCAGACGCCGTGCGCGCGCCGGTGATCGCTTCCGGCGGTGTCGGCACGCTCGACCACATGGTCGAAGGCATTCGCGACGGCCATGCCGGCGCGGTTCTGGCGGCGTCGATCTTCCATTTCGGCACCTACACGATAGCGCAGGCCAAGGCACATATGGCCGCCGCGGGGCTGCCGATGCGGCTGGACTCTGTGAATAATCGGCCCTAAAGCATGATCCCGAAAAGTGGGAACCGGTTTTCGGAAAAGATCACGCTTAAACAAGCAGATAGATGACGCCATGGCTGAGTTTTCGCTTTCCGATCTGGAAAAAATCGTTGGGGAACGCGCCCATTCCGGCGACCCGGACTCGTGGACGGCAAAACTGTTCGCGCGCGGCATCGACAAGGCGGCGCAGAAGCTCGGCGAGGAGGCGGTCGAGACGGTGATTGCCGCCGTCAAGGGCGACAAACCGGCCATCGTTTCGGAAAGTGCCGATCTTATATATCATTGGCTCGTCGTTCTCGGCCTCTCCGGGGTTCCGCTGAGCGACGTGCTTAGGGAACTCGAAGGCCGCACCCGGCGTTCGGGCATCGCCGAGAAGGCATCACGGCCCAAGGGCTGACCGCGAGGAGGGCAGGTATCTCGATGGATCAGCTCGCGCCGACCGAGAAGTATTCCCCCTTTCGCTTCTTCTCCGCCGAGCAATGGTCGCAGTTCCGCGCCGATACGCCACTGACGCTGAGCGCGGACGAATTCCGCCGCCTGCGCTCGCTCAACGATCCAGTCGATCTCGAAGAGGTCACGCGCATCTATCTGTCGCTGTCGCGGCTTCTGTCCGCGCATGTCGAAGCGAGCCAGCTGCTGTTTCGGCAACGCCAGGCCTTCTTCAACGCGGTCGACGTGGTCAAGACGCCCTTCATCATCGGCATCGCCGGTTCCGTCGCGGTCGGCAAATCGACCACCGCACGCGTGCTGAAGGAGCTTTTGGCGCGCTGGCCGTCGAGCCCCAAGGTCGATCTCATCACCACCGACGGCTTCCTGCTGCCCAACGAGGTCCTGCGGCGCGAGAACCTGATGGAGCGCAAGGGCTTTCCCGACAGCTATGATGTCGGCGCGCTGCTGCGCTTCCTCTCGGGCATCAAGTCGGCGCTGCCCGATGTCCGCGCGCCGGTCTATTCGCACCTGACCTATGACGTCATTCCCGGCGAGTTCGTCACCATCGACCGGCCCGATATATTGATCTTCGAAGGCATCAATGTCCTGCAGCCCGGCAAGCTGCCGCAGGACGGCAAGATAGTCCCTTTCCTGTCGGACTTCTTCGACTTCGCCATCTACATCGATGCCGACGAGAAGCTGATCCACAACTGGTACATTTCCCGCTTCATGCGGCTGCGTGAGACCGCCTTCCGCAACCCGGACTCCTTCTTTCACCGCTATTCGCAGCTGTCGGAAAGTTCGGCGCGCGCCATCGCCGAAGGCCTGTGGACCAACATCAATTTGAAGAATCTGCGCGAGAACATCCTGCCGACGCGAGCGCGCGCCGACTTGATCCTGCGCAAGGGCGCCGACCACCTGATCGAGGAAGTGGCGCTCAGGAAGCTGTGACGGCCGGCTTCGTCACCCGCCGCAGCGTCAGATTGATCCGCCCGCCGTTTTTCAGCAGCGCCGAGGTCGAGGGATAGATCCGATCGACGCCGTGAAAGCACAGCCGCCCCTCGCCGCCGAGCACCACGACGTCACCGCTTTGCAGCCTGAACGACTTGGTGGCGCCATCACGCGTAGTCTGGCCGACTCGGAACAGGCAGTCGTCGCCGAGCGAGACGGAGACGACCGGCGCCGAAAAATCGGCCTCGTCGCGGTCCTGATGCAGCCCCATTTTTGCATCCGGCGTGTAGAAATTGATCAGGCATGCTTCCGGCGGGTGCGGATAGCCCGAGACCTCGCGCCACAGCTCGAGCAGCGCATCCGGAATTGGCGGCCAAGGCGCCCCGGTTACCGGATGCGCCGGCTGGTAACGATAGCCGTGCTCCTTGTCGGTGACCCAGCCGAGCGGCCCGCAATTGGTCATGCGCACGCTCATCTCCTTGCCGGTGCGCGGCATGGCCGGCACGAACAGCGGCGCCTGCTGCACGATCCGTCTCACCTCATCGACCAGCGCTTCCTGCACGGTGCGTGACAGATAGGCCGGCATGTGGCGGACACCTTTGGGCAGAACGAGCACGGATTCGGTCACCTCCCGGATGGTTCGGAACCGTAAAATGTCACGATCAAAAGAAAACGGCGACCCGAAAGCCGCCGTTCTAACTCTTTGTTTGGCACAATTCCGGACGAAAAACCGTTTCACACTTTTCCTGGAATTGCTTTTCGCAAATTGGCAATCGCCTCGATCAGGCGAGATCTGGGATGCGCAGCACCTGGCCCGGATAGATCTTGTCGGGATGGGTCAGCATCGGCTTGTTGGCCTCGAAGATGACCGTGTTCTTGACGCCTTGGCCCTTGCCGTAGCTTTTCTCGGCGATCTTCCAGAGATTGTCGCCCTTCTTCACGGTGTAGAAGGTGGGCTCCTTGGCGGGGACGGCGGCCGTGCCAGGTGCTGGCGCGACCTGCAATTCGTCCGCCTGCACCTTGGAGACGCCGAGCGTGTTGCCGACGGCGATGACCGCCTTCTCGAAGATCGACTGGTCCTTGACCACACCCTTCAGCACCGCCGTGTCGCCCTTGACGACGACGTCGACGCCATCGGTGCCGAGCTTGTGCGAATCGAGCTCCTTCTTGAGTGTGTCGGCCGAGGGTGCGGCTTCGTCGTCACCGCCGATGCCCAGTTTCTTGCCGACGCTCTTGACGAAATCGAACATGCCCATCCTTGGGTCTCCCTTGCTAATGGCAATGGTTGAACCTTGCATCTGCGGCCCAAAATGGGAAGTCGTTTTGTGCGCGTGATTGGTGTGGTGCTTAATCGTTCTCCACCCGGCCGCGCAGCTTCTTGATCGTGCCGCGCCCGGCCTTGCTCTTCAGCCGCCGCTCCACGGCGCCCTTCGATGGCCGTGTCTTCTTGCGCGGCGGCGGTGGCGGTTCGGCGGCCTTGGCGACCAATGCCGTCAGCCGTGCCCGCGCATCCGCCCGGTTCTGTTCCTGGGTGCGGAAGCGGCCTGCCTCGATGACGATGACACCGTCCTTGGTGGCACGCTGGCCGGCAAGTTTGATCGTCCGCTCGCGCACGCGGTCCGACAGACCCGTTGCGTTGGCCGCGTCGAAGCGCAGTTGCACCGCCGTCGCCACCTTGTTGACGTTCTGACCGCCGGGACCGGACGAGCGGATAAAATCCTCGTGCAGGTCGCCCGGATGGATAACCGCATCGCCTGATATGATGATGTTGTCGTCGCTCGCCATGCCGCAGTCATGGCGCGGCGGATCGAAAAAGAAAAGGCCCGATCGAACCGGGCCTTTCAACGAAAGCTGAACCCTATGGCGCGATTACTCCGCCGCTTCCTGCATGCGCGGCGCGGCGCCCAGCACCACGGCGTCGACATGGCTTTCGAATTTCTCGAAATTGACGGCGAACATGCCGACCAGCCTTGCCGCCTGCCGGTCATAGCCGGCCTTGTCGGCCCAGGTCGCCCGGGGGTCCAGAATCATCGGGTCGAGAATGCCGCTGTCGACGCCCGGGACAGCCACCGGCACCTCGAAACCGAAATGAGGGTCGGTGCGGAACTCGGCCGTCTTCAGCGAGCCGTCAAGTGCGGCGGCAAGCAAGGCGCGCGTCGCCTTGATCGGCATGCGCTTGCCGGTGCCGTAGGCGCCGCCGGTCCAGCCGGTATTGACCAGCCAGCAATCGGCGCCGTGGCCTGCAATCAGCTCGCGCAGCAGATTGCCGTATTCAGAGGGATGGCGCGGCATGAACGGCGCACCGAAACAGGTCGAAAACGTCGCTTCGGGCTCGGTTACCCCCTTTTCGGTTCCGGCCACCTTGGCGGTGTAGCCGGAGAGGAAGTGATACATCGCCTGCGCCGGGGTCAGCCGCGCGATCGGCGGCATCACGCCGAAGGCGTCGGCGGTCAGCATGATGATGTTGTTGGGATGGTTGGCGCGGCCGGTCTTGCTGGCATTGGGGATGAAGTCCAGCGGGTACGCGCAGCGTGTGTTTTCGGTCAGCCTTCCGTCGTTGAAATCCGGCACGCCATCGGCGTCGAGCACGACATTTTCCAGCACCGTGCCGAAGCGCTGCGTGGTGGCGAAGATTTCCGGCTCGGCTTCCGCCGACAGCTTGATCGTCTTGGCGTAGCAGCCGCCTTCGAAATTGAAGATGCCGTGCGGTCCCCAGCCATGCTCGTCGTCGCCGATCAACGTGCGCGAGGGATCGGCCGAGAGCGTCGTCTTGCCGGTGCCCGACAGGCCGAAGAAGATGGCGGCGTCGCCGGCCGCACCCTCATTGGCCGAGCAATGCATCGGCATCACGCCTTTCGCCGGCAGGAGATAGTTGAGTATGGTGAACACCGACTTCTTCATCTCGCCGGCATAGGAGGTGCCGCCGATCAGCACGATCTTGCGCGAAAGATCGACGGCGATCACCGTTTCGGTGCGGCTGCCGTGACGGAGGGGATCGGCGCGGAAGGACGGCAGGTCGATGATCGTCATCTCGGGCACGAACTGCTCGAGTTCGGTGGCACCGGGACGAATGAGCAGATTGCGGATGAACAGCGAGTGCCAGGCAAATTCGGTGATCACCCTGGTCGGCAGCCTCGACTCCGCATCGGCGCCGCCGACCAGATCCTGGACGTATAGATCCTTGTCCGCGGCATGCGCCTGGAAATCGGCGAGCAGCGTGTCGAACTGGGCCGGCGAGATCGCCTTGTTGTTCTCCCACCAGACATGTGGTTCGGTGTCACCGTTGCGGACGACGAACTTGTCCTTGGGCGAGCGGCCGGTGTGCTGGCCGGTCTCGGCGACCAGCGCGCCATGGGCGGTTAAGCGGGCCTCGCCGCGCCGGATCGATTCCTCATAAAGGGTAGCCGCACCGAAATTATAGCGCACCACGCCGGTGGTTTTCAGGCCGATATGATCGATCGCGCAGGCGGAATTGCGTTTGCCGACTTCCGACATCGAGTGTCCCTCTTGGATTTGCCGCATCTTTGCCGGCACGTTTCCAGCACGCCCACTACGCGGGCTGAGATGGTCAGAACCAGAAAAGGCAAATGATATCAAATCATTAATCGATTTAAATATTTTGAAAGTTGTTTAAATCGTTTATATGTGCAAAAAGTTTCGCGGTTGCCCAAAGGATTGGCGATGTACGTTCGTCCAACCCATGTCGAGGTAGGATTGTGGCCGCCGGCATGCCGCGCGTGACAGCGGACAAGGCCTATGCCACATTTTGTACCTAATTTGTCCTGCAAAAGCCCCTTCTCTACGACAGAAGGGACAGCTCATGAGGGAGCCGCTTGAAATGGCAACAATCGCGCTTGTCGATGACGACCGCAACATTCTGACATCGGTGTCGATCGCCTTGGAATCCGAGGGGTATCGCGTCGAGACCTACACGGATGGTGCGTCGGCGCTGGAAGGCCTGGCGGCACGCCCGCCGAACCTTGCCATCCTCGACATCAAGATGCCGCGCATGGACGGCATGGAACTGCTGCGCCGGATGCGCCAGAAGTCCGACCTGCCGGTGATCTTCCTGACCTCCAAGGACGATGAGATCGACGAGTTGTTCGGTCTCAAGATGGGCGCCGACGACTTCATCCGCAAACCCTTCTCGCAGCGCCTGCTGGTCGAGCGCGTGCGCGCCGTGCTACGCCGCGCCAGTGCCCGCGAGGCTGCCGCCAAGACGCCAAGCCAGCAGGCCCGCTCGCTCGAGCGCGGCCAGCTCGTCATGGACCAGGAGCGCCACACTTGCACCTGGAAAGGCGAGCCGGTGACGCTCACCGTCACCGAGTTCCTGATCCTGCATTCGCTGGCGCAGCGTCCAGGCGTCGTAAAAAGCCGTGATGCGCTGATGGATTCGGCCTATGATGAACAGGTCTATGTCGACGACCGCACCATCGACAGCCACATCAAGCGGCTGCGCAAGAAGTTCAAGGCCGTCGACGACGACTTCGAGATGATCGAAACCCTTTACGGAGTCGGATACCGGTTCCGCGAAGCGTAAGTAGCAGGGCCTGCTATTCGATGGCAGTGGAAGCACAGCGAACAAGACCGGCGGGCGCCTCCAGGCGGCCGTCGCGGATCATGCCGTCCTTCGTCTCGAAGATCACGGTGCCGATGCGCCGCTTCCTTGGTCATCATATCTTTTCCAGCCTGACGCGGCGTATCCTGTTCCT
This sequence comes from Mesorhizobium sp. M1342, assembly GCF_040317955.1. NCBI lineage: Bacteria > Pseudomonadati > Pseudomonadota > Alphaproteobacteria > Hyphomicrobiales > Phyllobacteriaceae > Mesorhizobium > Mesorhizobium sp. M1342. The sequence continues at coordinate 43,123 of NZ_JAMYLI010000027.1, read as the reverse complement.
CAACCTTGCCGGCCTCGCCGTCCTGGTGACCGGCATCCTCTATCTCAACACCTTCCGCGACGGACTGATCGACGCCCGCGTCGAAAGCCTGATGACCCAGGGCGAGATCATCGCCGGCGCCATTGCCGCGTCGGCGACCGTCGAGACGGATTCGATCAGCATCGACCCGGAAAAGCTGCTTGAGCTGCAGGCCGGCGAAAGCCTGGGACCCGGCTCCGACCAGCTCGACAATCTCGACTTCCCGATCAACCCGGAGCGGGTCGCGCCGGTGCTGAGAAGGCTGATCTCGCCGACCAGGACCCGCGCACGCATCTATGACCGCGACGCCAATCTGCTGCTCGATTCGCGCCACCTCTATTCGCGCGGCCAGATCCTGCGCTACGATCTGCCGCCGGTTGAAGAGGAAGAGCCCGATCTTGTCGAGCGCATCCAGAAATTCGTCTTCGACTTCTTCCGCAACACCGAGCTGCCGGTCTATCACGAGCAGCCGGGCGGCAATGGCGCCGCTTTCCCGGAAGTGGTCAAGGCTCTCACCGGCAGCCCGTCGACCATCGTGCGCGTCAGCGAGCAGGGCGAGCAGATCGTTTCGGTGGCGGTGCCGATCCAGCGCTTTCGTGCCGTCCTGGGCGTGCTGATGCTGTCGACCGAAGGCGGCGACATCGACAAGATCGTCGCCGCCGAGCGCAAGGCGATCCTGCGCGTCTTCGGTATCGCGGCCCTTGTCACCGCCATCCTGTCGATGCTGCTTGCCTCCACCATCGCCAATCCGCTGCGCCGGCTGTCGGCGGCGGCGGTGCGGGTGCGGCGCGGCGTCAAGAGCCGTGAAGAGATCCCCGATTTTTCCGACCGTCAGGACGAGATCGGCAATCTGTCGATCGCCATACGCGACATGACCAACGCGCTCTACGCCCGCATCGAGGCGATCGAAAGCTTCGCGGCCGATGTCTCGCACGAGTTGAAGAACCCGCTGACGTCGCTGCGCAGCGCGGTGGAAACCTTGCCGCTGGCCAAGAACGACGATTCGCGCGGCCGGCTGATGGATATCATCCAGCACGATGTCAGGCGGCTGGACCGGCTCATCACCGATATTTCCGACGCATCGCGCCTGGACGCGGAGCTCGCGCGTGAAGATGCCGGGACGGTCGACCTGAAGAAATTCATCACCGATCTCGTCGCTGTTTCGCGCGAGGCGACGCGTAACAAGAAGGCGGTCGAGATCGAGTTCAAGGCCGCCAAACTGCCGCAGGGCGTCAAAGGCTACGTCGTCGTCGGGCATGATCTGCGCATCGGCCAGGTCATCACCAATTTGATAGAGAACGCCCGCTCCTTCGTCCCCGAGGATCATGGCCACATCAGCCTGTCGCTGGCGCGTGCCGGCAAGTTCAACATCGTCACCGTCGACGACAATGGCCCCGGCATCCGCGCCGACAACATCGACCGCATCTTCGAGCGCTTCTACACGGATCGGCCGGCCGGCGAGGCATTCGGCCAGAATTCGGGCCTTGGCCTGTCGATATCCAGGCAAATCGTCGAGGCCCATGGCGGCACGCTGACCGCCGAGAACATCCCCGGCACCAAACCCGGCGAGATCAAGGGCGCACGCTTTGTGGTGACATTGCCGGCCGAAGGCTGAGAGCATGAATTCCAACCACGCCTGGTCCAGCCGTGCAGCCTGAAAACATTCACGCGACAATGGTTTTGATCGGCGAGCGCGGCATTCTCGTCACCGGAGCATCCGGCTCGGGCAAGACGACGCTGGCACTGGCGCTCATCGACCATTGTCGCCATCGCGGCCTGTTCTCGCGGCTCGTCGGCGACGATCAGCTCTTCGTCGAGGCGCATGCCGGGCGGCTGCTGTGCCGCGCTCCCGCCGCCATAGAAGGCCTCGCCGAGGTGCCGGGGCTCGGCCCCCGACCTCTGCCATTCGAGCCGGCAGGCCTCGTCGACCTCCATGTCCGCCTGGTGCCGGCCGGCGAAGCGGTGCGCTTCCAGGAGGATACCGCAAGCAGCATTGCGGGCTGTCTGGTGCCGCGGGTCGACGTGGTCGAACGCAATGTCCCAGCGGTCTTGCCGGTCGTGATGGCGCGGCTGTCGATCGCGCCTTTTCTATGATCCGTTCCGGGTTTTTTGCTGCAATGCGTCAAAATGGCATGTGCCTGCGCAATTTTGGGCTTGTCAACGGGCCGTGCGTCGACAAGATAGCGCTCCCGCCGCCTGGATTGGCTGGCGAGCATAAAATGCGCCTGTGAAGCGGCGATGACGGGAGCCACCAAAGAATGATCGGACTCGTGCTTGTAACGCACGGTCAACTGGCCACCGAGTTCCGACATGCCGTCGAACATGTCGTCGGGCCACAAGACAATTTCGAAACCGTGGCGATCGGTGCCGACGACGATATGGAGCAGCGTCGCCGCGACATCGTCGACGCTGTTGCCCGTGTCGATACCGGGGCGGGCGTCATCGTGCTGACCGACATGTTCGGCGGCACGCCCTCCAACCTTGCCATCTCGGTGATGGAATCCGGCCGCACCGAGGTGATCGCCGGCATGAATCTGCCGATGCTGATCAAGCTCTCCTCGATCCGCAAGGGCGACAATATGGCCGCCGCGCTCGATGAGGCTCAGGCCGCCGGCCGCAAATACATCAACGTCGCCAGCCAGCTCCTGAGCAGCAAATGACCGCGCTGTCCCCGGAAAAAGATCAGATTGTCCGGGATTTTCCCATCATCAACCAACGTGGCCTTCATGCGCGCGCTTCGGCGAAGTTCGTCCAGCTGGCCAGCGGCTTCGATGCCTCGGTGCATGTCGAGAAGGATGGCGTCAAGGTCGGCGGCACCTCGATCATGGGCCTGATGATGCTGGCGGCAAGCCCCGGCTATTCGATCCGCGTCACCGCCAGCGGGCCGGAGGCCCGGCAGGTCATCGACGCCCTGGAGCAGCTGGTGGCGTCCCGCTTTGGCGAGGAATGCTGAGTGCAGATGCGCATCTGAGAGACATGCAGGGATAAAGATTTCTTTATATCCCATTGTCGACCCTGCTCCGATCTGCTAGTCAGGCCGGCAATTCGCGCCCTTCGACGCGCCGACCGGCGCGGGCGTGTCCGCAACAAATTCGCAAGCACAACATTCGCATCGGAGTACTGCCATGACGGGTAGCAAGGACTATGTGGTCGCCGACATCTCGCTTGCCGGCTGGGGCCGCAAGGAACTCGAGATCGCCGAAACCGAAATGCCGGGCCTGATGGCCTGCCGTGAGGAATTCGGTCCCAAGCAGCCGCTCAAGGGCGCGCGCATCACCGGTTCGCTGCACATGACGATCCAGACGGCGGTGCTGATCGAGACGCTGAAGGAGCTGGGCGCCGATATCCGCTGGGCCTCCTGCAACATCTTCTCGACCCAGGACCATGCGGCCGCGGCCATCGCCGAAGCCGGCATCCCGGTGTTCGCCGTCAAGGGCGAGTCGCTCGAGGAGTATTGGGACTACACCGACAAGATCTTCCAGTGGGCCGATGGCGGCCTCTCCAACATGATCCTCGATGATGGCGGCGACGCCACCATGTACATCCTGATCGGCGCCCGCGCCGAGGCCGGCGAGGATGTGCTGTCCAACCCGCAGAGCGAGGAAGAGGAATACTTCTACGCCCAGGTCAAGAAGCGCCTGAAGGCTTCGCCCGGCTTCTTCACCAAGCAGAAGGCGGCGATCCGCGGTGTCACCGAAGAGACGACCACCGGCGTCAACCGGCTCTACCAACTGCAGAAGAAGGGCCTGCTGCCCTTCCCCGCCATCAACGTCAACGACTCGGTCACCAAGTCGAAGTTCGACAACAAATATGGCTGCAAGGAATCGCTGGTCGACGGCATCCGCCGCGGCACCGACACGATGATGGCCGGCAAGGTCGCTGTCGTGTGCGGTTATGGCGACGTCGGCAAGGGCTCGTCGGCCTCGCTCAAGGGCGCCGGCGCCCGCGTCAAGGTCACCGAGGTCGATCCGATATGCGCCCTGCAGGCGGCGATGGACGGTTTTGAAGTCGTCACGCTGGAAGATGCGGCCCCCACCGCCGACATCGTCATCACCACCACCGGCAACAAGGATGTCGTCACCCTCGACCATATGCGCTCGATGAAGGACATGGTCATCGTCGGCAACATCGGCCATTTCGACAATGAGATCCAGGTCGCCGCGCTGCGCAATTTGAAATGGACAAACGTTAAGCCGCAGGTCGACATGATCACCTTCGCGGACGGCAAGCGGATGATCCTTTTGTCGGAAGGGCGGCTGCTCAATCTCGGCAACGCCACCGGCCACCCGAGCTTCGTCATGTCGGCATCCTTCACCAACCAGGTGCTGGCCCAGATCGAGCTCTACACCAAGCCCGGCCAGTACGAGAACCAGGTCTATGTCCTGCCCAAGCATCTCGACGAAAAGGTCGCGCGCCTGCATCTCGACAAGCTCGGCGCCCGCTTGACCGAACTGTCGGGTGAACAAGCCGCCTATATCGGCGTCACGCCGCAGGGTCCGTTCAAGCCGGAACACTACCGCTATTAACCAAAGCTAAAATTACTACCAGATATTGAGGCCGGGCGATTGACTTTTCGCCCGGCCATATTTTTGCGCGCCATCAGCCTTCACGGCGATTCGGCGAGGGGTTATTGTCAGGTGATTCGGCGATGCTTCCAGCCCGAGAGGGTCAAGAGAGGCACGCATCAGGGCGGTCTTGCATTCAGGCGGCGGAGAGGACCAAGACATGCCGGGGCAACACCCGCACAGAGCGGGACGGGCCGTTTCCGGCGGCCATGACGATTCGGGGATTGCTGGCTCCGCCCTGGAAGGCGGGAGCCTGTCCTGGCGCGCCCGCGCGTCGACATTTCTTGCCACCTCCGCGCTCACGGTCCCCTTGGCTGGCGCCGTCGCGCATGCCGAAACCGCTGCTGCCAGTGTCGCCGGACTGTCGGTGAGCGCCATCGAGGTCATGCAGCTTGCCGTGTTCGTCGGCGTGACTGGTGCCGCACTGATATCGGCCATCGTTCTCATCCGCGAAAGAGCCCGCACCTCGGCGGAGAATGTCGAACTCAGGAGCCGCCTCGCCGACATCAACGCGGCGCTCCGCCGCTCCGAGGCGCTGCTCAATCTGCGCGACCAGCGCGTCGTCGTCTGGGCCGCGGAAAACAAGAAGCCCGAGCTTATCGGCACATTGCCCGTCGAAAGCGGCGCTCCCGAGGATAGGGCCGCTTTTCTTGCTTTCGGCCGCTGGCTGATGCCGCGTTCGGCGGCGGCACTCGAACATGCCGTCGCGGGATTGCGCGAAAAGGCCAGACCCTTCGACCTCGTCATCGAATCGCAGGCCGGCGCGCCGCTCGAAGTGCATGGCCGCAAGAGTGCCGCGCATGTGCTCGTGCGTTTTGTCTCGCTCTCGGAGACGCAGCGCAGCCAGGCCAGGCTGAAGATCGAGAACCAGCGGCTGGCCGCCGACCACGACACGATGATCGGCCTGCTCGACGCGCTGAACATGCCGGCATGGCTCCGCGGCGAGGATGGCGGGCTGAAGTGGGTCAACCGCGCCTATGCCGATGCCGTCGAAGCCGAAAATGCCGAAGCCGCGGTTCGGGAGAAAAAGGAGTTCCTCGGCGGCCAGGCGCGCGATGCTATTGCCGCCCAGCACAAGACGCATCCGGTTTTCGAGCAGTCGCTGTCCACCGTGATCGAAGGTGACCGCCGTGTGTTCGCGGTCACCGATTTCGCCGGCAGCGATGGCTCGGCCGGCCTTGCCTGCGACACCAGTGCCATCGAGACCGTTCGCGGCGAATACGAACGGACCGTGCGAAGCCACGCCGACACGCTCGACCAGCTCAACACGGCGGTCGCCATTTTCGACACCGACGAGAAGCTGCGGTTCTTCAATCAGGCCTTCCAGAAGCTTTGGGGGCTGGACGCCGGCTTCCTGCACAGCGCACCCGACAATGCCTTGCTGCTGGACCGGCTGCGCAGCGAAGGCAAGATCGCCGAACAGCCTGAATGGCGCCGCTGGAAGGAAGGCCTGCTCGGCGCCTATCGCGCCGTCGAATCCCAGGAACATTGGTGGCATCTGCCGGATGGCAAGACCATTCGCGTCGTCGCCAATCCGCAGCCCAAGGGCGGCGTGACCTGGGTGTTCGAGAACCTGACCGAGAAGATGGACCTCGAAAGCCGCTACCAGACAGCGGTGCGGGTTCAGGGCGAGACGCTCGACAATCTTGCCGAAGGCGTGGCGGTGTTCGGACCCGACGGCAGGCTCCGGCTGTCGAATCCTGCCTTTGCCACTCTCTGGGGATTGAGCGGTGAAGCGGCCAAGCCCAGCGTCCATGTGTCGGCGATACGTGACCTCTGCGACCGGCAGACCGCGGACAGCCCCTGGCCCAGCTTCGTTGCCGCCATCACCGGCTTTGACGACGAGCGCCGCGACCGCCACGGACAGACCGAGCTCAACAACGGCAATGTGCTGAGTTACGCCATGATCCCGCTGCCCAACGGGCAGGTGATGATGACCTTCGTCGACGTTACCGACAGCGTCCATGTCGAGCGGGCGCTGAAGGACAAGAACGAGGCGCTGCAAAAGTCCGACCAGCTCAAGAACGAATTCGTCCAGCACGTCTCCTATGAACTGCGCTCGCCGCTGACCAACATCATCGGCTTCACCGAACTCCTGTCGCAGCCCACGACCGGTCCGCTGACGCAGAAGCAGCGCGAATATGTCGAGCATGTCAGCTCGTCCTCCTCGGTCCTGCTCACCATCGTCAACGATATCCTCGACCTGGCGACGGTGGACGCCGGCATCATGCAGCTCGACATTTCCGAGGTGCAGGTCGATCGCACCATCGCCGCTGCGGCCGAACTGGTGGCCGACCGGCTGGAAGAGCATTCGATCAGTCTCCAGGTCGACGCCGTCGCGGCGCCAAAGACGTTTCATGGCGATGAGGTCCGCGTCCGCCAGATCCTCTACAATCTGCTCAGCAACGCCGCCAATTACGCCCCGGAAGCCAGCATCATCCGGCTCACTTGCCGCCATCTGGCGGATGGGGTGGAATTCTCGGTTCATGACGACGGCCCCGGCATGCCGCCGGATGTGCTTGATTCGGTGTTCCGCCGTTTCGAGCCGCGCGCCAATGGCGGCCGCCGGCGCGGCGCCGGCCTCGGCCTGTCGATCGTCAAGAGCTTCGTCGAGCTGCATGGCGGCAGCGTTCGCATCGAAACCGGCAAGGACAAGGGCACGACCGTCATCTGCACCTTTCCAGACATGCCGGGCATCCGCGCCGCGGCCGAGTAGCGCGTTCGATGACCGGACTGGTGCTGGAGCGATTACTCGCCGACGAGACCCACACAGCGCGGCTGGGCGAAGATCTGGCGCTGTCGCTGCGCCCGGGCGACGTGATTGCCCTCAAGGGCGATCTGGGCGCCGGCAAGTCGACGCTGGCGCGGGCCTTGATCAGGACCCTGGCCGACGATGCCGGCCTCGACGTTCCGAGTCCGACCTTCACATTGGTGCAGAGCTACGACACCCGCATTCCGGTCCATCATTTCGATCTCTACCGCCTGTCCTCGGCGGACGAGCTCGATGAGCTTGGGTTCGACGAAGCCCTGGCGCAGGGTGCTGCTTTGGTCGAATGGCCGGAACGGGCGGAAGCCCATCTGCCGAAAACCACGATCCTGATAGAGCTCGTCCAGCATGGCGACGGCCGGCTGGCGCGATTGTCAGGGCAGGGTGATGCCTTCGATCGGGCGGCACGGTCGCTGGCCATGCGCGACTTTCTCGTGAACGCCGGCTGGGGGGAAGCGCAGCGCCGCCATTTCATCGGCGATGCCTCGGCCCGCTCCTATGAGATCGTTTCGCTGCCGGACCGAAAGCCGCAAGTGCTGATGAACTCACCACGGCTGGTGCTCGGCCCGCCGGTTCGCGACGGCAAGCCCTATGCAGAGATCGCGCACACCGCCCAGTCGGTCTCCGCCTTCGTAGCCATCGACCGCGCCTTGAAAGCGGGTGGGGTCAGCGTTCCGGAAATCCATGCCGAGGACCAGGAGCAGGGATTTTTGCTGCTCGAACATCTCGGTTCCGAGGGGTTTCTCGGCGGCGATGGCCAGCCGGTGGCCGAGCGCTACATGGCGGCGGCCGAGCTGCTGGCCATGATGCATGGCAGGACCTGGCCGCAGCGCCTGGAAACAGGACACGGCGGCTTCCACGATGTGCCGCCTTTCGACCGCGATGCCATGATGATCGAAGCCGATCTGCTGGTCGACTGGTATGTACCGGCGATATCGGGCGACCCGGCAAGTGACAGCTTGCGCGCCGGTTACCACAAGCAATGGAACGCGCTCCTCGACCGGCTGCAAGGCCGCGAGTACACGCTGATGCTGCGCGATTTCCATTCACCCAACATCATCTGGCGCGGTGATCGTTCCGGCCATGACCGGCTGGGCATCGTCGATTTCCAGGATGCGCTGATCGGCCCGTCCGCCTATGACGTCGCTTCGCTTGCCATGGACGCTCGTGTTACGATGTCGCCCGAGCTCGAGAGAGCGGCGCTCGACGCCTATGTCGCCGCGCGCCACGCAGCCGGTGCTTTCGACGAAGCAAGCTTCCTCGAAACCTACGCCGTCATGGCGGCGCAGCGGAATTCCAAGATCCTCGGCATCTTCGTCCGTCTCGAAAAGCGCGACGGCAAGCCCTATTATCTGAAACACCTGCCGCGCATCCGCGATTATCTGCGCCGGGCCTTGTCTCATCCGGCGCTGGCAAGCCTGCGCGAGTTCTACGACGCCCACGGTTTGCTGGAGGAGCGAGCGCTGTGACAGCAGGACCCGACACCGCCATCGTACTCGCAGCCGGGCTTGGCAAACGCATGCGGCCGATTACCGACACCATCCCCAAGCCGCTGGTCAGGATAGCCGGCAAGACGTTGCTCGACTGGAGCCTCGACAGCCTGGCCGCCGCCGGCGTCGGCAAGGCGGTCGTCAACGTCCACTACTTTCCCGAACAGATCGTCGCCCATGTCACTGCCCGCCGCGCGCCAAACATCGTCATTTCCGACGAGAGCGAACAACTGCTCGATTCCGCCGGCGGCATCGTCAAGGCGTTGCGGGAACTGGGCGATCAGCCCTTCTACATCCTCAACGCCGACACGTTCTGGATCGATGACGGTCCTCTCAATCTCCAGCGCCTCGCCCTTGCATGGGACGCGGCGAAAATGGATATTCTGCTGATGCTGGCGGATCTCCAACAGGCGACCGGACACTGCGGCAGCACCGATTTCCTGGTGGCGCCGGATGGCGGCTTGCGGCGTTCGAAAGGCGACCCGGCGGGGCTGATCTATGCCGGGGCGGCGATCGTCCATCCGCGCCTGTTCGAGGGTGCACCGGCCGGGCCGCACTCGCTCAACGCCTATTTCGATTCCGCCATCGCGGCCGGCCGCCTGTTCGGCATGCCCATGCATGGCCACTGGATCACCGTCGGCACGCCCGATGCCGTACCGCTCGCGGAAGCGGCGGTCGCCGGTGCGCTCATCGAGTCGCAATGAGCGGCTCCAGCCGCGTTTTCTCGATCCCGCCCGGAGCGCCGTTTCTGCCGACGCTTGCCGAGGCGCTGCTTGCCGGCCGTCTTGTCCCGGGGTTTCGGTTTGACGGCGACCCGCTCGCTTTGGCCGATGTCACCATCTATGTGCCGACACGCCGTGCTGCGCGCGCTCTGCGGGGTGTCTTCGTCGACAGCCTGGCGGCACGCGGCGGCGGCGGCTCGGCGATCCTGCCGGTCATCCGGCCACTGGGCGAGTTCGACGAGGATGAGGCCGCATTCGAGACGGAGGCATCGGCGGCCATCGATCTCGCGCCGCCGATTTCGGCAACCGAACGCCTGTTGCTGCTGACGCCGCTGGTTCGGGCCTGGAAACGCCGGCTGCCGGCGCATGTCGCCGCCCTTTTTGCCGAGGAGATCGTCATCCCGGCTTCCACCGCCGACGCAATCTGGCTGGCGCGCGATCTCGCCCGGCTGATGGACGAGATCGAGACGGAAGGCACCGACTGGGCCAAGCTCACAGATCTGGTGACCGGCAATCTTGCCGGATGGTGGCAGGTGACGCTCGAATTCCTCGGCATCGTCACCGAAGCCTGGCCGAAATTCCTCGCGGAAAGCGACCGCTCCAATCCGGCCGCGCATCGCAGTGCGCTGATCCGCGCCGAGGCGGCGCGGCTGCTGCGCAATCCGCCCGCCGGCCCCGTTATCGCCGCGGGCTCGACCGGCTCGATACCCGCCACGGCCGAACTGCTTGCCGCCATCGCCGGCCTGCCCGGCGGCGCCATCGTGCTGCCCGGCCTCGACCGTACGCTGGACGAAGCGTCGTTCCAGGCAATCGCCGCGCCAGGCGCGCGTCCAGCCGTGCTCGGCCACCCGCAATATGGCCTGGCCAGATTGATCGCCAAGGTCGGCGGGCTGCGCGGTGACGTCGACGAGCTCGGCGTGGCCGAGCCGCGTCTGGCGCTCCGCGCCGCTCTTGTCGGCGAAGCGCTGCGGCCGGCCGAGACCACCGAACTCTGGGCCGAGACACGTGCGGGCTTCCCGGCCTCCGATATGGCCGGCGCCTTCGCCGGGGTGACCTTGCTCGAAGCTGCAAGCGAACGTGATGAAGCCGTCGCCATCGCCGTCGCGCTCAAGCGCGCGGTTGAACAGCCCGGCCAAAGGGCGGCTCTCGTCACCGGCGACCGCGCGCTGGCGCGGCGCGTCTCGATCGAGCTCCAGCGCTTCGGCGTCGCGGCCGACGATTCCGGTGGCACGCCGCTCGCCAACACCCCCGCGGCCAGCCTGCTCAGGCTGGCGCTCGAGGCATTATTCAGGCCAGGCGATCCGGTCGGCCTGCTGTCGCTGCTCAAGCATCCGCTGCTTGGCCTTGGCCTCGAACGGGCCGATGTGCGCCACGCGGCGGAACTGGTCGAGCTGGTGGCGCTGCGCGGCGGCACCGGCCGCCCCGACATCGTTTCGCTGCCGGAACTGTTTGAGGCCCGCCTCACCGGCCTGGGCGGCGGCAGCCGGCAGCCCTTCTGGTTTTCCCGGCTGACCGTGCGCTCCATCGAAACCGCCCGGAATTTGCTTGAACGTCTCAAGCAGGCGCTGGCGCCGCTCGCAGCCTTCCGCGGCCGGGACGATGCCGACCTTGCCGCGCTTGTCAGGGCCAGTGTCGCCATCCTCGAAAATCTCGGCCGCACCGTCGATGGCGGCCTTGCCGAACTCTATGCCGGTGACGCCGGCGAGAAGCTTGCCGAACTGCTGCGCGGGCTGGTCGCGGCTTCGGCTTCGCTATCCTTCGCGGCGACCGAGTGGCCCGATATCATGGCGGCGCTGATCGCGCCTGAAACGGTCAAGCCGGCACACGGCACCGACCGGAACATCGCCATCTGGGGCGCGCTGGAAGCGCGCTTGCAGACCGTCGATACGCTGGTCATCGGCGGGCTCAACGAGGGCGTGTGGCCGCGCAAGCCAGAGAGCGACCGCTTCATGTCGCGGCTGATGAAGACCGGCATCGACCTCGAACCGCCGGAACGGCGCATCGGCCTTGCCGCGCATGATTTCCAGATGGCCATGGGGGCTGGGAAGGTCGTGCTGTCCCGCTCGGCGCGTGCCGGCGACGCACCCGCCGTGCCATCACGCTGGCTGCAGCGGCTGTTGACCTTCATCGGCAACGATCAGGCAGCAGAGTTGCGCCGGCGTGGCGACGAACTGCTCGCCTGGGCGCGCGCGCTGGATACAGGCCCAAGGCAGGATTTCGCGCCACGGCCGCAGCCGAAGCCGCCCTTGTCGGTGCGCCCGACGCATTTCTCGGTCACCGAGATCGAGACCCTGCGCCGTGACCCCTACGCCGTCTATGCAAGACGCATCCTCGGCCTGATGCCGCTCGGTCCGGTCATTCGCGATCCTGGTGCGGCCGAGCGCGGCACGCTGTTTCACGCCATCCTGCACCTGTTCTCAGGCAGCGTCGCCGATCCGCGCGCGCCCGATGCGCTTGCCGGCCTTATCGCCGCCGGTCACGCCTGCTTTGCCGAAGCCGCCCTTCCTGCCGATGTCGAGGCGGTGTGGTGGCCACGTTTCGAGAAACTCGCCGCAAACATCATCGAGTGGGAGCGCACGCGCGCCGATGCGGTGACAAGGCGCCATGCCGAGGAGCGCGCCGGAAAGACCGTCGTCGGCCAGTCCGGCGTGACGCTGTCCGGCTACGCCGACCGCGTCGATCTGCTGGCCGGCGGCATGGCCGACATACTGGATTACAAGACGGGGTCCTCGCCGTCCAAGGCGCAGGCGCACACACTGCTTGCGCCGCAACTGGCGTTGGAGGGCGCGCTGCTCAGGCGCGGCGCCTTCAAGGATCTGGGCGCGCGCGAGCCCTCTCAACTGGCCTTCATCAGGCTGAAGCCGAATGGCGAGGTGTTCGAGGAATCCATCCTCGAACACAATCGCCAGCCGCGGACCGCGACCGATCTTGCCGAAGAGGCCTGGGCGCGGCTGGAAAAGCTGTTGATCCACTATGCCGATCCTGCGACGGGTTATCTGTCGCGCGCGCTGCCGTTCCGCGAAGGCGAGACCGATGGCGACTACGACCATCTTGCCCGCGTGCTCGAATGGTCGGCAGGCGGCGATGCCGGTGACGAGGGAGGGGAGGCATGAAAAAGGCCTATCCGATCCCCAGCGACACCGCGACCAGCCAGGCCCGCGCCGCCGATCCCGGCAATTCCGCCTGGGTGTCGGCGAATGCCGGATCCGGCAAGACCCATGTGCTGGCCCAGCGCGTCATCCGGCTGCTGCTGCGCGGCACCGATCCGTCAAAGATACTGTGCCTGACCTATACGCGTGCCGCCGCCGCCAACATGTCGAACCGGGTGTTCTCGACGCTGTCGGAGTGGACGACGCTTGGTGACGCGGACCTTGCGGCAAAGGTCGAGGCGCTGGAGGGCCGCCGGCCCGATCTCGAGACCATGCGCCGGGCGCGGCGCCTGTTTGCTGAGGCGCTTGAAACGCCTGGCGGGCTGAAGATCCAGACCATCCACGCCTTCTGCGAATCGGTGCTGCACCAGTTCCCGCTGGAAGCCAATATCCCGGCCCATTTCGAGATGCTCGACGGCCAGATGGAGGCATCGCTTTTTGCCGCGGCGCGCCGCGAGATGATTTCGGGCACATCCGCCGGTGACAGGGATCTGGCCGAGGCTTTTGCCGCCATTCTCGATCGGGGCGGCGAAGCCGGGCTAGACGCCTTGCTGGGTGAGATCGTGCGCAAGCGCGACGGCTTGCGCAATTTCATCGACGCCGTCGGGCGTGACGGCACGCGCTTCCAGGCCCTGTTCGACGAATTCCATTTCCACCCAGGCCAGACGGCCGAGGGCATAGCCGCTTCGGTATGGCCGTTGCCGGGTTTCCTGCCCGACTATTTTGCCGGCTTCGCCCACGCAGCCGAGGCCACCGACGCCAGATCGGTGCTGAACAACATCTTGCCCTATGCGCGGCAGGCTTTCGCCGAGGGCGATCCCATTCGGCGCCTGCAACTGCTCGCGCGAGCCTTCCTCAAGACGGATGGCGACGCCTACGACCCGGCAAAGGCCTTCAAGAAGGCCCTGGTCGACCGGCTGCCGGATCTGGCGGAGCGCTATCTCTCGGCCGCCAACGCCATCGTCGAAACCACCGACCGGCTGGCCCTGTTCCGGATGCTGGAGGGCACAGCTGCCGCGCTGACCATCGCCGACTGGCTGATCGCCCGCTACGAAATGCTGAAGCGCAGCCGCGGCTTTCTCGATTTCAACGACCTGATCACCCGCACCGTCAACCTGCTGGCGCGACCAGACGCCGGCCCCTGGGTGCAGTACAAGCTCGACCAAGGCATCGACCATATCCTGCTCGACGAGGCGCAGGACACCAGTCCGGACCAATGGGAAGTGGTGAAACGGCTGGCGGAAGAATTCTTTGCCGGCTTTGGCGCGCGCGACAGGGTCCATCGCACGGTCTTCGCCGTCGGCGACGAGAAGCAGTCGATCTATTCGTTCCAGGGTGCCGCCCCGGACTCCTTCGCCGACAGCCGGCTGTTGTTCGCGGGACGAGTGCGCGACGCAAAGGCGTCCTTTGCCGACCTCAAGCTGACCTGGTCGTTCCGCTCGACCGACGATGTTCTGACCGCGGTCGACCGCGTCTTTGCCGACGCGAGCGTGCGGCGCGGCATCAGCCATGATCCCGATCCGCTGCGCCACCAGGCGATCCGCACCGACGCACCGGGCTATGTCGAGGTGTGGCCGTCAGTCGGCGCCGATGTCGTCGATGAGCCCGACGACTGGACGCAAGCCATCGACCATGCGCACGCGCCGGCGGTGCGCGTGGCCGAGAACGTCGCCGCCACCATAGCCGGCTGGATCGGCACCGGTGAGATCATCGAGGGTCGCGGCAAGCGGCTGCGGCCGGGCGATGTCCTGGTGCTGGTGCGCAAGCGCGATCGCTTCGTCCATGCGCTGACCCGCGCACTCAAACGCCGCGACATTCCGGTCGCCGGCGCCGACCGGCTGAGCCTGCCCGGGCACATCGCGGTCAAGGACCTGATTGCGCTCGGTCACCTCCTCATCCAGCCGCAGGACGACCTGTCGCTCGCCGCGGTGCTGCGCAGCCCGATCTTCGATCTGCCGGAAGAGACGCTTTTCACGCTCGCCGCGCAGAGGCCGGCTGGCCTGTCGTTGATCGCATCGCTGCGCCAGCACGCCGGCGAAAGCGAGAGAATGGCGAAGATCGTCGCTCAGGTCGACATCTGGACGAACGAGGCCGCCTTCAAACCGGTGTTCGAGTTTTACGCTTGCCTGCTGGCGCGCGATGGCGTGCGCCGCAAGATGATCGCGCGGCTTGGGCCCGAAGCCGGCGACATTCTCGACGAGTTCCTGAGCTTCTGCCTTGCCGAGGAGCGGACCGGCCTGCCGGGGCTGGAAGCCTTCCTGTCGACGCTGGAAAACGCCGGTCCCGAGATCAAGCGGGAGATGGACCAGACCCGCGACGAGGTCCGGGTCATGACCGTGCACGCTGCCAAGGGGCTGGAAGCGCCGGTCGTGTTCCTGGTCGATGGCGGTTCCGCCCCGTTCAGCGACCAGCATTTGCCGCGCCTGATGCCCTTCGACGGCTCCGGCGCGAACTGGGACGGCAAGGGCTATCTCTGGCGCTCGGCCAGCGACGTCGCCAACGGCTTTTCCAAAGCAGCGGCAGCGCGGGCACGGGAACTCGCCGACGACGAATACCGCCGGCTGCTCTATGTCGGCATGACCCGTGCCGAGGACCGGCTGATCGTCTGCGGCTATCACGGCAAGCGGGCGCCGAACGCCGGCACCTGGCACTCGATCGTCAGCCGCGCGCTGATCGGCGCGCCGGAAAGCGAACAGCGTGCGCATCCCGCCGGCGGCGAGCCGGTGCATCGTTTCCATGTCACCAAGCTGCCGCCGGTCGCACAGGCTTCCAGCGAGCAGGCGCGGCGGACGGATGCTTTCGGACCTTTGCCGGCGACTTTGTTCCGGCCCTTGCCGCCCTTCGAGGATCTGCCGCGTCCGCTGTCGCCATCCGGTGTCTCGGCGCTGATAGACGAAGGCAAGGAAGCTGTGGTCGACAAGACGTCTCCGGTGCTGGACGCCGATGCCGAGCCGGGCTTTGCCGTGCTGCGGGGGCTTGCCCTGCACAAACTGCTGCAGATGTTGCCCGGCATTGCGGAGCCTGACCGCTCGGACGCCGCCGAGCGCTATCTCGCACGAACGGGTGCTGATTGGCCTCCGTCAGAGCGTAAAAAGGCCCTGGCGTCGGTCACGTCAATCCTTGCCGATCCCGGCTTCGGTCAGCTGTTTGCACCGTCGTCGCGCGCCGAGGTCGCGATCATGGGCAGCCTGGAGGTCAAGGGCAAGAAGCGCTCGATTTCCGGCAAGATCGACCGGCTGGCGGTGACATCGGACAGTGTGTCGATCGTCGACTACAAGACCAATCGGCCGGCGCCCGGCTCTCTGGCCGAGGTTACGCCGGCCTATGTCCTGCAGCTCGCGCTCTATCGCGCCTTGCTGCAACCGCTCTATCCCGGCCGCATGGTCAAGGCGGCCTTGCTGTTCACCGAGGCGCCACGGCTGATCGAACTGCCGGCCAGCGCCATGGACGACGCTCTTGCTCGACTCACGCGAGCGTGACACAACACCTGCTTGAAGAAGGGCGCGATCGCCACCACATTTGGTGGTACAAAAACTTTCAAAAGGATTTTTCCATATGGCAACCGTGAAGGTCGACAAGAGCAACTTCCAGGCTGACGTGCTTGACGCCAGCGTACCGGTCGTCGTCGATTTCTGGGCGGAATGGTGCGGCCCCTGCAAGCAGATCGCTCCGGCGCTCGAAGACATCGCCACCGAACTCGGCGCCAAGGTCAAGATCGCCAAGCTGAACATCGACGAGAATCCCGAGCTTGCCGCCCAGTTCGGCGTGCGCTCGATCCCGACGCTGATGATCTTCAAGGGCGGCGAAATGGCCGACATGAAGGTCGGTGCGGCGCCGAAGACCGCGCTGTCGCACTGGATCAATGGCAACCTCGCCTGACCTATCTGAAATTCCTGATATCAAGCCCGGCCTCGCGCCGGGCTTTTTGTTGGCGTCATTGGTAACAGGCTCTGGCCCTCACATCCGGGCAATCCATGTCTTCTGTTGGCAGCGCAAGCAGGGAGAAATGATATGACCGGATCCGCCAAGGCCACCGTCTTCATCGACAATGAGCGCGTCATCGTCACCGAATACCGCTTCCAGCCCGGCGACAATACTGGCTGGCATCGCCATGGCCATGACTATGTCGTGGTGCCGCTGATGGACGGCAAGGTGAAGCTGGTGACCAAGGATGGCGAGAACTTCGCCGAGATGAAGAAGGGCGCACCCTATTTCCGCAAGGAAGGCGTCGAGCACGACGTGATCAGCGCCAATGAGGGTGAATACGCCTTCATCGAGATCGAGCTGAAGTGATGGCGTGCCATCATCTGCCATCTTGATGGCAGGGGCAGGAAAGGCTATATCTTTTCAAAAGGGAGTTTGAAATGGCCGAACCCCAGCTTTCCGTCCGCAGCGCAAAAGCACGTGATCTTGCGCATCGACTCGCTCGTCGCGAAAACCGCTCAATAGCTGATATCGTCGAACGCGCGCTTGAATCCTATGAGATTCGCGAGGCCGGGCGAGAACCGGCATCCGCCTTCTACTCCCGCCTGACGGCAAGCGTTGGCGTCGACATCGATCTGGAAAAAATCATCCGGGAAAACCGCAAGGTCCATACAGGGCCGGAGCTTTGATTTTCGTCGACACCAATGTGATTTCTGAGAGCCTTGGAAAGGCGCCTGACGCGGCTGTCATGGCTTGGCTGGTTCGCAACGATACCGAACTGGCGCTTCCCACGGTGGCGATTGCCGAAATCGCTTTCGGTATCCAAAAGATACGACCTGACGAGCGTGCCGATCGCCTGGAGCAAGGTCTCTCCCAATGGCGCCATCGCTTTGCCGGTCGCATTTTTGGGCTGACGGAGGAGGCGGCTCTGGCTTATGGCGAGATTATGGGAACGGCGACGCGCAAGGGCCGGGGCATGTCGGCACCCGATGGCATGATTGCAGCGATAGCGCGCGTGAATGGCGGTCGGCTGGCAACGCGTAACCTGAACGACTTCGGCCCGGCCAACCTCGAGCTGATCTCACCTTGGGATTTCTAATGCATGTCGCCCAAAAGTGATCTCTGTTTTGGGAAGACGACATGCATAAAAACAATGGCCTAAAGCGGGTCACCTGAATCCGTTCAGACGCGACACGCGTTAGGGCGTTTCACCGTTTCACGGAAAAGGAGGAATGCTCTACCAATCGGCGATGCGGTCGCCGCCGGCGAACTGTGCGCTTTTGCCGGTGTATTCGAACAGCTCGATCTTCACGCCGTTGGGATCGCGGATCCACGCCTGGAAAGTGTCGTCGCAGGCGTGCTTCTTGGCCGTGACGTCGATGCCCTTCGATTTGATGTGATCGATCGCAGCATCGATGTTTTCCACCTCGAGGCAGAAATGGTTGATCTGGTTCTGCTCGGTGTAGGCCGTGCCGTCCTTCTGGAACACCTCGATGTGGCTGCGCCCGCCGCAATTGAGGTAGAACCCGAAAATGTTGCCGTCGCGCAGGAAATTGAACTGCGTATCCAGGCCCAGCACGTCGCGATAGAAGCTTCGCGTTGCCTCCAGGTCATGCGCGAAGATGCAGACGTGAGCGAGCTGCTTGACCTTGATCATGACGGGTTCCTCGCAACTCCGACCTCAGGTCGGCGGAGTGCCGTTCTCGGCCAGCACCGCGCCGGTCAGATACAACGAACCGCTGATCAGGATGCGTGGCGCCGGGCCGTCCCAGGTGTCGCGCAGCAGCATCAGCGCGCTGGCGACGGAACTCACCGGCTCGGCGGTCAGCCCGGCTTCCGTCGCGCGGATCGCCAGTTCGTCATTAGGCACGCCGGCCTCGCTGAGGCTCACCGGCACCGTGTAGACATGCCGGGCGAGGCCCTTGAAGGCACGGAAATAGCCGCTCTGGTCCTTGGTGTTGATCATGCCCGAGATGAGGAACAGCGGACGCGGGTTCTTCTCTTCCTGCTCGGCCAACGCTTCGGCAACCACCACGCCGGCGCCCGGATTGTGGCCACCGTCGAGCCAGATGTCGGCGCCCTTGGGTGCCAGTTCGGCCAGCCGGCCCTGCATCAGCTTCTGCATGCGGCCGGGCCAGGCGACATTGATCATCGCCTTTTCGGCGGCGCGATGGCTGATCTCGAAACCGGCCGCCTTGACCGCGGCGATCGCCGCCGCCGCATTGGCGAACTGGTGGCGTCCGGGCAGCCTGGGCGGCGGCAGGTCCATCAAGCCGTCTTCGTCCTGGTAGACCATGCGGCCGTTTTCCTCGAAGGCAAGGAAATCCTGGCCGTAGACGAAGGTGGGGCATTCAAGCCGCTCGGCGGTTTCGATCAGCACCTGCAGCGCCGTCTCGCTCTCCTGCGCGCCGATGACCACCGGACAGCCGGGCTTGATGATGCCGGCCTTTTCGGCCGCGATCAGTTCGACACGGTCGCCGAGATAGGCCTCGTGGTCGAGCGACACCGGCATGATCACCGACACGGCGGGCTCCTTGACGACATTGGTCGCGTCGAAGCGGCCGCCGAGCCCGACCTCGATGATGGCGGCGTCGGCCTGGTGTTCGGAAAACAAGAGGAAGGTGACTGCGGTGAGAATCTCGAAGACGGTGATCTTCTCGCCCTCATTAGCCCTGGCGGCACGGGCAATAGCATCGGCGAAAACCCTGTCTTCGACCAGCCTGCCGCCGCCATCGGCGGCCAGCCGGTAACGCTCATGCCAGTTGACCAGATGCGGCGAGGTATGGACATGGACGCGGTAGTCCGCGGCCTCGAGCAGGGCGCGCGAAAAGGCGGCGCACGAGCCTTTGCCGTTGGTGCCGGCGATGTGGATGACCGGGGGCAGCCGATCCTGCGGATTGTCAAGCCGCTCCAGCAGCCGCGAAATGCGGTCGAGCGAAAGGTCGAAGCCTTTCGGATGAAGTGCCATCAGGGCTTCGATTTCGCGGTCGGCGGCAAGCGTCGTCATGGGTAGAATCCTAGCGCATGAGCCTGAAAACCAGAATCGTTTCGGATGGCCATGGCAATCAAAAGCTACAGCGCGCCGAAGCCCTCGTGCAATCGCGGTCGCGGCGCCTCGTGTCGCTTCAGGCTTGCGGCCGAGCTTCCGCGGCGACCGCCGCCGGCGGCAGGATTTCCGGCTCCAGCGGCTTTTGCTCCTCCGGCAGCTTGAGCAGCATCTTGAGCAGCCGCGATATGGTTTCGCGCAGCTCCAGCCGCGACACCACCATGTCGACCATGCCGTGCTCCATCAGATATTCGGAGCGCTGGAAGCCGTCGGGCAATTTCTCGCGGATCGTCTGTTCGATGACGCGCGGTCCGGCAAAGCCGATCAGCGCGCCGGGCTCGGCAATGTGCACGTCGCCCAGCATGGCGTAGGAGGCGGTCACGCCGCCCGTGGTCGGGTTGGTCAAAACGACGATATAGGGCAGGCCGGCTTCCTTCAGCCGGTCGACACCGATCGTTGTCCGCGGCAATTGCATCAGGGACAAAATACCTTCCTGCATGCGGGCGCCGCCGGAAGCGGCGAACAGGATCAGCGGCCGCTTGCGCTGCAGGGCCACTTCGAAGCCATGCACGATGGCGTCGCCGGCAGCCATGCCGAGCGAGCCGCCCATGAAGGCGAAGTCCTGCACCGTGACCACCACCGGCAGACCCTCGACGGTGCCCAGCGCATTGATGATCGCGTCCTCAAGGCCGGTCTTGGCCTTGGCGTCCTTCAACCGGTCGACATAGCGCTTCTCGTCGCGGAATTTCAGCGGATCCTGCATCACCTTGGGGTTGTCCAGGGTCTCGTATTTGCCGCCATCGAAGAAGAATCTCAGCCGCTCCTTGGCCGAAATCTTCATATGATGGCCGGACGAGGGAATGACGAACTGGTTGGATTCCAGGTCCTTGTGGAACACCATCTCGCCGGTCTCCGGATCCTTGATCCAGAGGTTCTCGGGCATGTCGGTGCGCCGGCCGAGCATCGAATTGATCTTCGGGCGAACGTAATTGGTGATCCAGTTCATCGCTTCGGCTCCTGTCCTGACGAAGAGTTAGTGCATGTCGCCTAAAAGTGGAAACCGGTTTTGGGATAACGACATGCGCAAAAGCTGAGGTAGGAGAACTATTCGGCAGCAGCAAGGCGGGCCGAACGCACGCCTTGCGCAAGGCCGCTGACCAGCGTGGCGACGGCTTCGGCCGGATCGGCGGTCTTTTCGCCCTTCGGTCCCAGCACATTGGCTACCGCATTGACGATCGCGGTGCCGACGACCACGCCGTCGGCATTGGCGCCGATCACCCGGGCCTGCTCGGCGGTCTTGACGCCGAAGCCGACGCAGACCGGCAGGTCGGTATGGCCCTTGATGCGCTTGACCGCCGCCGCCACCTTGCCGGTGTCGGCCAGCGCCGAGCCGGTGATGCCGGTCATCGAGACGTAATAGACGAAGCCCGACGTGTTCTGCAGCACCTTGGGCAGGCGCTTGTCGTCGGTGGTGGGTGTGGCCAGCCGGATGAAATTGATGCCGGCTTTCAGCGCCGGAATGCACAGTTCCTCGTCCATCTCCGGAGGCAGGTCGACGACGATCAGCCCGTCGATGCCGCTGGCGATCGCGTCCTTGAGGAAGCGGTCGACGCCATAGATGTAGATCGGATTGTAGTAGCCCATCAGCACGATCGGCGTCTCATTGTCGCCGGTCCGGAAGTCGGCTGCCATCTTCAGCGTCTTGACCAGCGTCTGGCCGCCTTTCAGCGCCCTGAGACCCGCCGCCTGGATTGCCGGGCCGTCGGCCATCGGATCGGAGAACGGCATGCCGAGCTCGATGATGTCGGCGCCAGCCTTGGGCAGTGCCTTCATGATCGACAAAGAGGTGTCGTAGTCCGGGTCGCCGCCCATGAAATAGGTGACGAGCGCCGGGCGGCCTTCGGCTTTCAGTTTTGCCATGCGGCGGTCGATGCGGGTCACCATGATCAGATCTCCATGCCCAGCATCGAAGCCACCGTGTGCACGTCCTTGTCGCCACGGCCGGACAGGTTGACGATGACGATCTGGTCCTTGTCCATGGCGGGCACGATCTTCACCGCATGCGCAATGGCATGCGCGGATTCCAGCGCCGGGATGATGCCTTCGACGCGCGTCGTCAGCTTGAAGGCCTCCAGCGCTTCGTCGTCGAGGATCGGCACATATTCGACGCGGCCTGAATCACGCAGCCACGAGTGCTCCGGGCCGACACCAGGGTAATCGAGGCCGGCCGAGATCGAATGGCCATCCATGATCTGGCCGTCAGAGTTCTGCAGGAGATAGGTACGGTTGCCGTGCAGCACGCCGGGCGCGCCGGCATTCATCGACGCGCAATGCTCGATGCCGTCGAGACCGCGCCCGCCGGCTTCGATGCCGATGATGCGGACATCCTTGTCGTCGAGGAACGGATGGAACAGGCCGATGGCGTTGGAGCCGCCGCCGACAGCGGCGATGATCGTGTCCGGCAGCCGGCCCTCCTGTTCGAGGATCTGCGCCCGCGCCTCGATGCCGATCACCGACTGGAAATCGCGCACCAGCTCCGGATAGGGATGCGGGCCCGCAGCGGTGCCGATCAAGTAATAGGTGTCCTCGACATTGGTCACCCAGTCGCGCAACGCCTCGTTCATGGCGTCCTTCAGCGTGCCGTGACCGGCGGTCACCGGCCGCACTTCGGCGCCGAGCAGCTTCATGCGGAAGACATTGGGGCTTTGCCGGGCGACGTCGGTGGCGCCCATATAGACGACGCAGGGAAAGCCGAAGCGGGCCGCGACCGTGGCCGACGCCACGCCGTGCTGGCCGGCGCCGGTCTCGGCGATGATGCGCTTCTTGCCCATGCGCTTGGCCAGCAGGATCTGGCCGAGGCAATTGTTGATCTTGTGCGAACCGGTATGGTTCAGATCCTCGCGCTTGAAATAGACCTTTGCGCCGCCGAGATGCTTCGTGAGGCCTTCGGCGAAATAAAGCTTCGACGGCCGTCCGGCATAGTGGGTCGACAGGTCAGTCAGCTCGGCCCTGAAATCCGCATCGTTCTTGACCTCGTTCCAGTGCCGCTCCAGATCGAGGATCAGCGGCATCAGCGTTTCGGCAACGAAACGACCGCCGAAAATGCCGAACATGCCCTGTTCGTCGGGTCCGGTGCGGAAGGAATTGGGTGTCGCCGGCTTGTTCATCGCCGATCTCCTGGCTTGTCGTTTACAGCACGCTCAGGCTGCGCGGGTGTTCCGCGCGGCCCTGACGGCCCGGAAAAACTGTTCGATCAGCGCCGGATCCTTGATGCCCGGCGCGCTTTCCACGCCTGAGGAAATGTCTATTCCGGGCGGGTCGGCAAGCCGAAGGGCATCGCCGATATTGGCGGCGTTGAGCCCACCGGAAAGCATGTAATCGACGCTGCCGTCAAGGCCGGCGAGGATGTGCCAGTCGAAGGCCACGCCGTTGCCGCCCGGCAGTTGCGAGCCTTTCGGCGGCTTGGCGTCGAACAGGAACCGGTCGGCTATGCCGATGAACGGCTTTATCCGTTCGAGATCGGCGGCCTCGCTGAGCGGCAGCGCCTTCATCACCGGCAGGCCATAGCGGGCTTTGACCTCGGCGACGCGCTCGGGCGTTTCCGCACCATGCAGCTGCAGCATGTCAGGCTGCATTTTGGCAACGATTTCATCAAGGAAGGCGTCGCTGGTATCTACGGTGACGGCAACCGCCATCGCCTTGCCGCGCGCAGTCTCGCGCAGACGGCCAGCCTCGGCAGGTTCGACATAGCGCGGGCTTTTGGCGAAGAAGATAAACCCGACATGGCTGGCGCCGCCGGCCAGCGCCGCGGCCATTGCCCCGTCGGTCTTCAAGCCGCAGATCTTGATGTCGAGTGCCATGGCGCGGGAATTGGCATGAAAAGCGAAAAGAGTCGAGAAAAAGCATGCTGTTTGCCGACACGGCCAAAGGCGCTACCTATGGATGAACAGGACACGGCGGGAGCACGATCATGACCGACAGGACAATTGCCGAACTCAGGCAGAAGGTCGCGCAGGCGCGCGAGGTCATCGCGCACCTGATCGACAAGGCTGCCTTCAACGGCGCCGAAGCGCACCGGGCGCTCGACTATTTCGGCGGCGATGAATTCGACGGCAATTTCCTGCCGTGGCCGCATCATGGCGATGAGGGGTTGCGGCCGGAAGAGCTTAATGCGGCGAATGACGACTGAATTTCGTCATCCTAGGGCGGAGCGACGCGAAGCGGAGCGCAGACCCTAGGATCCATGCCGTGACATCCACCGAAGGATGCGGCGGTGGAGAATGAACGCGTTGCTGAAAAGGTCGTTTTGTTCTGGCGGATATCCGAGACCTGCACCGTTGCGGCGCTCGTGCGTCACGGCATGGATCCCAGGGTCTGCGCCGCGTCGCTTCGCTCCTTGCTCCGCCCTAGGATGACGACGTTGGAGATAGCTTCGCCAATCTCCAACGGTCGCGCGAGTAGCCTACTGCGCTCGACGTGCCGCTCGGCTGCCGCCTACTCGAACATGATCGCCTGCAGCGCACCGCCATTGCGCTTCAGCCAGTCCTTGCAGCGATCGGTGTCGGGGCAGAGCTTTTCGCACAATTTCCAGAATTTCGGACCATGGTTCATCTCCTTGAGATGCGCCACTTCATGCGCGACGAGATAGTTGATGACCGGCGACGGCGCCATCATGATG
Source organism: Mesorhizobium sp. M1342 (assembly GCF_040317955.1). Classification (NCBI taxonomy): domain Bacteria; kingdom Pseudomonadati; phylum Pseudomonadota; class Alphaproteobacteria; order Hyphomicrobiales; family Phyllobacteriaceae; genus Mesorhizobium; species Mesorhizobium sp. M1342. Next base: position 18,764 of record NZ_JAMYLI010000027.1, on the reverse strand, counting down.
CGCCAGGAGAAGGACAGATTGCCTTCGGAGGTGCAGGAGCCCCAGCGGCTCGACGTGTCCTTGAAGCGGACGGCCTTGGCGCGTTTGCCCAACGCCTGGGTGTGCTTGAGCACCAGCTTCTCGATGTCCTTCTTGGCCTCGCGCTTGAGGAAGTCGGCGATGCGGCGCGGTAGGTGTATGCGATCGCCGTGCACGATCAGCAGCGGGCCGCGCTCATCGCTCGACACCGTCACGGTCCCGCGCTTTGATGGCTCATGGACGATGCGGTGCGCCACGCCACGCACCGGGATCCTGATGCCGGGCCGCACCTGCGGCCGCGTCGGCACCTTGGCCAGTCGCTGCTCCAGCCAGTCCTGGTGCCGCTCGAGGAACCTGTCCACCTCGCCGCGGCGCAGGCCTGGCGGCACGGTGATGCGCAGACCCTGACCGCCTGAATCGATGCGCAGCGTCATTCGGCGCGCCCTGGCGCTCTCGACGATCTTGAGCGGCAGCGTGCGGCCGGCGACGCAATATTCGCGTTCCACGACAGGCGTGGGCTTGGGCTTTGTCAGATTGCGAAAGAAGCCGAGAGTCATGGCGGGACGATACGCGATTCGAGAAAAACGACTAGAACAAAAAAGAAACGGCGCCGCTCGCGCGACGCCGTCGTCATACCTTGGCCTGTCCTACAGAGCCGCGCGTCCTCTGGGACGCGCAAAGGACGCTGTAGCACTTTAAGTTGGCGCATGATCCTTTCCGAAAACCGGTTCCGATTTTCGGGGTCATGCGTCGGGCCTCAGTCGTCAAGCAGGTTCGAACCCTTGCCACGCTTGGTGGTCGTCGTTCCGGCGCCCGGATCGGTCTTCGTCGGAGCCGTCGACTTGTTGCGGTTGGCCATGAACCGGTCGAACTCGTCCTGATCCTTGGCGCGGCGCAATTCGCGGGCATACTCGTCGAACTGGGTCAGCATCTCGTCGAGCTTGCGACGCTCTTCGTTCAGGCGCTCCAGTTCCTTTTCGCGCCAGTCGTCGAAAGCGACGTTGCCGGTGCGGGCGGAGCCATTGCCCCAGCGCGCGGCCTTGTCGGAACCGCGGCGGCATCCGGCGAAGATGCCGTCGGTCGCGCGGTTGACGTCACGCTTGAAGCCATCGAGGCGGTCGCCCCAGATGATGTAGGCGAGCATGGCGAAGCCGAGTGGCCAGAACACCATGAAACCCACAACCATCAACGCGATGGTTGCCGGCGTCCAGGCCGGACGGATCAATGCGGATGTGTTCATTTTCTCCCATTCCTTCGGTTGGAGACAGCCAAACCCGGCTGCGTGGAATCGAAATGGGAAGAGAAAAACGGCGATTCAAGACAATGTCCGTCAAATCCGGACAAGCATCTGAAATGATTATCGCTTTTTGATCATATCGAGGAAAAGCACGACCAGCCCGGCAATCAGGCCCCAGAATGCGGCGCCAACGCCGAACAGCGTCAGACCCGACGCGGTGACGACAAAGGTGACGGTGGCGGCCATGCGATCCGCCTCTTCCTTCAGCGCGATAGACAGCGCGTTGGCGAGCGACGCCATCAGCGCCAGGCCTGCCACCAGCACGATCAGGCTCTGCGGCAGCACCGCGAAGATCGCCACCAGCGAAGCGCCGAAAATCGCAAAGATGAGATAGGCGAGCGCATAGAACGGGCCGGTCTTCCAGCGCTCGGCGGGATCGGGGTGGACGTCCGGCCCGGTGCAGATCGCCGCCGAGATCGCCGCCAGATTGGTCGTCGAGCCGCCGAACGGCGCCGAGAGCAGCGAAAACAGGCCCGTGACACCGATCAGCGGGCCGGGCTCCGGGTGATAGCCGGCGGCGCGCAGCACGGCGAGGCCGGACAGGTTTTGCGACGCCATGGTGACGAGATAGAGCGGCAGTGCCAGGCCGATCACCGCCTTGGTGGTGAAGTCAGGCGCAATCAGCGTCAGCGTCGACAGTTCCGGTGTCGGCAGGCCACCGACACGGCCGGTGAGGAAAGCGGCGAGGCCACCGCCGATCAGAACCGCCAGCACCGACAGCGCCGGGTTGAACAGCCTGATAACGAAGAAGACGGCGATCAGCGGCAGGATCAGCCACGGGTCGATCGGAATGGTCTTCACCGCATTGAGCGCGAAGGTGACGACGATGCCGGCCAGCATGCCCGAGGCGACGGAGGGCGGTATCCTCGAGATCAGCTTGGTCAGGGGCCGAAACAGCCCTGTGGCGATCAGAAGGACGCCGGTGACGATGAAGGCGGCGACGGCCTCGCTCATCGAAAAGCCGCTCGATGCCGCGATCAGCGCCAGGCCCGGCGTCGACCAGGCGGTGATGACAGGCATTTTCGTGCGCCATGACAGCCACAGGCTCTCGATCGCCATGGCCAGGCAGATCGTCGTCACCCAGCTTGCCGTCTCGATCTGCGTCGCACCGACTGCGGTGGCGGCTGCGATGACGATGGCCAGCGTGCCGCCGAAGCCGACGATCGCCGCGACGAAGGCGGATATCGGGATGGAAAGGCGCATCAGTTTCCCCTCTGCGCCATCGCATCGACGGCCCGCACCAGCATGTCGAGATCTTGGGGTCGCGACAAGCGATGGTCGCCGTCGGGGATCAATGACAGTGTCACGTCGTCGGCGGGCAGCAAGCTGACCAGCTTCAGTGCGTGGCTTGCAGGCACGTCCGCATCGGCCAGGCCCTGCAGGATGTGCACCGGGCAATGGGTGTCGATCGGGCCTGTCATAACCCGGTTGTAGCGCCCGTCCTCGATCAGGGCGCGGGTGTAGATGTAGGGTTCCGTGGAATAGTCCGACGGCTCTTCGAAGAAACCTTTTTTGGCGAGATCGCGCTTCTGCGCCTTGGTCAGCACCGGTTCGACCAGGTCGGCGGTGAAATCCGGGGCTGGCGCCAGCAGCACCATGCCGGCGACGTTGCTATCGCCTGCCTTGCGCAATTCCTGCACCATGCGCAGCGCGATCCAGGCGCCCATCGAGGAGCCGACCAGGATCTGGCTGCCCCGGGTGAAATGCCGGAACACGGCAAGGCTCTGCGCAAGCCATGTCGAAATCGTGCCGTCGGCAAAGGCGCCGCCGGATTCGCCATGGCCAGAATAATCGTGGCGCAGGAAGGCGCGGCCTTCTTTCGCCGCCCAGTCCGTCAGCGTCTGCGCCTTCGTGCCCAGCATGTCCGACTTGTAGCCGCCGAGCCAGACGATGCCTGGCGCAGAGCCAGCAGTATGGCGCACCGCGATGCGCGATCCATCTACATCCAGAAAGATTGGGGGCGTAGCAGTCATGGCTTTTCCTCAACGCGGGTCTTGTGACACAGCCGGTGGCGTGGCGAAAAGTGCTCACGATGTTGTTTGTTTGGTGCAGAGCAGCGATCAGGGTGATTTTCTGTCAATGCTGTGCTATTGACTCCGCCCGCGCGCTCACCACATTGCGCGTCCACGCATCAACACTGACGAACCTGAACGAAACGGCCAAGGAGACCACGACCATTCGCAGACCTTTCAAAGCAGCGGCGCCGACCAAGGATGGCCCGCGCTCCAACCGTGACATCCGGGTTCCCCGGGTCCAGCTTATCGACGCCGATGGCCAGAACCGCGGCGATATTTCCATCAACGATGCGTTGCTGCTCGCCGAAGAGGCTGGGCTCGATCTCGTCGAGATATCGCCCAATGCGGTGCCCCCCGTCGTCAAGATCCTCGATCTCGGCAAGTTGAAATACGCCAACCAGAAGAAGGCGGCCGAGGCGCGCAAGAACCAGAAGGTCATCGAGATCAAGGAGATCAAGATGCGCCCGAACATCGACAGCCATGACTACGAGACCAAGATGAAGGCGGTTCGCCGCTTCTTCGAGGAAGGCGACAAGGTCAAGCTGACGCTGCGCTTCCGTGGCCGCGAGATGGCGCATATGGAACTCGGCATGCAGCTTCTGAACAAGGTCCGCGAGGAAGTGGCGACGATTGCCAAGGTCGAAGCGGAACCGAAGCTCGAAGGCCGCCAGATGATGATGGTGCTGTCGCCGCGCTAGAGCGATCCCCGTCAAAAGCAAAGGCCGCTTCGGCGGCTTTTGTTTTGTTTTGCCTCCGCCATGATTTCTCCGCAAGTTGCTTCGACAAGGATTCTGGTTGCCGGTCCTCGCGGCGAAAGGATTCTCCCATGACCGCTGCGGCACGTTCTACAAGTGAAATGGGTCGCTATCAGCGGCGCCGGCGCGTCCTGCTGGCGCTGCTAATCGGCGCTTTTTGCGCTTTGCTGATCTTCGGCGGCTCCCCGCACGATGAACTGACCCACGAACGCATAGAGGCGCACGGGATCGCCCTGATACTGATCGGAATCGGCGGCCGGCTCTGGTCGATCCTCTATATCGGCGGCCGCAAGTCGGCCGAAGTGGTTGCAACCGGCCCATATTCGGTGATGCGCAACCCGCTGTATTTTTTCTCCACCGTAGCGGCCGTCGGCATCGGCACCCAGACCGGCAGCGCGATCGTCGCGGTAGCGTCGGCGGTTTTGTGCGCGGCCGCGTTCCACATCGTCACGCTGCGCGAGGAACGGCATTTGACGACCGTGCTCGGGGCGCCGTACAAGGACTACGTTGCACGGGTGCCGCGTTTTTTTCCCAATCCCCGGCTTTATCGCGATCAGGCCGAGGTCACCTTCACACCGCGCATCTTCAATCACACGCTGCGCGACGGCTTGATGTTTCTGGTTTCCATACCGTTTTTCGAACTCATCGAGTCCGGACAGGAAAGCGGTGTAATTCCCGTCCTCTTCTGGCTGTATTGAGCTGCGGTAGGCAGTCAAAAGAGGCGACATGCATTAAATCCGCCTGAATTATCCTGCAAGCCGTCCCAACGATCGGCGGGGCCCTGTTTTCTTGGCCAGAAGCTGCGATCGCCGGCAAGTTTTTCGACGATCGGATTCCGCCATGGTCAATGAAATCAAGTCTGCGCCCGTCGAGGCACACGGGCTGGGCAACTACCAGCATATGCGCCGCATGGTGCTTGCGGTGCTGGTGGTGGTGCTGTTTCTGGCACTGCTGTTCGGCCAATCGACGTTTCCGCCTGAAACCTGGGTGCATGAGTCGATCGAAATGTTCGGCGTGCTGCTGATTTTCCTCGGCATCGTCGGGCGCCTTTGGGCGACGCTCTACATAGGCGGGCGCAAATCTTCCGAGGTGGTGACCGGCGGGCCTTACTCGATCACCCGCAACCCACTTTATGTGTTCTCGACCGTGGCCGCGGCGGGCGTCGGCGCCCAGATCGGCTCGTTCTCCGGCATCATCCTCTTTGCGCTGCTGTGCGCGGGTGCCTTCCACATCGTCATCCTGCGCGAAGAGAAGTTCCTCAAGGAAGCGCTCGGCGCGCCGTACCAGGCCTATCTGGAGAAGGTGCCGCGCTTCTTCCCGAAGCTGTCGCTCTACCAGGAGGGCGATACGGGCAGCTTCAAGCCCCGCCTGTTGCTGACCACGCTGCTCGACGGCCTGGTCTTCCTCGTCGCCCTGCCGGCCTTCGAGCTGATAGACGGAGCCCAGCTGTCAGGCATGTTGCCGGTCTGGTTCACGCTGCCCTGACCAAGGACACAGCGCCGCATCTCCACAGGTGTTGCACGCGGGCCGTCTTTGACGTATAGCACCGCCGTTCAAGAAAACCGCCCGGCAGGGCATGCCGTGGCGGTTTCATTTGCTTTTCGGGCTTTGGTCGGCCCGAAGCGAACAAGAAGCGCGATAGTGCGCCAACAATACGGAGTAGCAAAATGCCCAAGATGAAGACCAAATCGGCCGCCAAGAAGCGGTTCAAGATCACAGGTACGGGTAAAGTCCTGTCGGCTGCGGCCGGCAAGCGTCACGGCATGATCAAGCGTTCCAACAAGTTCATTCGAAATGCCCGCGGCACGATGGTTCTGGCTGAACCGGATGGCAAGAAGGTCATCAAGAATTTTCTGCCGAACGGTCTCTAGGGAATGATGCCAAAAAGTTGCAGACTTTTTGGAAAACATCATTCGCCAAAATAAGATCATTCGGTCCGGACACGCATTTGTTTTACGCAATTCCGAACGGAAAACCGCAAGGCACTTTTCCTGGAATTGCTTTTAAGGAGATCATGACATGGCACGCGTAAAAAGAGGCGTCACTTCGCACGCCAAGCACAAGAAGGTCCTGAAAGCCGCCAAAGGCTTCTACGGCCGCCGCAAGAACACCATCCGCATCGCCAAGCAGGCGGTGGAAAAGTCGATGCAGTACGCGTATCGCGACCGCAAGAACCGCAAGCGCTCGTTCCGCGCGCTGTGGATCCAGCGCATCAACGCCGCGACGCACGAGCATGGCCTGACCTATGGCCGCTTCATCGACGGCCTCAACAAGTCGGGCATCGAGATCGACCGCAAGATCCTGTCGGACATGGCCATCCATGAGCCGCAGGCTTTCGCAGCCCTGGTCGCCAAGGCCAAGGTGGCGCTCGAATATCTGAAGAACACCACGCCGAACGCTTTTGAAAGCGCTGTCGCCTAAGACCAGCGCTTCCCAAGCATTCGCAATTCTGATTTGGGGAACCCGCGCTGGCACGGCTGGCGCGGGTTTTTCTTTTGCCTGAACTTTCAACTTAAAAGTGACTTTCACTTTGAGCTGATTTCCAACGTAGCGAGTTTGACCGTGAACGACGCAACCACTGGCCTGGATACGCTTGAAAACTCACTTCTGGCCGAAATCGCCTCGGCCGCCGATGAGCCGGCCATCGAGGCCGTGCGCATCGCTGCTTTCGGCAAGAAGGGCGCCGTGTCCGAGATGCTGAAGACCCTTGGCGCCATGACCGCTGAGGAGCGTCAGGTCAAAGGCCCCGCAATCAACGGACTCAAGAACCGCGTCACAGATGCGCTGACGGTGCGCAAGGCCGAGTTGAAAGATGTGGCGATCACCGCCCGCCTCGCCGCCGAAAGGGTCGATGTGACGCTGCCGGTGCGGCAGTCGCCGGCCGAGCGCGGCCGTATCCACCCGATCAGCCAGGTCATCGATGAGATCGCGGCGATCTTCGGCGACCTCGGGTTTTCCATCGCGGAAGGTCCCGATATCGAGACCGATTACTACAATTTCACTGCGCTGAATTTCCCCGAAGGCCATCCGGCGCGCGAGATGCACGACACCTTCTTCTTCCAGCCGGACGAGAAGGGCGAGCGCAAGCTTCTGCGCACCCACACTTCGCCGGTGCAGATCCGCACCATGGAGACGAAGAAGCCGCCGATCCGCATCGTCATTCCGGGCAAGACCTACCGCCAGGATTCGGACGCCACTCACTCGCCGATGTTCCATCAGGTCGAGGGGCTGGTGATCGACAAGACGGCCAACGTCGCCAACATGAAGTGGGTGCTGGAGGAGTTCTGCAAGGCCTTCTTCGAGGTGCCGCAGGTCAAGATGCGCTTCCGGCCGTCCTTCTTCCCGTTCACCGAGCCGAGCCTCGAGGTCGACATCCAGTGCGACCGCTCCAGGCCCGGCGAAGTGCGCTTCGGCGAAGGCTCCGACTGGATGGAGATCCTCGGCTGCGGCATGGTCCATCCCAACGTGCTGCGCCATGGCGGGCTTGATCCGGACGAATATCAGGGCTTTGCCTGGGGCATGGGCATCGACCGCATCGCCATGCTGAAATATGGCATGCCGGACCTGCGCGCCTTCTTCGACGCGGACGTCCGCTGGCTGTCGCATTACGGCTTCAGGCCGCTCGACATGCCGACGTTGTTCGGAGGCCTGAGCGCATGACAGCGCCCTACGCCGGCGGCTGCCGCTGCGGCGCCGTGCGGTTCGAAGCTTCCGTCGAACCGCATCACGTCAGCTATTGCCATTGCGGCGATTGCCGGCGGGCCAGCGGCGCGCCGGTGTCGGCCTTTGTCGGCTTCCTGGTCGATCAGGTCGCGTTCACCGGCAAGGCGCTGAAGATGTATGAGAACGGCCCGGTGACGCGCTCGTTCTGCGGCACTTGCGGCTCGCCCATCGCCTATGTCGACGAGCGGCTGGAAGACGACATCTACTTCATGCTCGGCGCCATGGACATGCCGGCCGATTTTGAGCCGACGCAGCATGCCTATGTCGGCGAACAGCTTGCCTTCCTGCATATATCCGACGACCTGCCGAGACATCTGAAAACAAGCGTCAAAAGACCAGACGGAACAGTCCCATGAAATTCACCCTCTCCTGGCTCAAGGACCACCTAGAGACCGACGCCACGCTCGACGAGATCGTCGAGCGACTGACCTCGATCGGCCTCGAAGTCGAGCATGTCGACGACAAGTCGAGCCTGAAGCCCTTCGTCATCGCCAGGGTGCTGACGGCGGTCCAGCATCCCGATGCCGACCGGCTGCGCGTGCTGACCGTCGATACGGGCGACGGCAAGTCACCCGTGCAGGTCGTCTGCGGCGCGCCAAACGCCCGCGCTGGCCTGATCGGCGCCTTTGCTGCGCCCGGCACCTATGTGCCCGGCATCGACGTGACGCTGGCGGTCGGCAAGATCAGGGGGGTCGAGAGCCACGGCATGATGTGTTCCGAGCGCGAGCTGGAACTGTCAGACGAACACAACGGCATCATCGACCTGCCCGAGGATGCGCCGGTCGGCACCAGCTTCGCCGCTTATGCGCATATCGACGATCCGGTCATCGAGATCAATTTGACGCCGAACCGGCCGGACGCCACCAGCGTCTATGGCGTCGCCAGGGATCTGGCGGCGAGCGGGCTTGGCCGCCTCGTCGGCGGCGCCATCATGCCGCATGTCGGCAACGGCATGTGTCCGGTCAAGGTAACGATCGAAGCGCCGGAGCTTTGCCCTGGCTTCGCGCTCAACCTGGTCAAGGGCGTCAAGAATGGGCCGTCGCCGAAATGGCTGCAGCAGCGGCTGATCGCCATTGGCCTGAGACCCATCAGCGCGCTGGTCGACATCACCAATTACGTCACCTTCGACCGCGGCCGCCCGCTGCATGTGTTCGACGCCAGCAAGGTTGCCGGCAATCTCGTCGTGCGCCGCGCGCGCGATGGTGAAAAGGTGCAGGCGCTCGACGGCCGCGAATACACGCTGACGCCGGAAATGTGTGTCATCGCTGATGACAATGGCGTCGAGTCCATCGCCGGCATCATGGGCGGCGAGCATTCGGGCTGCGACGAGAACACGACCGACGTGCTGATCGAATCCGCCCTTTGGGATCCGATCACCACGGCGCGCACCGGCCGCACGCTCGGCATCATCACCGACGCGCGCTACCGCTTCGAGCGCGGCGTGGACCCCGAATTCATGGTTCCCGGCGTCGAGTTGGCAACGAAACTGGTGCTCGATTTCTGCGGCGGCACGCCGACCGAAATGGAAGTCGTCGGTTATGCCGACTATCAGCCGAAGATCGTTTCCTTCCCGCTGGCGGAAGTGAAGCGGCTGACCGGCATCGAGGTCGACGAGGATGAGAGCCTATCTATCCTTGAGCGCCTGGGTTTCAGTGCAGAGCCAACCTATCGACCCCATGCCAACTATGTTGCTCCGCCGCCCGGCACACGAGATTTCTCGTCTCAAGAAAAGATATCGGGCGTCTTCGACGTCGCCGTGCCGTCCTGGCGCCCCGACGTCGATGGCAAGGCAGATCTGGTCGAGGAAGTCATGCGCATCCACGGCGTCGACAACATCGCGCCGCAGCCGCTCGGTGCGCATGACGCGGTCAACGCCAGGATACTCACCACGCTGCAGGTCCGTACCCGCACCGCCAAGCGCGCGCTTGCCGTGCGCGGCATGATGGAAGCCGTCACCTGGTCGTTCATTCCGGCCAAGCATGCCGAGCTGTTCGGCGGTGGCCAGACCGCGCTGAAGCTCGCCAACCCGATCGCCGCCGACATGTCCGACATGCGGCCGTCGCTGCTGCCCGGGCTGATCGCCGCTGCACAGCGCAATGCCGACAAGGGTATTGGCGACGTGGCGCTGTTCGAAGTGTCGGGCACCTATGAGGGCGACGGCGCCGACCAACAGCGGCGCGTCGCCGCCGGTGTGCGTCGCGGCACCGCCAAGCTCGACGGCTCCGGCCGCAACTGGGCCGGCAATTCGGGTGCGGTCGGCGTGTTCGACGCCAAGGCCGACGCGATCGCCGCGCTCGAAGCCTGCGGTGCGCCGGTCGAGCGGCTGCAGATCGAGGCCGGCGGTCCAGCCTGGTACCATCCCGGCCGTTCCGGCACCATCAAGCTCGGCCCGAAAACCGTGCTCGGCACCTTTGGCGAATTCCACCCGAAGACGCTGGAGGGGCTCGATGTTTCCGGGCCGCTGTGCGGCTTCGAGGTGTTCGTCGATGCGGTGCCCGAACCGAAGGCCAAGCCGACGAAAACCAAGCCGAAACTGGAACTGTCCCCCTTCCAGGCGGTCAAGCGCGACTTCGCTTTCGTCGTCGACAAAACGGTCGAGGCCGGCACGCTGGTCCGCGCGGCGCTCGCCGCCGACAAGAAGCTCATCACGGGCGTTTCGGTCTTCGACATCTTCGAAGGCGCTTCGCTCGGCGAGGGCAGGAAGTCTATTGCCATCGAAGTGTCGATCCAGCCGGTCGAAAAGACGCTGACCGACGAGGATTTCGAGGCACTGGCCAAGCGTATCGTCGAGAATGTCGGCAAGCAGACGGGCGGCGTTCTGCGCGGCTAAGACTTGCGAGCAGATGGCGAATCGCCCTCCAAAGGGCGATGGACCATCTGCGGTATTCCGGACTTCCTTTCGAAGAACAGCGCGCGGCGTTTCTCGCCATCGTGCCTGCCGACCCGCTGGTCCGCGACGCGCTGGCGCGGGCTCGCACGCTCGACCTGCCGGGCTGGCTGGTGGTGTCCGGCGCGCTCTACAACAGTGTCTGGAACCACCTGACCGGCAAGCCTTCGGGTTACGGCATCAAGGACGTTGATCTCTTCTACTTCGATGACAGCGACCTGTCCTACGAGGCCGAGGACGCGGTGATCCGCCGGGCGGCGCGGCATTTCGAGGGGCTAGCGTTGCCGGTCGAGGTGCGCAACCAGGCGCGGGTGCATCTATGGTATCCGCAGAAGTTCTGCCAACCCTGCCCGCGCTATTCGAGCGCCAGCGAATCCGTCAGCTATTTTGCGTCGAAGACCCATGCGGTGGGTGTGCGATACGATGCGGATGGGCAGCTCGAGATCGTGGCTCCATTTGGTCTTGACGATATTTTTTCGTTCCGCATCACACCGAACCGGGTGATGGACAATCAGCGCACGCATGAGGTGAAGGGCAGACGCGCCCAGGAGTATTGGCCGGAGACCACTGTCGTGCCTTGGTAGGGAGTTGCCGGAATGTTGGCGCGAGGCACCCCCCTCTGGCCTGCCGGCCATCTCCCCCGCAAGGAGGGAGATTGGCAACTTCATCGGCGGCACCCTTCTTGCAACGTTGGTGATTGGCGAAAGCCGGCGTGACATCCGATCTCCCCCCTTGCGGGGGAGATGTCCGGCAGGACAGAGGGGGGTGCCTCGCGCCAACGTCACGCAACCTTCTGCACCATCGCGCATGAAAAGGGGCGCCGAAGCACCCCTTCCGCTTACTCACCAGCTTTCACCCATTCACCAGCGCCAACTCCTTCTGCGCATAGCGCCTACCGACCACCTTGTCGGGCGACAGCGCATCGCCAATCGCCTGCACCTCGACAGCGCTAAGTGCAATGTCCGCCGCCGCCGTGTTCTGCTCGAGATGGCGGATTTTGCGCGCACCGGGGATCGGTACGATGAAATCGCCCTGGTGCAGCACCCAGGCCAGCGCCAGCTGCGCCGAGGTTGCGCCCTTTTCAGCCGCCAGCTTTTCCAGCGTGGCGATGACGGCGGCATTGGCTTCCATCGCCTCGGCCTGGAAGCGCGGCAAGGTCCGGCGCCAGTCGTCGTCGCTCAAGGCCTCGGGCTTGGCGATCGTGCCGGTCAGCAGCCCACGGCCGAGCGGGCTATAGGGAACGAAGCCGATGCCGAGCTCGCGGCAGACGGCGAACACCTCGTCTTCCGGGTCGCGGCTCCACAGCGAATACTCGCTCTGCACGGCCGATATCGGATGAACGGCATGGGCCCGGCGGATGGTCGCGGCACTCGCCTCGGACAGGCCAAGCGCGCGCACCTTGCCCTCGCGCACCAGTTCGGCCATGGCGCCGACCGTATCCTCGATCGGCACGTTGGGGTCGACACGGTGCTGATAGTAGAGGTCGATCACATCGGTGCCCAGCCGTTTCAGCGAGGCCTCGGCGACCGCCTTGACGTGCTCGGGGCGGCTGTCGACGCCCGCCATGCGGTCGAGGCCTGTACCTTCCTCCAAAATCTTGAAGCCGAATTTTGTCGCGATCGTCACCTTGTCACGCACCGACTTCAGCGCCTTGCCGAGCAGGATCTCGTTCTCGTAAGGGCCATAGACTTCCGCCGTGTCGAAGAAATTGACGCCGATGTCGACGGCGCGGTGCAGCGTGGCGATCGCATCGGCTTCCGCTTGGCCGCCATAGGCGAAGCTCATGCCCATGCAGCCGAGGCCGACGGGGTAGACGTTCAATTCAGTTCCTAGCTTGCGGGTTTGCATAACGCGTCTCCTTGTTGCGATGTGGGAGAAATAGCGCCTTGCCTTGTGTTCGATAATCGGTTTTAATCCGCACGGGCTGTACTAAAAGATAGATCAATGAATCGAGCGCATCTTTCACAACTGGCGGTGCTGGCGACTGTCGCTCAATGCGGCAGCTTTCGCGGCGCTGCCAGGGAATTGGCCATCGCGCCTTCGGCGGTTAGCCACGCGGTATCCAGCCTCGAAGCCCGGCTTGGCGTGCGCCTGTTGGCACGCAGCACGCGCAGCGTTGCCCCGACCGAGGAGGGCGCGCAACTGCTCGAGCGATTGCGGCCGGCGCTTTCCGAGATCGACCTGGCGCTGGAGACGGCAATCGAAGCGCGCGACCGGCCGGCCGGCAATCTGCGGCTGACCGTGCCGCGCACGGCGGCCCATTTGGCGCTGACGCCACGGCTGGGCGCCTTTGCGTCGGCCTATCCCGACATCGTGCTGGAGATCGTCATCGAGGACCGCTTCACCGACGTGGTGGAAGGCGGCTTCGATGCTGGAGTCAGGCTAGGCGAGAGCCTGCAGCGCGACATGATCGCGGTGCGCATCGGGCCGGACCTTCGCGGCGCGGTGGTCGGCGCCCCGGTCTATTTCGAGGTGAGCCCCAAGCCGCTCCACCCGCGCGACCTAGCCGGCCACCGCTGCATCCGCTTCCGCTTCTCCAGCGGCATCCTCTACCGCTGGGAATTCGAGAAAGGCCGCGAGAGGATCGAGATGGCGGTGGAGGGACCGCTGATCCTCGACGAGGACCATCTGATCGCCCAGGCGGCGGTCGACGGCGCCGGGCTTGCCTTCGTCTTTGAGGATTATGTCCGCGCACCGCTCGCCGACGGCAGGCTGATCCGCGTGCTGGAGGACTGGTGCCCGCCCTTCGACGGCTTCTTTGTCTATTATCCGAGCCGCCGTCAGATGCGGCCAGCGCTTAGGGCGTTTGTCGATTTCTTCAAGGTGAGTGGATAGAGCGGGCTCGCCCCTCCCCCTGGTGGAAGAAAACCGGCATCGCGGTCGTTCACCAACGATGCAAACATCGATCACCAATAGCACGACCCGCTATGGCTGGGGCGCGATCATTCTCCACTGGCTGATTGCGCTGATCTTCATCGGTCAGTTCGGGCTCGGCTTCGTCATGGTTCGGCTGACCAGTCAGCGCACCGCCTTCGAACTGATCCAACTGCACAAATCCTTCGGCTTTCTGCTGCTCGGTCTGGTGGTGCTGCGCGTCGCCTGGCGCCTCGGCAATGCAACGCCGCCGCTGCCGCGCTCGGTCGGAACCCTGGAGCGTCGGGCCGCCCCGCTGGTCCATTTTGCGCTCTACGCGTTCCAGCTTGCCTTGCCCTTGTCCGGCTGGGCGCTGGTGTCGGTGTCGATGCTGGAGATCCCCAGCCTGCCGTTCAACCTGTTCGTCATGCCGAACCTGCCGCTGGCTGAATCGGATGGCGCCGAAAGCTTCTGGGCGGCAACGCATTGGTATCTCGCCTATGCCGGCATGGCGCTGGTCGCTCTCCATGTCCTGGCGGCGCTGCGTCATCATTTCCAGCTCAGGGATGGCGTGCTTACGCGCATGATCACGCCTTCGTCAGATGCGGAATAGATCGGACGGCTCATTCGTTGACGGGGCGAGGACGCACACAGCGCCGCCTCCAAAAAGGAACACCTCCATGTACACGCGCATCCTCGGATTTGCGGCGGTCGCCGCTTGCCTTGCCATGCCTGTTTCAGCGGCCGTCGCGCTTGGTGACGCCGCCGGCAGCTATTCGATCAGCCCGGCCAACTCCAGCATCCGCTTTTCCATCGGCAAGGTCGGCGGCGGCGGCCTTGATGGCGCCTTCGCCCGCTTCAAGGGCTCGATCCGCATCGACAACAGCGATGTCGCGCGCTCGCAGGTCAATTTCACCATCTTTCCCGAAAGCGTCAGCACCGGCCAAGGCCGTATCGATGCCTTCCTGCGCTCCGACGCGGTGTTCGATGCCGCCAAGAACCCGGAAATCCAGTTCCGCTCGACCAGCGTGACCCGAACCAGCGACACCACGGCCCTCGTCAGCGGCCGGCTGACGGCGCGCGGCAAGACGTTCCCGGAAAAATTCACGGCCGAGCTTGGCGGTCTCAAGGCTGGCACCATAAAATTCCATGTCACCGGCAAGGTGTTGAGGTCACGCTACGGCATGGATGTCGGCACGCCGATCTATTCCAACATCGTCGACTTCGACATGACGCTGACCGGCAAAAGGGGCTGACCTTGTCATTGGCTTTTCCGGCGATTTCGGGCAAACCTCGTCGCCTGTAATCGAGAGGAGAAGCCTGATGTTCCGATGGGGTGTGTTGTCGACGGCCAAGATCGGCCGCGAGCATTTGTTGCCGGCCATGGTCGAGGCGGAGAATGGCGTGCTGTCGGCGATCGCCAGCCGCGACCTGTCGAAGGCCAAGGCGCTCGCCGACCGCTTCGGCGCGCGGCATGCCTTCGGCTCCTATGAGGAACTGCTCGCCTCGAAAGAAGTAGACGGCGTCTACATCCCGCTGCCGACTTCGCAGCATGTCGAATGGACGGCAAAGGCCATCGAAGCCGGCAAGCACGTGCTGGTCGAAAAGCCGCTGGCGCTCGACGCCAACGACATTCTTCCGCTGATCAAGCTGCGCGACCAGAAAAAGGTGCTGGTCTGCGAGGCCTTCATGGTCATCTACCACCCGCAATGGATCAAGGTACGCGACCTGATCGCCAGCGGCGCCATCGGCCGGCTGCGCCATGTGCAGGGTGCCTTCTCCTACTACAATGTCGACCCCAGCAACATGCGCAACCAGCTCGACCTCGGCGGCGGCGCGCTGCCCGACATCGGCGTCTACCCGACCGTGTCGACGCGCTTTTCGACCGGCAAGGAGCCGCTGCGCGTGCAGGCGACGATCGAGCGCGACCAGAAATTCGGCACCGACATCTACTCCTCGATCCGCGCCGATTTCGGTGACTTCGAACTGTCCTTCTACCTGTCGACGCAGATGGCGGCGCGCCAGGTCATGGTGTTCCACGGTGAGAAGGGTTTCATCGAGTTGTTCTCGCCTTTCAATGCCGGGCTCTACGACCACCACCGCGTCGAACTGCACAACCAGAACCACTCCGAGGCGCAGGTGTTCCGCTTTCCCGGCACGCAGCAGTACCGGCTGGAGGTCGAGACCTTCGCGCGTGCGGCACAGGGCGGCAAGGAGCGCGTCTTCACGCTGGAGGAATCTGTGCTCAATCAGAAAGTCATCGATGCCATCTTCCGCGCCGGCGGCAAAGAAGGCTGGGAGGCCGTCTGACCCCTTGCGTTGAATTAGCCGGCTAATTCTGGGAGGAAAGATGGCTGACGATGCGGACGTGATCATTGTCGGCGCTGGCCTTGCAGGGCTGGTTGCCGCCGCCGAGCTTGCCGAGGCCGGCAAGAAAATCATCATCGTCGACCAGGAGCCGGAGCAGTCGCTCGGCGGCCAGGCGTTCTGGTCGTTCGGCGGCCTTTTCCTCGTCGATTCGCCCGAGCAGCGGCGCATGCGCATCCGCGATTCGCATGACCTGGCGCTGGAAGACTGGCTGGGCACCGCGGCTTTCGATCGGCCCGAGGATTTCTGGCCGCGCAGATGGGCGGAAGCCTATGTCGGCTTCGCCGCCGGCGAAAAACGCTCCTGGCTGATGCAGCGCGGCCTGAAATTCTTTCCGGTGGTCGGCTGGGCCGAGCGCGGCGGCGGCAATGCCATCGGCCACGGCAATTCGGTGCCGCGCTTCCACATCACCTGGGGCACCGGCCCCGGCGTTCTCGAACCGTTCGTGCAGCGCGTGCGCGAGGCACAAAAACGCGGATTGATAAGCTTCAAGTTCCGTCATCGGGTCAATGAACTGACGCGGACGGGTGCTGTTGTGACCGGTGTGCGTGGCGACATCCTGCAGCCCAGCGCTGTCGAGCGCGGCCACAAGAGTTCGCGCGAAATATCAGGTGATTTCGAGCTTCACGCCCAAGCGGTGATCGTCGCCTCCGGCGGCATCGGCGCCAACCATCAACTGGTGCGGGAGAATTGGCCCAAGCGGCTTGGCACGGCGCCCAAGCGCATGATCACCGGTGTGCCCGACCATGTCGACGGCCGCATGCTGGCGATCACCGAACGGGCCGGCGGCTCGATCGTCAACCGCGACCGCATGTGGCACTATGTCGAGGGCATCAAGAACTGGGCGCCGATCTGGACCGACCATGCGATACGCATCCTGCCCGGCCCGTCATCGCTGTGGCTCGATGCGCGCGGCAAGCGCTTGCCGGTGCCGCTCTATCCCGGTTTCGACACGCTGGGCACGCTCTCCCACATCATGAGCACAGGCTTTGACTATTCCTGGTTCATCCTGACCAAAAAGATCATCCAGAAGGAGTTCGCGCTGTCGGGCTCCGAGCAGAACCCTGATTTGACCGGCAAGAGCTGGCGCCAGGTGCTCGGCCGCGCCACATCTGGCATTCCGGGTCCGGTCAAGGCGTTCATGGAGAAGGGCGAGGATTTCATCGTCGAGGCTGATTTGCCGGCGCTGGTCGCGCGCATGAACGCGCTTGCCGGCGGTGAGCCGCTTCTTGAGGTGGCCCAGGTCGAGCGCGAAATCCGCGCCCGCGACCGGCAGCTCGACAATCCGTTCTCCAAGGACATGCAGATCACCGCTTTGCGCGGCGCCCGTGCCTATCTCGGCGACCGGCTGATCCGCACGGCAAAGCCGCACAAGATGCTCGACCCGGCAAACGGCCCGCTGATCGCGGTGCGGCTCAACATCCTGACCCGCAAGACGCTGGGTGGCCTGCAGACCGACCTCGACAGCCGCGTGCTGGATGCCGATGGCCTGCCGGTCGCCGGGCTCTATGCGGTCGGCGAAGCCGCCGGCTTCGGCGGCGGCGGCGTGCATGGCTATGCGGCGCTCGAAGGCACCTTCCTCGGCGGCTGCATCTTTTCCGGCCGCAGCGCCGGCCGGTCGGCGGCTGCCTCGGTGTAATAAGGTTTCAGGCGGCGAGGCGAAAAGACCGCTCACCAGTGCCAGGCACCCTGTCCAAGGGCAGCAACCGCGTCAACGATCCGGGTAAAACTCGCGCGGGCGCGGCCGACCGTGTGCCGGGCCCTGAGATAGCCGTGCACCAGGCCCGGTTCCTCGAACCAGTATGCCCGTCCGCCGGCCGCGACGATGCGGTCGCGATAGGCTTCGCCGTCGGACGACAGGGGATCGCATTGCGCGGTGATCAGCACTGTCGGCGGCAGGTAGGCGAAATCGGCGTCGGCAAGCGGCGACTGCGTGATGTCGCCGGTGCCGTCTTGCCCGCCGGTGCGGATGTTCTTGTAGAATTCGAGATCGCGCGTGGTCAGCATCGGCGCTTCGGCATGCGTTATGTACGATCCTTGCGACCGGTCGCCGCCGAGGCCGGGATAGATCAGCACCTGGCCAACCGGCCTTTTCGAATGGCCGCGCGTGGCGTGACTGACGGCGGCGCAGAGATTGCCGCCGGCGCTGTCGCCGCACAGCAGAATTGGGTGGTTGCGGGTGGAGGTGGCCCATTCGAAGGCGCTCATCGCATCGTCGAAGGCGGCCGGATGCAGATGTTCCGGCGCCAGCCGGTAGTCGACCGAAACCACCTCATAGCCGGTGCGGGCACAGAGTTCAGCGCAGACATCGTCGTGGCTGTCCAACCCACCAAGGATAAAGCCGCCACCATGGACATAGAGCACCGTCACCGCAGCCTCGCGTGTGCTTCGGTAGATGCGGATCGGGATGTCGTGCGTGGGCGTTGCAATGGCGGATGTTTCAACCGTGACCCCCTCGGGGTAGCCGGCAAAGAATTCCCGGCACATGCGATCGTAAATCTCGCGCTGCTGCGCGATCGTGTAGTCGATCGTGTCCGGTGGATAGTAAGAGTTGGTCCGCTCGATGAAGGCCCAGGTCTCGGCGTCGATGAGGGTTTTGTAGTCGGTCATGAGTGAGGCTGCCGAAGTCGAACCTGGGCACCCCCCTCTGGCCTGCCGGCCATCTCCCCCGCAAGAGGGGAGATTGGCAGTTTCGATCGCGGTGCTCTTCTTGCAGCGTCGACTATTGGCGAAAGCAGAAACGACGTCCGATCTCCCCCCTTGCGGGCCCGTTGCGTTATTAAGTTATAGGGGCAAGGAGGGAGGGTCAGGCCAATGTGGGGTGCCTTGCGGCTCGGGTTTGAGGCCGG